>JANMVQ010000498.1:0-13741 GCA_031392845.1 Chloroflexota bacterium
GCGTGTGGCATCCCGATAATCGAAGTAAGCAACGTTGCCATTACGGCGAGGCTGGAAACGGTGTTGCGATGAGTCGAAAAGAGTTGTGCGATATCTAGAGAAAAACGTTTAACAACGTTAGTCATGGCATTCTTTAGAGCAATCAAGTTGCCAGAAAGCGTAGTGCGAAAAGAGCTATTTAAGTAGGGGGAACTCCCTTACACGCACGCTATTCAGCTTTGAGCGCGACTATCTTAGAACCTATCTCTGAACCTATGTGTAAGCATCCTGAGCGAAGTCGAAGGATGCGGACGTGAACGGTTTAGAGATAGGCTCTTAGCGCGTTACGATGACACACTCAAGATACAGGTTTGTCATACGTCTGAACTACTGCAACGCGGTTGCAATACAGGGTTTCTTAACGCAAAGGCGCAGAGACTCAGAGACGCAAAGGTTTTCTCTTTATATTCTTTGCATCTCTGCGCCCTTGCGTCTCTGCGTTGAAATCAAACTCACTATTACCTAACCTGTGCCGCAATCTGAGCCCAGCCCGCAAACTGCGCTTCACTCAGCTGAATATGCAGCACCTCTTCGATCACCTGGGTCCAGCCATGCAAAAAATAGCGCCAGCCATCCTGTAGCTGCAACTCGCGTTCATTCCGCTGGGCTTCAGCCTGCTTTAGAAAATCCAGCTCGCCGCGATAGTTCAGCTCCCAAATCAGGCCACGGCGCGGGAGTACAGCGTCGGCCCCAATCGGCGAACCGGGTCGGTCTTTGCCCATGCCGGTTGCGTTGATGAGTAACGAACCCTCCGGCAAATCACGCAACAGTCCATCGACTCGCGAACTGTCATGAGGTGATACCTGCACATAATCCACCGCAACAGGCAACACTCTGCTGCGTGCTAACTGTGTATGAATCTGCTGGGCATGAGCCAGGCGTGCCGCGCTCACATCGGTCAGGGTCAGCCGGGATGGGGCATTGCCAACCGCAGCGTTAGTCAGTAAATGCAGCGAAATCGCCAGGGCTGCTCCGCCCGCCCCCAAACACAGCGCCGCCCCACCCGTTTGTTGCCAATGATTCACCGGCACAAATTCGGTCAAACTTAGCCCAGCAGTAATGGGGTCTTTGGCATGGCCGACCAAACGCGCGCCATGCTTGGAGATGCACGATACTTCGCCACACAAGTGCGCATATGCATCAACCTCGTCAAACAGATCCCACCCCGCCGCATACAAATCCAATTTGTGAGTGGTGACCAACCCACCGACCTGGTTGGGATCATCTTTAATCCCCGCGAGCACTTCACGATACTGCTGTGCAGGCGCATGCAATGGCAAATCGATCCCCACCAATGGCATTGTCCTCCCAAGATCAGCCATCCAGTGTGGGAAAACGCGCATGATGGATGACAGACGTGTGCTCACGCCAATGAAAGAAAACATCGGATTCGAGTCTACACTCACCATTAGCTCAGACTGGCCTTTATAATCGTTTTCAAATGAGGCGAAGACCATCTAGTATTTGATACTTGGATGGCGTCCTCTAAATAAGGAGTTTTACAAAAAATGGCTCACGAATTACCGGCTTTGCCCTACCCATACGAGTCGCTCGAACCGTATATTGACACTACGACAATGCAGATTCACCACGACAAACATCATGCCACCTACGTGACGAACCTGAACAATGCGTTGAAAGAGTCCTCTGCTGAATTGCAGGGCATGAGCGCTTTACAGCTGATTCAAAACCTGAGTAAAGTACCCGAAGGCATTCGCGGCCCTGTCCGCAACAACGCCGGCGGCCATGTCAACCACACCATGTTCTGGGAGCAACTAAAGGTTGGCACTGCCGAACCTTCTGGTGACCTGGCCGCTGCCATTAACACTGCTTTCGGCAGTTTGGCCGCCATGAAAGAAGCGTTTGAGAAGGCTGGTCTTGGCCGCTTTGGTTCTGGCTGGGCCTGGCTGGTGAAGAAGGACGGCAAACTTGCCATCGTTTCTACCCCTAATCAGGATAATCCACTCATGGACAGCAGCGGTGCACCCATCCTCGGCGTCGATGTTTGGGAACACGCCTACTACCTAAAATATCAAAACAAGCGCGCGGATTACCTCAAGGCATTCTGGAGTGTCGTGAACTGGGACGATGTGGCCAAACGCTTCGCAGCGTAACCGATCGCCCGTGGTAGAGACGCGAAATTTCGCGTCTCTATCATATTTCGCGTCTCTACCATTTTTCGCGCCTCTGTTTTTGTGGAAATGCGCAATTTGCGCCATGCAACATGGCAATGCAGTGACGATCTTCCCTAGACAACTCATGGTTAATCAGGTATAAAACGCTAAATTAACCACGGTTAATTTCGGCAAATAAGCCGCTTGGAAACGAGAAGCGTATGCAATGCGTCGCATCTCTACTTAAAAAGCCAGACAAAGGAGTTTTGATTTAATGTCGCACTATATTACGAGCTTGTGTTTGCGTGACGGCGCCTGTGTGGACGTATGTCCCGTAGAGTGCATCATCGCTGGCAAGCCTGAGGACGAGTGGCCTCTGTTTTTCATCGACCCAAACACCTGCATTGACTGCGGTGCCTGCGTGCCGGAGTGCCCCTATGAGGCAATCTTCCCGCAAGATGAGGTTCCCTCTGCCTACACCATGAAAGCCGGTCAGCAGTTGAACCTGCTGGGTCAGGGTGTCAAAACCCTCTGGACCGCCGAAGGTGGCGAGCAGGTAGACTTTACCGGTGACATCGCTTGGAACACTGCATTTTTTGCGACCGGCCCCGGCTACGCCGCCAAAAACATGTAGTGCGCGCAATTTTGCGAAATCACGGATAGACACAGACACAGAACGTTAACCGGCTCTTAAAGAAAGAGCCGGTTTTTGTTTTATGATTGAGATCAAGCTATGACCCGTACACTTTTTGACAGAGCACTCGATCACATCCGCTCTACCCTCCAAACCCTGGGCGAGCGCGCCGACAACGCCACCGAACGCGCCATGCAAGCCTTGGTTGACCGTGATTTTGACGCAGCCATGCTGGTCAAACAGGAAGACGCCACTAGCGATAAATTACGGTATGACCTTGAGCACGAATGCGTCACTGTGATGGCCACTCAGAATCCGGTGGCACGCGATCTGCGCGAAGTGCTGGCAGCTACATTTGTGGCAACGGAATTAGAGCGCTGCGGCGATTATGCTAAGGGCATCGCCAAAGCGGCCCGGCGCATCTCGCAAAATAGTAACGCCAACGTTGGCCCGTACAATCTCTTGGATATGTCGCGGGCAGCACGTGAGCTGTTGCAGCGCAGCACCAAGGCTTTCTTGAATAAAGATGCTGATGCAGCCCGAGCATTGGTCGATGATGATGAATATATTAACAAGCTATACAACGATTTTGTCGTGTATGCGACCACCCTCATGACCAACGACCCGGCCAACATTGAAGACGGGATCTGGCTCATGCATGCTGGCCATTGTCTGGAGCGTATCGGTGACCGCGCTACGAATATTGCCGAACGTGTGATATTTATGCAAGAAGGCGCATTGGGCGATTTGAAGAACCGCTAATTGATTTCCCATTTAGAGTTGACTCATTCAACCCTCGCGGTCTTCGAAGACTGCGAGGGTTTATGCGCCAAGTTTATTTGGGAAATCTATAAGCAGGTAAGATGACCGCAATGGATCCTGTTCATCATCCGCTCTTGCTCAACGATTGGCACCCCGTAGCATTCACCCATCAACTCGACCCACAAAACCCGCTTTCAGCACGTGTACTGGGTGAAGACTTGGTGGTCTGGCGAGCGGGCGATCAGGTGCAGGTGTGGCAAGACCTGTGTGTGCATCGCGGCACACGCTTGTCGATCGGCAAAGTATGTGATGGCCAGTTGGAATGCGCCTATCACGGCTGGACGTATGACCACACTGGACAGTGCGTGCGCATCCCAGCACATCCGGGTCAGGCCATCCCCACTAAGGCCCGCACCAAGACATATCTCGCAACGCAGGCCTACGGCTTGGTTTGGGTCTGTCTGGGCACGCCGAGGCAACCGGTGCCGCCCTTCCCCGAAGGCAACGACCCTGCTTTCCGCAAAGTCGCGTGTGGGCCATATCCAGTGCACGCCAGTGGACCGCGCATCATCGAGAATTTTCTGGATGTCGGCCATTTCCCATTTGTTCACGAAGGCATTCTCGGGACGCGTGAGCGGCCAGAGATTGCCGACTACGAAGCAGAGATTAACGCCGATGGCGTCTTGGCCAAAGGCATCCGGGTCTTCCAGCCAGACGGCTTTGGCACCGGCCAAGGCACTGTAGTCGAATACACCTATGCCGCCTTTCGTCCGCTCACCGCCTATTTGCGCAAAGAATCCACCGGCCCGCAGTTATCGATCCTGCTGATCGTCACCCCTGTCGCGCCTGCTGACAGCGTAGCATGGATGGTGATGGCGATGAATTACAGCCTTGATGTGCCGGAGCGTGAACTGGCCGCCTTTCAGGACAAAATCTTTCTGCAAGATCAACCCATTTTGCAGTCTCAGCGACCAGAGCTTCTCCCACTCGATCTGCAAGCCGAATTACACCTCAAAAGTGACCGCACCGCTATCAGCTATCGCAAATGGCTGCGCGAGCTGGGAATGGCATTTGGAGCTGTCTGAAGTCCAGGGTGCTTAGTGCTTAGTTACGAATGTGACCTAACAAGTGTTGTGCGTACTCAGAACTTAGGACTAATTACTAAGCACTTTATCCAAAGCTTTGCTCGTCACTGCCGCGGCGTGTTCGGGAGCCATTTCACGGATAGCCTTATTAAAGGGTTCAACCGTGACCGGGCCATCGTAGCCGATTTTGCGCAGCGTCGCGATGAAAGCTTTGATCGGAATCACGCCGGTTGCGCCGACCATCTCGCGCTCGTTGTCAATTTGCTCATCCGGCCCACGTCCAGCAGCGGCATCGTTGACATGGACATAGACAATCTCTTCCTTATTCAATCGCTCCAGATCAGCGACTGAGCTGTGGGCAGTCCACCAATGGAAACAATCGAGCAGTAGGCCAGTGTTAAGCGAGTCCATGCCAATGGCGGCGGCGAATGTGCGCATGCCATCCATGGTGTGAACAAAATCATACTTATGGCCTTCGCGCAGAGTGGCTGGCCCGACAAATTCTAGACCAAACATCATGCCGTACATCTTGAGGATATCAGCTACCCGCCGCAGCCGTGGGACAACCCGATCAAAATGCGCGTAAAAATCATTCGTATCCGAGCGTGGCATCACCCAAGTCACACAGCGAGTGCAACCCAGTTCTGCCGCCAGCTTGGCCTCTTCAACCAAGCGACCTAGGCTATCAGCATAGGCCCGGTCGCTGTCCGACTCACGCCAAGCCACGCTGCAGCCAAAACTGCCGGCGATCAGCCCAGTGCTGCCAAACCAATCCTTCGCATCCGGACTTGATTTCGAAATAGCCAGACGGCTCAAAAAGCCCATATCCAAATCTACGCCAGGAAAGTTGTTTTTTTGCGCCAACGCGCACGCCTGATCAAATGGCACCTGGTGTCCCAAGGCACCCATACTTAAATTCTTATACATAGCTAATAGTATTGAAGCATAGAATAGGAGATTGAAAAGCAGTAAGCTGAAAGCTGAAAGTTGAAAACCGAAAGCTGAAAGTTGACGGCTAGGAACGCATGGAATACAAAGACTATTACAAGATTCTGGGTTTAGAACGCACCGCCGATGCGGACGCTATTAAAAAGGCGTATCGCAAATTGGCTCGCCAGCATCACCCAGATACCAACCTGGGCGATAAAACAGCCGAGGAAAAGTTCAAAGAAATCAACGAAGCCCATGAGGTGTTGAGCGACCCAGAAAAGCGCCGCTTGTTTGACCAATTGGGTTCGAACTACGAGACCTATCGACGCAGCGGCGGTGACCCGCGTAGCTACGATTGGCAACAGTGGGCGCGCCGCACCGGCAATACTGGCAGCAATCCATTTAATAGTGGCCCACGGCCACAAGCCTTTGGTGATGACGACTTCTCCAACGATTTCTTCTCGACGATTTTCGGCGGCTCGGCGGCTCGCACAACACGCTCCCGCAATATCGAGGAACCCGTCGAACTGAGTCTGGAAGAGGCTTACCATGGCACAACTCGGATTGTGTCTAAGACCGGCCAAAATGACATTGAGGTCAAGATTCCACGCGGCGTAAAAACGGGTTCAAAAGTGCGGGTGAAGGGGCAAGGTGCAAATAACGGACGCGGCACGGCCGGCGATCTGTTTCTCGTGATTCAAGTTAGGGATAACCCGATTTATGAACGCAAAGAAGATGACTTGCATCGCGACTTGCATATCAGTGTGTTTAAGGCGTTATTGGGCGGCGAACAAGCTGTCGAAACGATGAATGGAAATTTTGCGGTCAAGGTTCCGCCGGGCACCTCGTCCGGGCGCTTGATTCGCCTGCGTGGCAAAGGCATGCCCAAACTCAGCACCAGCGCCGAATTCGGCGATCTTTACCTGCGGGTGATGGTGGATGTGCCGGCCAACCTGTCGCTGAGCAACGAAGAGCGCGCCATGCTCGAAACGCTGGCCCTACGACAAGAGGGTCTTGCGACCAAGTGAGACCCATTCGCCGAATCGCTTAGCGTTAGCTATACCAGCGCGAGATTTCGCTGACCGGCTTGCGCCCACGTTCTTTGCCTGTATCTGCGGGATAGCCTATCGTGATGAGCGCCTGTGACTCCCAATCGGCAGGCAAAGCGAGCGCGCTACGCACAACGTCTGCACAAAACAGTGGCGCACACATCCAACAGGCGCCCAAGCCCAGCTCGGCGGCGCACAGCAACATATTTTGGCAGGCAGCCGCGACGGCTTGGCCCGCCATCCAGCGCTCGTGCTGATTGCGCTGGCTATCGGGATATATGTCCATATCAACCATGGTCAGGCACACGAGGATGCCGACCGGGGCTGACGTGATGCGTTGGGCCGAACGCAGGGCATCTTTCTCGATCACAGCGGGCGCAACATCATCAGCTGCTAAATCGCGCTGGAGTTGCGCACCCATCGCTTCGGCCAATCGCTCCCGCGCTGTGCCGACCAGCACTGCAAACCGCCATGGCTGGCGGTTGTGCGGCGACGGCGCCTGAATCGCAGCTGTTAGTATTTGTTCAACCAGTTCGCGCGAGATGGGCGTATCCTGATAACGACGGATCATTCGGCGCGGGAGATGAAGCATTGAGATAAAAATTGGGGATTGAAGGTTGGAGATTGAAGGTTAGAGATTAGAGATTAGAGGTTGAAGACTTAAGATCGAAGGGTCACCGATACAGGTTCTGATTCGGCGAGCGGTTGATCTCAGCGGCAGTGCCATCGCGTTGAGTATGCACCACGCCGCGTACCAGCACAGCAGGCACACCTTCTGCGGCCTGGCCTAAGGCTAAGGTGGCGGCACTGGCGATCATATCGGCCAAGCCTATTTCGGTGTGTTGCAACTTAAAACCAAACAGATCGGGTCGCCCACGCCAATCTTCCACACCGGGTAAGCCAGCAACACCCACCGCCACGCCGACTGTGCCGAGCCGGTGCGGACGGCCATGGCTGTCGGCGATAACGATACCCAACTTGCAACCCATCGCCTCATGCAATGCGGCGCGCAATTGACATGCAACAGCATCCGGATCGTGCGGCAGCAGCAACACGATGTCCGGGTCATTCGAAGTGTTGGAGTGATCGATAGCCGCATTGGCCGAAACAAACCCCAACCGATGTTGTGTGATCAGAACGGTCGGCGCAAAGCGCGACACAGCCACTGATTCTTGTAGGATCAACTCGACCAAGCGCGGGTCTTTGAGTGTCTTCTGACCCAGCTCGATTGCCTTGGCCGATGGAGTCACCTCACGCAGATTGGCAAACCGCCCTTCAGCCTTGGACACAATTTTGGAAGTCACCACCAACACATCGCTGTCTTGCGGCATTAATGGCCGCAATGCGCGTGCCAATAGCACTGCTAAATCATCTCCTGGCTGAACAATGGGAAGGCCTGCGACGGGAAAGAGTTGAATCATGCTAGAGAATTGACCATTTGCGATTGACTTATTGTCCATTAAATGTGATTCGCAAATGGTCAATGGGACTAATGCCCAGTGATGCGAATACCCGCGCCCTTAATCTTGTGGCGCTTATTAATGCCCAGCAAGATGGGGGTGAGGCTTTCGACGGCTACGGCGTTGTCGAGCGGACCGGCATCCCAACCTTTCATGCCCACATCCGCAACAAGTTGCAGCCCTATCTTTTTGGCCGCTTCATCGTCACCACATACCAACACATCACAGTCGACTTGTGCATCGAGCTTCTTCAAATGCACGGCAGAAATATTTTGGAAAGCCGTGACGACCTTTGCAGTCGGCACCATGGCCTGCGTTTCCTTAGAGGCAGAGCCGCCCGGTGGCACCATCACACGCAGGAAATCGGTCGAGTTCATCGGCACAGTCACATCAATCACGATTTTGTTGGCCAGTGCAGACGCCACGCTTTCGATAGTGTCTTTGTGCGCGCTGTAGGGCACGCTCAGCACGATGACTTCGCAGGTGTTGGCAGCTGTCATGTTGTCTGTACCACTCAACTTGCCCACCCCACCCAATGCTAGATTCAATTCTTCCGCCACACGCTGGGCCTTCTCGCCATCGCGTGAGCCAATAATGACTTCATGCCCGGCATTTGCCCAGCGCAACGCCAAACCCGAACCTTCTTTGCCTGTTCCACCCAATACTGCGATTTTCATAGTGATGATGATACTTAGAAATTGAGAATTGACACAAAGCGTGCAGAGCAGAATTGAGAATGCAAAAAACTGATGACTGATTGCTTAAACGATGGGCGAAAGGGCATGTCGCTTGAGGTCGTCCAGATCAACGAACTCCAGCGTTGAGATGTGCGTGGCTTCCAGATCCACCTGTGGCGCGCTGCCGGCGTCTAGTGCTTCCTTCCAACGCAACACGCACAAACACCATTGATCACCCGGCTGCAAGCCAGGGAATTGATACATCGGATGCGGCGTGCTCAGGTCGTTGCCCACCATCTTTGAATAGACCAGAAATTCCTCCGTCACGCGCACACATACCGTGTGTAAGCCTACATCATCAGCACCAGTATTACAGCAGCCATCCCGATAAAACCCGGTTAGTGGATTTTGACTACACGTCTTTAGTTCTGTTCCAAGCACATTGCTGGCCATAAATTCTCCTCAATCAAGTTCAAGTTACACGAATAGTTCGATATTACCCGCAAACTTGTGTTGGATGTCTAAGTGAGCGTATAAAGTAGGGCCTATGGACGAACTTGCAACCTTTAACCGTGAGCGCTGGAATGCGCTGGTCGCTGCTGGCGTGCAGTATTCGCAACCTTGGCTTGATCTCACGCCTGAGTTGGCACGCATCCGGCTGGACAAACGGGGTTGGCTGGGCGATGTGGCCCATCAAGATGTTCTGTGCCTGGCCACGGGTGGTGGGCAGCAATCAGCCGCCTTCGCCATGCTGGGGGCCAAGACCAACGTGATTGATCTCTCTGACGCACAGTTGGCACAGGATCGCGTGGCAGCAACCCAACACAATCTGCCTATGCGAATCGAACACGGCGATATGCGCGATCTATCGTGCTTTGCCGACAACTCTTTTGATTTGGTCTGGCAAGGCTATTCGATCAACTTTGTGCCCGACCCAGAGCGGGTATTCGATGAAGTCCGGCGCGTGCTGCGCCCTCATAGCCGCTACGTACTGGAATTTGGCAACCCACATCGGTTTTCCATCGTCAACGAAGATTGGCAGCCTGGTTTAGGCTACGGGTTAGTGCTGCCCTACCGCGATGGCGAAGTTCATTTGGAAAATAATCAGTGGGATGTGGAAACGGCTCCGGATCAATGGACCAAAGTGCCCGGGCCGCGCGAGTTCAATCACACCTGGAGCAAACTGATCAATGCGCTGGGAGAGCGCCGCTTCATGATCGAACACTGCAGCGAATGGATGCGCGAGGAAATAAACCCAGAGGTAGGCAGTTGGCCGCATTACACCCAAGTGCTACCGCCCTATATCACGTATTGGATGCGGTTGATCCAATAGTCTGTCATAGAAAGAAATGTTAGGGACGCGGATTTTCAGGATAAACGCGGATTTGAAGCTGGCATTTATAAAGAAATCCGCGAAAGTCTGTGCACAAAGCGTCCGCGTCCCATATGCCTCCGCGTCTTTGCGCCTTTGCGTTAAATATCTTCTGCCGTTTATTCCCGTCGGCGCATCCCCGTCACAAGCGAGACATAATACAGCAGGGTCAGAAGCGCTTGGGCGGCGGCAGCAACATAGGTGAGGGCAGCGGCATCCAACACTTTCTTGGCACCCACGAGTTCTTCACTATCGAGTATGCCATTGCTTCGCAGCATCACGAGTGCCCGACGGCTAGCATCAAACTCAACTGGCAACGTAACGATGCTGAATACAGCCATTGCGGCAAAGCCAATGATGCCTAGCCAAATCAGCGGCTGCACGGACAGCAACGCACCGGCCATAAACATGATCGGTGCAACCCATGAGCTAACCTGAATAGCTGGCACGATCACTCCGCGCACCTTGAGCGGCACATAGCGTTCGGCATCCTGCACTGCATGGCCGAATTCATGCGCGACAACCGCAACCGAGGCGACCGAGTTCATAACTGAGGTTTCGGATAGGGCCACGGTCTTGGTGCGTGGGTCATAGTGATCACTCATCTCGCCAGCAATGTTGGTCAGACCAACACTCAACCCGCGTGTCTGCATCCCATCAATCTGCACATCAGCGGTACGAGTAAGCATCCGTGCCACTTCCACTCCATTGATGCCCCTGCGGGTCGGCACCTGGGCATATTTCTCAAAAGTACTGCGCACCTTGTGCTGTGCCCACAGAGCAAACAACAGGGCCGGTGCGATAAACAACAAATAGGTAAACATTGACATCACTCCTTAAATGATAGTTAAATCTTACACACTTACATAAAAAACTTATAAGACCCATATTTGTTTATGATTAGTCTTTTCATTGGAAGTCGCTTGCATTTAGTGGCACGGAGATTGCAGAGCAAGTAGATTCGCATAATTCGATATCTGCGTCATCTGTGTCCTAAAATCAGTGAAACCCTTTGAGATAATGACAGATGACGGCTCAGACTGTCTGACGTTTTCCCGACACCAAATCGAACAATGTGAGTGGGCCGGAAATGCCTAGAGGCAGAGTCTGTCCTACAGTAATATCTGCATCGATGGGCAGGCGCGCGACGATGCTTTGTCCAGCCACACTGACGTGGCATAGCTGAATGCGGTCGGCCGGCAACCGTTCGACCAAATCGACCGGCACACTAATAAAAGGAGCCTGTGTATCGATCCGTAGCTGTTCTGGGCGAATCCCAACAATGACCGCCTGGCCGTCGCTCAATACCGTGGCA
Source organism: Chloroflexota bacterium (assembly GCA_031392845.1). GTDB lineage: Bacteria > Chloroflexota > Anaerolineae > J036 > Brachytrichaceae > JANMVQ01. The sequence goes on from JANMVQ010000498.1 coordinate 11,438, forward strand.
GTTTTGGGTAACGGCAATTGGGTATTCCCGATAATAATATGGCCTGCTTGAACCTGTCCATTTAGCAAATTCATAGCAGGTGCACCCAGGAATCCAGCCACAAAAGTGTTCACTGGGTAATCGTATAACTCACGATAAGTGCCGACTTGCACGATCTGGCCTTGGTCCAGAATCGCCAGCCGGTCACCCATCAGGGTCGCTTCGGCTTGGTCGTGCGTGACGTAAATTGTGGTGACCTTGAAGCGGCTGATCAATCGCCGGATTTGCAAGCGCGTGTCGCTGCGCAGCTTGGCGTCCAGGCTGGACAACGGTTCGTCGAACAATAGCAGCTTGGGGTCACGACAGATGGCCCGCGCGATAGCCACCCGTTGCTTTTGCCCGCCGGAGAGGGTGCTTGGCATGCGCTCCAGCAGCGCCTCAAACCCCAATCCCATGATCTCGGCGGTCTGCTTCACCCGCTCGTCGATCTCGGTTTCGCGTTTGCGCAGCTTGAAGAAAAAGCCTAGGTTGCCCTTGCCTTCAAAATTGGGATACAGCGCATAATTTTGGAAGACGATGCCAATCCCGCGGTCCTTGGGTGGCAGATCGGCCACATTTTGGCCATCGTACAACACCTCGCCTTGATACGGCTCCAACCCAGCGATGCAGCGCAACAATGTTGTCTTGCCGCAGCCGGAGGGCCCCAATAGCACCATCGACTCGCCATTTTGGATGGTCAGATCAACCCCATTCAGCACATCGGTGCCGGATGCCGTGAATCCCTTGCGTAACTGCCGAACATCAATTTGAGCCATAACACTTGCTGATTATTGCAAAATCGCAACAAACCACCTAGCCGTTTGGCTAGGTCACATACAAATTTAGATTTATCGCAATTCTGTGCTTTTGATCGATCTTACCTCTATTTGTGCTTGTCCCACTGTGAGAGCGGGTCTGAATTTGCTACATTGATGTCACTAGTTCATCGGATGGATGTCATTTGCATAATAAGGATGACATGATCTCAGACCGCGATCATGGAAAAAGATGGAGTCAAAGATCAGTCGCAATATTGTTGCAAGCGCATTCAAGGTTGAAAGTAAGTCAATTTGCTGGATTATTTGTGACCCGAATAAGCCATTAGATCAAACACTCCAAAAACCTACATCGACAACAACAAGCACAACATCAAAAATTCTCTCAAGAATAACTACATTCGGAATTCAAAAATTATGGCTTCACTTGACCCCCTAACAACCTTTGGCTTGTTCCTAGCCTATTTAGGCACGCTTTTCTTAATCGGTATTGGCATTGCTGTATATGTGAAAAAGCGCAATAGATAAGCCAACAACAACAGTTCCGACTATGCCGCCCAATAGTGAAGCCACTTGTTTGGCCAAAGCTGCGTTTCACAAGACCGTATACACTTCTAAATAACAAATTTAGAAGTGGGGAAGGATTACAAGAAATACTATGGCCTCTGATCAAACGTTTTATCACATCGGCTTTGGTCGGATCGACTTGGGTGACGAACCACCCACTGTTGCCTTTCTGAGTGGCGATCCCAATCGAGCCCGTGCAATTGCCGAGACGCACTTTAGTCAGGTGCGCACCCTCTCGGAAAATCGCGGGCTAAACAGCTATGTAGGACGGCTGACCAATGGCACGCCCGTATTGTCGGCTACGAGTGGCATGGGCGCACCATCGCTCAGCATCGTCGTTAACGAGTTAGTCCAAGTGGGCATTCGCAAAATCATCCGGATTGGCACCTGCGGTTCAATTCAGACGCATGTGAAACCAGGCAGTGTGGTGATCTCGCGGGCCTCGCTCTGTCGCCAAGGAGCGGCCAACGACATCGCACCAGCAGAATATCCAGCAGCGGCGGATCCCTTCCTCACTGTGGCCCTGGCACAGGCAGCGCAGAAGCTGTTAGTGGAGTATCACGTCGGGCTGACTGCGTCGGTCGATACATTTTACGAAGGACAAGAACGCACTGCCAGCGCCAACCCACATCTGTTGCGCTGGCTACAGGGCATCACCGAAGAGTATCGCCATTTGAATATCTTGAACTACGAGATGGAATCCGGCACGCTGTTTAAGATGGCAGGGGTGTACGGGTTTGCAGCGGCCTGCATTTGCGGGGTGATTGCGCAGCGCACCGCCAGCGAGTCGGTCGTGTTGGATGCAAAAGTCAGCGCGGTCGAGAATGCCATTCGGGTGGCGGTGGAAGCGGTAGCACGGGGGTAATCATCTCCACCACACAAACACGCCAATCATGATGAGACACAGCGACACCTCGACCACTCGCCCAACCAAGCAACCGGT
>JANMVQ010000520.1:0-10502 GCA_031392845.1 Chloroflexota bacterium
CAGGTCCCACACTCGGCCATCTTGACAGCCGTCGTTGTGGCAATCCGCGCACGAGATATAGCTGTAGCGGGCCAGCTGGGTGTCTTTAGCGTCGTAGAACAATTGCTTGCCGATCAGTAATTGTGCGCTCAGCTTCTCGGTGGCTACGCTGTTATATGTGTTGATCACGCTCATCGTGTTGCGACCAGCGTTAATGAGTTGCGAGAGATCCAATACGCTGACGCTGCGATCCATAAAGTTTTGCACATATAGCCGCAAGCCATCCGCCGAGAGCGCCAGCCCTTGTGGCGCGCGACCCACACTCACCCGAAATAGCTCGCGTTCGCCGTAGGCATCGACCACTGCGACCTCGCGGTTGGTCTCGAGCGCCACAAACAGATACACGCCGTACTTATCAAAGATCGCCGCGCTGGGGACACCGGCATTGTCGTGGTCGATCCGGCCCGCCGTATCTTCGGTCTCGTTGCTCAAGTCAATGCGCGAGTTAATCGCCCGCACGGTGTTCTGGAAGTTCAGGTTATTGCCATCGCGCAAGGTGCCGCGGGCGATGTTATCGAGCTTTGAAGGCAACCAGGCACTGGTTCCATCGGGCGAGATGGCTAGGCCGCCTAGATAGTTTGGGATGCCGCGTCCAGCGGTTTCGGTGTCGGGTTTGTCGCTGTGGCGCAAACCCATCGTCTTATTGATGGTGAGCGTGGCAGTATCGATTACGAGCACTTCGCCACTGCCACTGGCCAGTTGCGGTGCCGCTGTCTCTTCACCTGGCACGCGCGGGGTAATGAAGCGCGAGACATACACCCGGCTGGCATCACCGTTGATGGCGATGTGGCGCACATTCATCCCGACATCGAGGCTACCGATTTGCGCGGCGCTGGCCGCATCAAAGCGCAGCAACTTGCCGGACGCTTCGAGCGCGACATAGCCCACACCGCCGGTGGGCGCAAATGCTATGCCGAAGGGTTGTGCCCCATACGGCAGCGCAATGGTCTGCACGATTGCGAGGGTGCTGGGGCTGATGATGCTGATGTTGGCGCTATGTTTGTTGGTGACCCACACCCGCCCATCCGGGGCAATGGCGATGCTGCGCGGGGCGGTGCCGACGCTGATCTCGGCCACTTTGCCGTTCGTGACCGCATCAAACACGCTGACACTGTCGTTGTCTTGGTTGATCACCCAGACCCGATTGTTGTTGCCACTGCGCGTCTCAAAGGCGATGTTCATCGAAGTCACGGCGCGGTTGGCCGTGCTGGGCAGATAGACCGCTTGCACAAAGGTGGTGCTTTGTTCGACGGCTCGGTCGTCGGTGGCCGTGAGTTTGACCACATACAGCCCGGGCGCGGCAAAGCTATGGCTGGCGCTGCTGGCCGCGCTATAGACGGTCTCGGCGCTGCCATCGCCCCACAGCCACTTGTAGCGTGGGTTTTGGGCATTGCTGCTGCTGGCGGTGTAATCGACCGCGGTGTTGACCGGTTTGGGGGCCGAAGTTAGCGTGTCGAGCGTCAGACCCGGCGCATTGATCATCCAAGTGAAGCTCTTGGTGTCGCTGCCGCCGCGCACATCTTGCACGCTGACGGTTACGTTGTAGGCACCGAGGGTGGTGGGAGTGCCGTTGATCTGACCCGTGCTTGCAGTCAGGTTTAGCCCGGGTGGGAGGCCACTTGCACTATAGGTGAGTGCATCCCCATCGGGGTCGTTGGCGCTTAGTGCCAATGGGGTCGCCACATTGATCGTCGTACTCTGGTTGGACGGTTGCGCGAGGATCGGCGGGCGATTGGGGTTGAGGAAGATGGTCTTTTCGGTGGCATCGTTGGCAAGTGTGCCTTGGGCCACCGGGTTGCCCCAGGCGTTGCCATCCGCGCTGACATAGAAGCGATAGCTGGCGATGCGGCCATTCACCACGCCATCCTGACGCGGCAAATACTTAAAGCCACCCACGGTCAGGTTCGCCTTCATGTCGATGACGATCCAGTGCGGTGGCGGCGGGTTGGCGGTGCGCCATTGGGTGTGCCAGAAGGTTGCGTTGTTGCCATCCAAGGCTAGGGCTGGGCTGCCGTCGCTGGTCTCTTGCGAGTCGGCGGTTGCGGTCCAGCCTGTTCGATTAAGGGCGGCGTTGCCTAAATCCAGTATATTGATCTCGGCAGCCGAGGTCCACGGATTGCCGGCCGCTTCGCTGAGCGCTTCTAACTTGACATAGCGAATCGTTCCCGGTTGGGTCACGCTCCAGTCGAAGGTGGTGCTGACGACATTGCTGCCATCGCTAACACTGACCGTGACTCGATAATTGCCGGTGGCGCTGGGCGTGCCATTGATTAGGCCGTTGTTGGGGTTGATGTTCAGGCCGGTCGGCAAGTCGGTGGCACTGTAAGTGAGTGCATCGCCATTGGGATCGCTGGCGATCATTTGCAAATTGGCTGCGCTGTTGAGCAAGCTGCTCTGTGAGCCGGGGTTAACCAAACTGGGGGCGCTGGTCGAGACAATCTGAATGACTTTGGCGATAGACGGCACACCCGCTGCGTCGATCGCAAACAGCATCCAGTAGCCCGGGGTCAGCACATTCGGGTTGCTGGACAGGGTGAGCGCATATTGGCCGCTGCTGGGGCTAGTGAACGGGACATCAATATGATGCAGATCCGAGTTGAGGTTGTGGGTCACCCCGGACAGCTTGATTAGGCTAAATTTGCTGATCCCGGTCGAGGCTTGCACCGTGAACGTGCGGCCGTAACCGGAACTGCTGGGCGCACTGCTAATCGTTGGGCGGGTCGCGAGCGAGCCATCGGCGTTGTAGAGATAGCCCGGTGAGTAAATCTGATGATCGGGGTGATCACCCGCGCACGCGCAGATGCCGCCACCGCCCGACCAGACTCGGCCATCGGTCAGGAGCAGGGCGACCGAGTGATAGTTGCGTGGGACGGAGGCATCGGCCACGCTGCGCCAAGTGCGGGTGTCGGGGTTCCAGATCTCCGGGGTGAGGATGGTGCCACTGTCGCTGAACTCGGTGCCGGAGGTGTTGCCGCCGATGATCATGACTTCGCCAGTTGGCAAGATGACCGCGTTGTTGAATTTGCGCACATTGGCCATGGGCGCGACGAGGGTCTTGACCGGGTTGGCGCCGTTCAGGTCGATGATCATGGCCTGGTTACTGCCAGGTGCGGTGTTGGCGCTGCTGGCCGCGCCACCGGCAACGAGAATCTTGCCCTCGTCATACATGATCGAACTGCTGTATTTGGGATACCAGGTGTTGTTGATCCCAGCGTTGCTGATGCTGCCATTGCCGGTGGGGTTGATCCAGTTCATCTGGGTAGTCGGGCCACTGTGGAAGACTTGCCCATTCGGTGCGAGGTGAACATATGGCAGCCAAGTGCTTTGGTAACCGGTGAAATTCAGCACACCGCTGTTTAGGTTGGCCCCGGTCAACAAACTCCAGCCTTGGTTTGGGGTCCACACTTCCGGATAAGTCCCACCGGGGCGACCGAGCATGGTGAAGATTTTGCCGCTGGGCAGCACCACGCTGCCGGGATACCAACGCCCGGTGGTCATGTCTTCTAACCGGGTCCAGGTGTTGCTGCGGTAATCGTAGCTGCTGGTGTGGGCGTTGTCGCCATCGCCGCCGTTCACGATCACCCGGCCATCTTCTTGCAGGGTGGGGATGCCGCAGAACATGGAGTGGTTGCCGTTATTGATCGAGGTCAGACTATTGGTCGCAGGGTTCCAGATCGAGGCGTAGGTGAAGTTTCCGCCATTAAACGAGGTCGTATTGTTGGCCCCCCAGGCCAGAATCCGGCCATCGGGCAGGTTGGCCGCTGAGCCGAAGGTAAACGGCCAGGTGAAGACTGCGCCCCAATCGCCTAAACGTTGACGGTCGGCGGGTGCGGTGGCTTGCGCAAAGCGGGTGCTTTCGATGTAGAACGGCGGCTCTTTGCGGGCGCGAGCCGCTTCGGCCATCGTGTAGTCATCTTGTGAGTGGTCATGCACGAAGTGATCGTGCTCGTCCGGTGCGGAGGGCAATTCTTTGCCCTGAGCATGGGTCGCAGCAACCACCGGCATGTAAATTTGAATGGGGGTAAAGGACGTGTCATTTACGGGCGGGGCATCGGTCTGTGCACTCGCAATGCGCGGCAGCGAGGGCACCGTGTTGGCGACGCAGAGCATGGTCGCCAAAAGGGTAGAGCGTATCCTGTTCAACTTTCCTCCAGATGGTGATGAGCGAGAGTGTGTATCGTGTATTCGGTTTTGTTACGTCTTTACTTAGGGTGCGTAAGCTTTAACGACATATAAGATGCTCAAGCCGTGCTTGTTGAGACAGACATCACGATAAGCATTGCATGAGCGTTACAAACCGTTACAAATAACTGGGGGGAAGTTATCTGTTGCAGATTAAGCAATTCTGCGCTGTCTTAGTGTGCTCAATGCAAATGTGTTGTCAATATCGAAATCGAGACTCTAATTATTTTCTGTGACGATAGGGCTGACAAAGCTTGACTTAGCTGTGTGGATTGTTGTAAAAAGATGTTGGAATCAGCGAATGAAATATATGCACGGAGGACTCTATGAAGATCATTGCGATTGGATTGATTGCAGCGTTGTTGTTGAATACTGCACCGGTGATGGCTCAAACACCGGCTATTCTGGAAGACGCACTTGTCACGGATGTTATTGATGGAGACACTATTGCGGTCACGGTGAATGGGGCACCGTTCAAGCTGCGCTATATCGGGATCGACGCGCCGGAGAAGGGCCAACCGAAGTTGGCGGCGCAGTGCTACGCAGCCGAGGCGACCGCCGCCAACCGGGCGTTGGTATCTGGCCAAACCCTAAAGCTGGAGCGCGACAAAAGCAACACCGATCGGTATCAGCGCTTATTGCGCTACGCCTATCTGCCCGACGGCCGGATGGTGAACGAGGTGTTGGTGCAGGGTGGGGCGGCCTTCGCCAAACGTTATAAGCCCGACGTGAAGTATGTGGACCGATTTGCGCAGGCCCAGGTTGCTGCCCAAACTTCGGGTACAGGGTTGTGGGCCGGGTGCAAAGTGGTGAGTGGCCGCACCCAGCCATTGCCGTTGGTGGTGGCACAACCCATCGCTGTGCAAGCTGTTGTTCCGACAGCGGTGGCTGTTGTAGCAATCGCGACACCTGTCCAGGCGGTTGCACCGGCTGCCTCAAATTGCGATCCGTCTTATCCGACCCTATGCATCCCCATTGGTGCGCCCGATATTGATTGTCCCGACATCGCGGCGCGTCGTTTCCCGGTGCTACCGCCCGACCCGCATCGGTTTGATGCCGATCATGATGGGATTGGGTGCGAGAGAGGATGAGGGGAAGTAGAGAAGACCTGACAGGTTTTCTTCAACCTGTCAGGTCTTCTCTACTTCTTCCTCCTTTTTGCGATGCTACTGCGTATTTGTGGACGCCTAGCGGCTGAAGCCGCGGCTACCTAAGGCGAAGTCCGCCCCTTCGGGCGGACTGAGTCCTAGTCGGCGTAGGCCGACTTTGTTTCAGGTAGCCGCGACTTTAGTCGCCAGGCACACCGACAGCCTATTTCCTTTGAGGATCGATTCGTAACGTGTGTTAATCAGGCCGCAGCACAAACAGTGCGCTATCGGCTTGTGCGGGCACAAACCCATATACGAGGAGAGTGCTGCCATCGGGTGACCAGGCGCTGGCATACGGTGAGGGGGTATAACGCTGGGTGGGGGAGCGCAATTGCCAAGCGGTGCAGGTTTGAAAATCGGGCAAGGTGATTAGTGCCAGGGCTTGGGTGGCCTCGTCCACAATGATGAAGCGCGATTCATCGGGTGAAAAGAGTGGCGCGTTGTCGGCGTTGGTCGAAATTTGGCGTGGGATTGGGTAGGTCGTGTCGGCGCTTCGTAACCATAAGCCGTCGTCGGCGCGCAGGGTCAGCCAGTGGCCATTTGGCGAAAAGCGTCCATCGCTAAACTTCTGCGGCAGTGCTTCGGTGCGCCCGGTGTCGCCGTGATACAGACGCTGTGCCATAGACTCGGGATCGCCGACCCACGCTGAAAGCAGAATATGATAAGCCGTGCTGACGGATGCTTGTGCGTGCAGGTGGGGTCGCGCCACCGCGGGTGCGCCCCTCCAAACCGGTATGAGCGGAAAGATCTCGCCAGTTGATTTTAGAAGCGCTGGCCCGACCTCGCGGGTTTCGTAGATCAGGAAGGTCTCATCGGACACCCATTGGCCGCCCATGCCGATTGCGCCGAGGCGTTCGTCGATCGACCAGGTGAATGTCAGTAGCGCTGTAGACGAAGTGTCAGTATCTTTGGCGATAATTGTCTGAAGCGTTACGATGCCGTTTGTGCGGGTGAGTTCGTAGGTATCGGCATACGCTGTGTAGGATGGGGAATAGACGCCATCGTAGCCGCCACTGCCCCAGTCACCACCGCTAAAGCTGCCGCAAGGTAGCCCGACCATTGGGCCGCCTGTGTCGATGTCAGCAATAAACTGAAACTCTTCAACTGTGCCCATCCAACCCGAATTTAATTGTGGATTGGTCTCAAACGGAAATTCGCACAGGTGGAGCTCTTTTACGTCGTAGAAACGCAGGCGCATGGGGGCGTTTGGCAAAAGCGGTTGCGGGTTATCAGATTGCCAGAAGGCGATATAGCGCTCATTCGGTGACCCACTGTGCAGTTGGAGGTGGGGCGCGACTACGAATGGCGCAACCTCGATGGGCGTCGCTAGCGATACGGTGGGTGCGAGTGCTGCTACAGCCCGGGGTGGTGGAGGAAATGACGGCGGGAGAGTGCAGGCGCTTAAACAGAGCGCGCCCACGCAGACCAGGATTTGAATCCTGAGGCGGCATAGCGTTGGTGTCATATGCCGTCAGGGTATATCTGAATTTGCTTGCGTTTACACAATGACTGGCAACTGCATCACCAACGCGTGGGCATTGATCTCAATTAAGGTGAAACACCTCTTCCAACAACACAAAGCTTTCGTCGGCCTTCTTGCCGTTGATACCCTCGAAGAAAGGGGCCATGTCTTGTTGCCAGCGCTCATTCACTTCCTTCGTGGCCATCGCGGCGCGGGCTTTGTCAAAGTCCGGCGTCTCGACGTAACCAAACAGGGTGCCGTCTTCGGTCATATAGATGGAATAGTTGTGCCAACCCGTTTCGCTGAGCGCGGCCAGCATATCGGGCCACACTGCGGCATGGCGGCGCTTGTATTCCGCCATCATCGACTTCTTTACCTTGAGCATAAATCCAATTCGCTGCATGTTTTGTTATCTCCTTGCAATATGCGGTTTGAAGTTTGGTGTTTGGTATTTGAATATTTGAAACTTGTAGTTTGATGTTTGGAATCTATTGTGTATGCCAAACCTTCAAACCTCAAACGCCAAATCACTAAATAAAACCAACTAAGTCTTACGGTTTTGACACCTACGGCGAAACATTGTGTTTCAGCGGCTCTTGCGCTGTTTGAAAGCCGTTTTGACTTGTTGGTTTTATTTAGTCTGTTAGACCTCAAGCGCCAAACCTCTTCACATGGTGTTGGATTCTAGAAAATGGCGGGGCGTTGTCAATTCGAAAGCAACTTTTGGTGAATCGGCAAAATGGGTCGGGTCGAATTGACACGGATGCAGGCCGTTAATACTATCCTCTTGACTACAGACTTGCTTAAGAGCTAGACAAGGGACGTTTATGACAGCAAAGATTGGTGTATTTGGAATTGGCTTGGCCGCCTATTGGCCACAGTTTGAGGGACTGAAAGAACGACTAGAGGGTTATCAGCGCCAAGTTGAAGCACGCTTGGCCGGTTTTGACGCGGAGATCATATCTGCGGGTTTAGTGGATACCGCACCGCTGGCGGCGGCGGCCGGCGATCTGTTTATCCAGTCCAACGTGGATTTGATCGTATGTTATGTCGGCACGTATGCCACCTCGTCGCAGGTATTGCCCGCCGTGCAGCGCACGGGTCGTCCGGTGCTGGTGCTAAACCTGCAACCCGCGCCGCAACTCGATTATGAGAACACGGACACGGGCGAATGGCTGGCCAACTGTTGCGCCTGTTGTGTGCCGGAGATTTCTAATGCGTTTGCACGCAGCCGCATCAAATTTAATGTGGTCTCCGGTCAGCTTGAAGAAGATGCGCGGGCGTGGGGAATCATTCAAGAATGGATCCAGGCCGCGAGCGTGCTGCGCCAGCTGAATCGCAGCCGGATTGGCTTCCTAGGTCATACTTATCCCGGCATGCTCGATATGTATTCTGACTTTACGATGATCCACGGCCAGACTGGCGCACATGTAGAAGTGCTGGAGATGGACGATTTGGAGAAGCGGGTCAATGCGGTAACCGAGGCGCAGGTGCGGGTCAAGATTGATGAGATCAAGGATACGTTTGAGCTGGCCCAACAAGGCCGGGACAAGATCAGCCAACCGGTGTTGCCAGATGCGTTGGCGTGGTCGGCCAAAGTGGCGTGCGGTTTGGATGCATTGGTCAAAGACTTCGATCTGCAAGGCCTGACTTATTACTATCGTGGCATGGATGGCAATTCGTTCGAGACGCTGGGCGCGAGCCTGATCGTGGGAAACTCGTTGCTGACAGCGCGGGGCGTGCCCTGTTCGGGCGAGGGCGACTTGAAGACGTGCCTTTCCCAGTTCATTATGGATCGTTTGGGCGCGGGTGGCAGCTACACCGAGTTCTACGCGATGGATTTTGTCGAGCAGTTTATCTTGATGGGACACGACGGCCCGATGCATATCAAGATTGCCGAGGGCAAGCCGGTGTTGCGTGGGCTGGGTCTGTTTCACGGCAAGCGTGGCTACGGGTTGTCGGTCGAGGCCAAGGTCAAATATGGCCCGATCACGATCTTGGGGACTACTCAGACCGCTGAAGGTCAACTGCGCTTCTTGGTGGCCGAAGGCGAATCTATTCCCGGCCCGACCATGCGGATCGGGAATACCAACTCGCGGCTAAAGTTCGCGCTCGGCCCAGCCGAGTTCATGGACACTTGGTGCAGCTATGGCCCCACCCATCATGTGGCGCTTGGTGTCGGGCATCAGATTAACAAAATCGAAAAACTCGCCCGCATGCTGGGGATTGAGTTAATCAAAATGTAAATAGGAAGTCCTTAGTCTAGAGTGCTTAGTGCTTAGTAGGTAAACTTCGCATAAAACTAAGCACTCGATACTAAGCACTAAGCACTCGATAAAAGAATATGACAAATCAACCTGGATACACCGCTCTGGCAGAGCAACTAACGGCGCTTGGAATTGACGTGAATGCGGTGAAAGCTGATCTAAAAGCGCAGCATATTGAAACACCCAGTTGGGGCTACGCCAATAGCGGAACGCGTTTTAAGACTTTCCCGTGGCCGGGTGCGGCGCGCACTACCCAAGAGAAGCTGGACGACGCGGCGATGGTGCATAAGATGACGGGTGTGGCGCCATCGGTGGCCGTACATATTCCGTGGGACAAACCGGCAGACAATGATTACGTGGCGATGCGCCAATACGCCGAATCGCGCGGGGTTAAGATCGGCGCGATCAACCCGAATGTGTTTCAAGATGAGGAATATCGCCTGGGTTCGCTGGGTAACCCGTCGGGAGCGTTGCGTGAGCTGGCGCTGGATCACTTGATCGAGTGCTGCGACATCATGCGCAAGACCAGCAGCCGCGATCTCAGTCTGTGGTTTGCCGATGGCACCAACTATGCCGGACAAGACAACCTGCGCGAACGCAAGCGCCGCTTCGAGGAAGGCTTAAAGCAGACGTATGCGCATCTCCCGCAAAACGGGCGGATGTTGATCGAATACAAGTTCTTCGAGCCGGCGTTTTATAGTACCGATGTGCCGGACTGGGGCACAGCCTACGCCTTTGCGCTCAAGCTGGGGCCACAGGCGCAGGTGTTGGTCGATCTGGGGCATCATGCGTCCGGCGTGAATATCGAGCAAATCGTGGCGTTTTTGCTGGACGATGGGCGGCTGGGCGGATTCCACTTTAATAACAGAAAGTATGCCGATGACGATTTGATCGTGGGCAGTGTCAACCCCTACGAGTTGTTCTTGATTTACAACGAATTGGTCGCGGCGGCCAAGAGTGACGATGCGGTGTTGAGCGCCAGCGCACAACAAGTGGCTTATATGATCGACCAGTCGCACAACATTGAGGGCAAGATGATCCCGATGATTTTGTCGGTGACGAATTGTCAGGAAGCGTATGCCAAAGCGCTGTTGGTGTCACGGGCCAAGCTGGCGTTGGCCCAGATCGAAGGCGATGTGTTGGCCGCGCATGAGGTGGTGAACGGGGCCTTCAAGACCGATGTGCGCCCATTACTGGCGCAAGTGCGGGCCGAACTGGGTGTGCCGACCGACCCGATTACAACGTTTAGAGCCAGCGGCTACGAAGCCCAAGTTGCGAAGGCGCGTGGCACAGCGAAGAACACGGGGGGGTATCAGTCTTAGGCCGGGGTTGAATTAACGCAGCGACGCCAAGTTTGATCTCCTTGGCGTCGCTGCGTTAATTTGATGTGCACTCTAGTTTTCT
>JANMVQ010000532.1:0-4799 GCA_031392845.1 Chloroflexota bacterium
AGCTTTTGTTTTAGATGTTTATCCGCGAATCACACGAATAAACGCTAATCTTTATCTCGGCTCTCCCGACTTTAGCGGGAAACTTGTCATTCCGAACGCAGTGAGGAATCCCCGACGCGAAAATTGCGCACGATTCGTCACTGGGACCTTCGGTTCGCTCCGCTCAGCATGACAACGCTATTTCCCGCTAAACGCGGGAGAACCTCAATTCCTTTTCCCTAAAGTTTCAGAGCGTTTATATTCTCCCCAATCGTAACTGTTCAGTCCAAATTTGGTTTTGTCCGCGAATTACGCGAATTTACACTGATATTATTGCGAAGATTAGCGTGATTCGCGGATAAGACCTCCTGATCGGATTTGTTCTCGCCGCTGATCGACAAAGGCTTGCAGTTCCTCGCGCTTGGCTTCGTCTAGCTTGGGCTGCTGATACTCGCGCAACATCTGTTTCCAGACGCCGTTAGCGCGTTTATAGGCATCTTCGCTGCCCTCGCTTTCCCATTTCTCGTAGTTGTCCATGTTAAACACAGCATGCTGATAAAACGCGGTCTCGTAATGGCGCATGGTGTGTTGCGCGCCTAGAAAGTGCCCGCCCGGTCCGATCTCGGCATACGCATCCCAGGCAAAGTCCTCTTCAGTCAGGCCAAACCCCTGAGCGTACTTGGCCATCATGCCGCAGGTTTCCAGGTCTAGCACGAACTTCTCATACCCGGCGATCAACCCGCCTTCCAGCCAACCCGCCGCGTGCAACACGAAGTTCACCCCGGCTTGCACCGTGGCCATGAACGTGGCGGCGCTCTCATAGCCCGCCTGCGCATCAGGGATGCGGCTGGCCGTAAAGTTGCCCCCGCTGCGATAGGGCAGCTTGTAGTAGCGCGCCATCTGCGCACCAGCAAACAGGGCCAAACTGGCCTCGGGTGTGCCAAAGCACGGCGCACCACTTTTCATGTCGATGTTCGACAAGAACGAGCCATAGATACACGGCGTGCCCGGATTCAGCATTTGCGCATAGCAGATACCAAACAGGGCTTCGGCGTTCTGCTGGGCCAGCGTAGCCGCCGTCGTCGTTGGCGACATGGCCCCGGCGATCAAAAACGGCGTAATCAGCAGCGCTTGGTTGGCCTTGGCATACACTTCCAGCGCGCCAAACATGCGGTCATCAAAACGCAACGGGCTGCTGGCGTTGATCAGCGAGATCGTGGCGGGGTTCTGCCGAATGGCGTCTGCCCCGAACAAGATTTCGCACATGGCCACTGTGTCGCGCGCGTTTTCTTTGTGGGTCACACTGCCCATAAAGCACTTGTCGCTGTACAAAATATGCGCCATGAGCATGTCGAGATGGCGCTCCTTCACTTCAATATCGTTTGGCTCGACCAATGTTCCGCCATTGTGGTGCAAGTGCTCGGCCATATAGGTCAGCTTGGAGAAATTTTGAAAATCCTCAAGCGTGGCCAGCGTCCGGCCCCGATCATGATTCAGCACAAACGGCGGTCCATACACCGGCGCAAACACGGTTTTCTTGCCGCCAATCGGCAGGCTCTTGGCCGGATCACGTGCCAACTGGGTGAACTGACTGGGCGCATGTCGCAAGAAATGCATTAGCGTTGCTTCGTCCATCTTGACCAGTTTGCCCTGCGGGTGATCCTCGACCTTGGCCCCGTTATTGGCAAAGGTCTGGGCAGCGCTTGGATAATCCACAATCAAGATGCCGGTGTCTTGCAACAACCGCATGGATGCCTTGTGGATCAGCTCGACCCCTGCGCCATTGAGCACTTCGGTCAACGGCAACGTTTGGGTCAGCGGCTTGACCGAATCCACAAACGTAAACCCACGCCCCCGGCGTTTGCCTTCCCGCCGCGCCCGTCGCTCAGTTGTAACAGTTGTCATCGTTTTGTCCTCTTTGATTTTGAGAATTTGGAGTGAAACAACATGACACGTGACTTGTGACTCAAAAGGTAACTATTCAGTCCAAATTTGGTTTTTGTCCGCGAATAACGCGAATTTACGCCAATTTTATTTGCGAAGATTAGCGTGATTAGCGGATTTTAATTGTGGCTGAATAGTTACCTCAAAAGTCATAAGTCACGCGCTGCGCTCACTCTCCCACCAATCTGCTTTGCCACATCACACGCTTGCCGAATGTAATCGCTAGCCTGTGCCTCGGCCGGCCAGCGAAACGCTGGACCAAACAGACACACCGAGGCAATCACCCGCCCTTCAGGATCGCAGATGGGTGCCGACACACCTACCAAGTCAGCATCATATTCTCCATTAGTCCAGGCATAGCCGCGCTTTTGCACCCACTTCAATTCTCTGCGCAGCGCAGTCGCACTCGTAATCGTCGCGGCGGTAAAGCGCTGCATTGGCTGCTGCAAGTAGCGATCCAAATCTGCTTTGTCGCGATGGGCCAGGAATATCTTGCCATCGCAGGATGCGTACATGGGAAAGCGAAAATTCACCCAGTTGCGCATCTGGAGCGTGCCTGGGCTATCAATTTGGTCAATATAGTGGACCAGATCACCGTCAGGCACGCATAGGGTCAGGGTCTCACCGGTGGTCTGGGCGAGTGCCTGCAAATAGGGGCGTGCAATGGCGACCAAGCTGCGTGGATAGCCGACCTGGGCGGCCATCGCGACCAGCTCGTTGCCAATCCGGAAGCCCTCGCGCTCGTGCAGTCGCTCCACCATACCAATGCCCGTCAATGTCGACAGCATGCGCGAGACGGTGCTCTTGGGCAAATCGGCACGCGTCGCGATCTCGGTCAGGCTCACGCCCTCCGCCTTACTCGACACTGCTTTCAAGATGTCAAAAGCCCGTTTTACCGATTGGATATCCGACATAATCTCATTTCACCCAGCGGCATTGTTCCGCACAGTGGAATATGGGTATTAAAGCGCGGAGTGGGTGGGATGTCAACGGGGGGAATTGAGGAAGGGGGTGATGAGGTGATGGGGTGATGGGGCTGTTTACTGCCTACTGGTTACTGCCCGCCGCTTGCGCAGCGCATCGGCGCCATTCACCACCAGCGCAGCGACTATGGAGCCGCCAAACACGCCGTAGGCTAGCCAGTTGGATGCTAACGTGCTGATCTCTACCCCGACCATACGAAAGAGTAGCTGGATATAAGAGATGCTGCCGTCGTTGATGCCGAGTGCGGCCCGCACCCGATAATGCCAGTCGGTGCAGAAGCAATAGCCCACCCCATACCCCAGCAACCCGCCCAGCCCAAACCATGAGAAGGCTGTAATCGCCACCAACGCCAGATGCCAACGCCGCATCGGCTTCCAGATCCAACCAAACGTGTTGACCACGATGACAACCGTATGAAAGATAAAGAAGCCGACATCCAGTGTGTGCAAGAGAGTTGTGTTCATGTTCTCTATATTAGCGGGAGATCTACGTTGAGAAATGAGGGATTTCCCTAAACCATAGGACTTTGTTGGTTTTATTTAGAGCATACAATGCTTCTATGGCTCTCAAGCTCATGATCCCCGGCCCGATTGAGGTCGAAGACGCGGTATTGCAGGAGATGGGTGCGCCGGTGGTTGCGCACTATGGTGCGGCTTGGACACCCATTCATTACGAAACAATCGATCTGCTCAAACAAGTCTTTGCAACGACTGGCAAGGTCTTCATGATGCCCGGCTCGGGTAGCTTGGCTGCCGATGCCATCATTCACTCGCTATTCAGCCCAGGCGACAAAGTGTTGATCGGTGTGGCCGGTTACTTTGGCCGCCGCTGGCATGAGATTCTGCTGGCCAACGGCCAAACGCCAGTATTGATCGAATGTGCCGTCGATGTCCAGCTCGACCCAGCCCAGTTTGAGCACGCGCTGGTCGCTGATCCGAGTATCAAAGGCATTGTCGCGGTGCAACTGGAGACATCGACCGGCGTGCTGCACCCGATTAAACCCATTGCGGATCTGGCCCGCCAATATAACAAGCTATTTGTGGTGGATGGCGTATCGTCGCTCGCCTGCATGCCTTTGCCTATGGATGAGTGGGGCATCGATGCGGTTGCCTCGGCTTCACAGAAAGGGGTGGGTGGTCCGCCCGGGCTAGGGTTGGTGGCGTTGGGTGCGCGAGCCTGGGAAGCCATCCTGCAACAACCGGAACACCCACGCAGTTGGTTCCTCGATCTGCGCCGCTGGCAAAAAGCAATCGAGGCCTCGCCCGATCACCCCTTCCCCGCTACCATGCCCACCCCGACCATTCGCGGGGTGCACGCCGCGCTGCAATCACTATTGCACACCGGTCTGCCAGCCCGTTGGGCCCACTATGAGCATCTCTCGCGCAAGCTACGTGATGGGTTGAGCGACCTCGATCTGGCCCTCTTCGCCCCAGAATCCAGCCTATCCAAAGTGCTCACCCCGGTCGTTGCACCGCCCGGTGTTGCTGCACAAGATATTTGCGACTTTATCGCGCAGAATTATCAAATTAAGATCAGCACCGGCTTTGGCACACCCGACAAAGAGATCATCCGTATCGGCCATATGGGTGCGATGATCCACGACGCAGATATCGACCGGATTCTGGACGCCCTGCGCGCATTCCTGCAACAACAACCTGTCATTCACGCTGGCCTCGACCACGCCAGCTGACACGGCGCCTCATACCGCAACATCTGAAAAAATGCTCGGCGTGGCTGGCAAGTTGTCGGCCGTAACTACTCAGCGAAATGTCATTCTGAGGGCGCAGCCCGAAGAATCCCCTGTGTGTAGCATGGATGACGACCTTGGCAGGCAAAGATGGCCGCTCTGGCCTGCCGATAGTTGTGAGAGGGTCAAGCATAAGTGATTCCTC
>JANMVQ010000336.1:0-20132 GCA_031392845.1 Chloroflexota bacterium
CACTTATACTTTTACTTTTACGATTACGATCACGTCTACGTTGACTATTACGAACACGACCACTATCACGCCGACGTTATCGTCGACGTAAACGATCGCATCAGCGTGCGACTAAAACGGCTTAAACATCGGCCCAGCGTAGCACGGCCAGACCTTCGGCTCGTACACCCCGAGCGTCAGCACCGATTCGGCCCAGCAATACTCCTTGCCGGGCGTATTGTCATTTTTGATTTGCGGCACATACCACAGCACAAGGGGCGTGCCTTTGACCGGTTCAGGAGTTGGGTCAATGAACTTTTCCGGACCTTGTTTATAGTCCGTGTTACAGCATGGGCCAATCGTGATGAGATCCGTCTCGCCCTCGTCTTTATCTGCATGCAGGCGGGTGATAAACACAAACTCATTGTCACCCCGGCTGCCATCGCCAAACTGGCCGCGGTTTGGCTCAATGAGAAAGCCTGCGCCTTGCTCATTGCTGATACGGTATTGATTCTTTTGATTATCAACTTTGCTGTCGGAGAAGAGTTTCCACCCCTCAGCGGGCCAATCTTGCCATGCGCTGCCATCGAAATGGGCAAAAGTGTTTTGCTCACCCGCTAGCGCAATCCTAATCACTGGGCGATAGGTGCCGTCGTTGCCGCAGCCGCGCCCTAGATTGCCCACCACGACTCGGAAGCGCCCATCATTGTAGAACTCGTAGCGCTGGCGATAGTAATAGTTGCAGGCGGCCGGCCACAGATCGCTTAGGAAATCCTGGACCAGTGCGAAACCGGTTATCGTTGCGCCATCGCTGGATTTCATGTCCTCGATGGCCGGGCCACCGATGGCCACCACCGCGGCCTGGCTGAACACCGGACAGCCAATCGCATCGCTGTAGCCAAATCCATCCTGGCGCGAGTAACTCACATGCCAATCGACCAACTTGATACTGCTCGCAATCGGCCGGCCCTTATAGCGCAGGTTGGACACGCGCATGCCATCCGAACTGGTCAAGGTAAAGGCCATCTCCCAATCGTTGCGGCTGAGTGGATTATCCTTGCGGCAGTAATTGGAGCTAACAAAATCATTTTGCAGCAGCTTCTCGGTGACGGCCGCTGGTCGGCTGGCACGACCGACATCGGTCCACCGTACGCCGACCAATTGGTTCTCGGTCAAATCGACAATCGCCCATAGTGCGCGTTCGCCTTGCACAAAGGTCGGGGCTACACACAGATGCCGTGAGCGCTCGCAGCGGGTGCGGTTGAGCGAGGTCTTTACGTTAGGCATAACCGCCTCGGATTCACCCGGTTTGTAGCCCAGCGCTTGCGCCACTTCGGGCGCGTTCACTGCGATCTGAGTGGCCAACTTGGTCAAACTGGGTGAAATATCCGGCTGTGCGTCGGCCAACCGATTAACCGACAGCACTTTTTTTGCTCCCACGTCGGCAATCGCAATCATGGTGTAGTTGAAGGCGTAGTTATACAGCTCAATCCGATAACAACTAGCGGCTTGTTTGCAGCTGGCGGTCTGCTCGGTGAGGTCGCTGTCGCGCGTGGGGTAGATACCCATCACCTCATAGCGCACTGGCATTTGGCTGACTGGGTCACGGCTCTCTTTTTGAATTTTCGGATCGCGCAGCGCCAAGTCTTGCGCGATTTTCTGGAACTCGTTGAGGGCGTCCGCCTCACTCAATGGCAGGATCGGGTTGTTACTTTTGAGGGTAGCATCGATGCGCTTTTGCCGCTCGGCCAACAACGGGATATTTCTGCTCAGGTCCGCAACGGGCTGCGGTGTAGCAAGAATAGGTGGGGCGTCAGTCGGCTTGCCCAAGGGGGTCGGAAATGCAGTAGGTGCCGAGGTGTCGGGTGACGCATTGCTGCACGCAGTGACAAAAACTAGAACGAGGCTGATGCCGAAATACAGCCCTGTGCTGCCGGATTGTCTTGATTTTTTTATGGGGGTCATAGGCTTTGAATGATTATAGATATCCCCCGCAATATCTATTGTAAATCAGGCGATCCGCTAAAAGGACAGCGCTGAATTCGGCTATAATCTTATCCATCGGGCGGTTAGCTCAGTTGGTTAGAGCGTCTGTTTTACACACAGAAGGTCACAGGTTCGAGCCCTGTACCGCCCACAAATAGATAAAACAAACCGACTCGTTCTCTGAGACCGAGTTGGTTTATTGTTTTAATTTACTTCCCCCCAACCCCAAGCCGGATAATTGTCGCGCCTTTTGTTTTTACGCCTTCCGTCGCATTGACGCAATCCACCACTGCACGCGCATGACGTACCAAGTTGGCGTAGTCTACGGCGTGATGGCCGGTGACGATAATGACGCCGTGGGTTAACTCGAGGGTAGATTCATCCAGTGCAACTGAGACCAAGCTGCGTTTTTTGGCCAAGGTTGCAGTGCCACCTATTTCTAAGCGCGGCACATACGGGTCGTGATAACTGACCTGTGCACCCTGCTTGATCAGCATCTCAATAATGCGACGGGCCGGAGCGTCATGAATATCTTCAGTATCACGTTTATAGGCCACACCCACCACAATGACTTTGGCCCCACGTAACGCGACATGCACTTGGCTAAGTGCGTGTTCCAATAGGTGGACTGCATGGGATGCCATGCTCAAATTAATGTGAACGGCGGTTTCAATGAGCGGCAAGTGCAAGTTGTGCTCACGCGCTTTGGCGGCCAATAGCTCAGTTTGTACAGGGATAAATTGCCCGCCCACACCTGCACCTGGGCTAAACGGCATAAAGCCAAACGGTTTGCCGGTTGCGGCATTGATTATTTCCCAGATATCCAGGCCCATGCGTTCACACAGTGGAGCCAGCTCATTGACCAACGCAATATTTACTGCGCGGAATGCGCCTTCGAGCAGCTTGCTCATTTCGGCGCTGCTGGGTGAGGAAATCGGATGGACGGAGACGCCCAGTCCATTCACCAGGCGCATGCCACGTTCGATAGCGCGCTGGGTCACCCCGCCGATGACCAAAGGGGTGTTGGCAATCGTGAAGTCCAATCGACCTGGGTCGATCCGTGGGGACATGTAAATCAAGTCGAAATCAACGGTGGCGCTCAACCCGCTGCGTTCAAGACAAACGCGAATCAAGTCTTGGGTCTCGCCGATGCCATCGCTGCATGACACAACCATCTGACCGGGCTTGAGCTGCGTCTGTATCGATTCAATGGCCCGTTCAAGTGCTTGTCGGTTGGGTATGCGGGCAGCGTCTAAAGTGATAGGCACGCATAGCAGAATCGTGTCGCGATCCGCCAACGCAGAAAAGTCGGCGGTGGCGCGGAATCGGCTAGCCTGACCCATCGCCCGCACATCGGCAGATGACACCTCGGCGCTATAGCTCAGTCCATTGCTGAGTTGCCCGACTTTGCGCAGGTCGATGTCGATGCCGGTGACATCAAACCCGACCTTGGCAAACGCCAAGGCCAACGATAGGCCAGTTATCCCGAGACCGACGACTGCGATGCGGTGATCGCTGCCTCGGCTGCCGGGGGATTTGCTGTCGGTTGAGAGGGGGTGCTTAACTTCCAAGGGCCAAACTCCATAAACCACAAAATGGCTAACCCAAGGATAACAAGAATTGCGGCCAATACCAAATTGGTTGTGACAGTGGCGAAAGAAGATAGTACGGCGATCATGCCTAGCGCACCACAGACCAGATAAAGCATCATAACTGCCTCGCGCTTGGTGTAACCATGATCGGCGATGCGGTGTGAGGTGTGGTCTTTCCCGGGTGTGGTGAGTGGGTTTTTTCCACGTCGAATGCGCGAGACAAACACCATAGTCATGTCAAAGATGGGTAACCCCAGCACAATGACTGGCACCATCCATGAGACAGTCGGGCTTTGGCCCATGAAGCGCAGTTTGATCGCCAGCGCAGCCAGAGTGAAGCCCAGGAACATGCTGCCGCTATCGCCCATAAACACCGTGGCCGGGTTCCAGTTCCAGATAAGGAAACCGATGCAAGCGCCCAAGATGGCCGCACTGAGCAGGCCGACCAGGTATTGTCCGTTGATCACCGACAACATAAGAAAGAATGATGCGATTACGGCGCTGATGCCCGCCAGCAGCCCATCCATGTTGTCCAGAAAGTTCATAGCATTGGTGATGCCCACGATCCACAGTGTTGTAACGAGGGCATCCAGCACGATGTTATCGAACAGGCTGATCCGTACGCCAATGTAGTACATAAACAGGGCGGTGCCAAATTGGGCAAACAGGCGGACATAAGCACTGAGCGAGAAGCGATCATCAATTAAGCCCAAGAATGACATAAGCGACGCCCCGAATAGCAACGCTGCCAACTCGCGCACATAGAAGCGATCGGAAAGCAGTACTGCGCCAATCATGACAGCCAGAAAAATTGCCACTCCACCCATGCGCGGCACTGGTCGGGTATGGATGTCACGCGCACGTGGGATAGCCATCACTCCCACGCGGGGGGCCAGCCACTTGCTGATCGGCGTGGCCGCCACCGCGATGACAAGCGCACCAAAGAAGAGGAGCAGGATGGTGGTAATCATTTGTTAGCTGAAGGCTGAAAGCGCTAAGGACTTGCCTGAAGCTGTTCCAACAATACTTGTAGACCGGCCTTTTGGTCTTGTGGGGCCAGGCCGACGGCTTTTTGCGCGGCGACTTTGGCCTTTTCGGTTTGTTTGTTGTCGCGATAAAGAATCGCTAGATTCTTCCAACTGTTCCAGTCATCTGGGCGGATCGTGGTCATGGTCTCGATCGTCTTGATCATGCCAGGCGTATCACCGGACATGCGTTCGATCTCAGCAATCAGGCCATACGCTTGCAAATTGTTCTTGTTGATGCTGATGGCTTGGGTAAACTCGATTTTGGCGGCATCCAGCGCCGCTTTCCAGGGTGAGTCCAGCTTGGCTAATTCGGACTTGGCGACATCGATCTTGGCTGTGTCTGTCGCTGGGGTGCTGGCAATTATTTGCTGCTGTTGCTGGCGCTGGGTCTCCAACTTGTTGGCTTGCTGGAACTTTAGGTCGCCCCGGAACAAAAAGGTTTGGTCAAAGTTGCTATCAACTTTGAGGGATTGATCCAACTTCTGTTGCGCTCCTACAAGGTCGTTTAGACCATAGGCGCGTAAGGTACCCCATTCGTTCCACAAGACAGCGTTTTGCGGGCTGAGATTAGTGGCCACTGCGTATTCACGGTCGGCGTTTTGGTAGCGCTGTTGGCGGACTCCCGGATCATTGGCAATGTCACCTGATTGTCGCCACATGCGGGCCAAGTTGGCGCTATGGTCGGTATTTAGCGGGTTAATGATGCGGGCTTCTTGCAAAATGATCTTGGCAGCGGCCAGCAAATCCTCTTGATTCAGCGCCGCGGACGGTAGGCTATTGCTGCCATCTGGGCGGTTCCAGTTGGTTTTAGCGTTGTCGATAACTTTGACAAAGCTATCATTGTCTTGAATCGTCCGTGTCGGGATCTTGACCTGGGTGGCCTTGGCTTTTTCTAATAGCGCACGGCCAAGCCACAAATAATAGAAATCCTCGTTGGGCGCAAGTTGAATGGCTTTGCGATAGTGCTCGATGGCCAGATCCCAACCCATCACATCGGCCCCATTGCCGCCCTGGGCGAGCACGCGGCTGGCCTGCTGGTCCCACGGGTTTGCCTGTTTGTAGATGATGTCGGCGGCGATTGGTTGTAAGTTGCTGGTGCTGATTGTCCAAATCGCCAGCACAGGCAAGATGAACGCAGGGGCCAGGGTGATATTGCTAGCGATGGTTTTGTTGGGAACCACACCTTCTTCGCCGCGGGTTAGTGTGGCGCTGATGAGCATGACGATAAAGATCAGCACATACAGATAGCCTGGGAAGTCGGCCAACTGCCCGGCAATGTTTAGAATGCCATCCACCGAGTTGGTCTGGGCGGTGACAAACGCCACCAGCCGACCGGCGACAAAGGTGCCATAGACTACCCAAAAGAATACTGCGATAGAGGCCATCACGCCGATCGCGGGCAGGATTTGATCTTTGCCCCGGAGTCGGTCAGTATGGCGCAGTTCAGAGATGGCAATTGTGATGCCGACGACGAGTGTGATCAGGAACATGAGCAGCACACCCAGCTTGTTGCTGCCACGCACATTGGTCAACGCGTTCAAAAAGACTTGGCCGGCCACTGTATTACGGTCGGAGTTTTGGGTGAAATCGAATGCCATTACCCCTAGGATGAGACCAATGAAGGCGCCATAAACCGTGACTGAATTGAACCAATCTGGCAGACCAAAACCGCCTGAACGGACGTTGGGGCGTGGAGCAGGCACCGAGGTCCCTGTACCAGCACCTCCTTGAGCGCGACGGCGACGGCGGGCAGCGGCGGTGTTTGACTCTCGCACGGGTGCGGGCGTGCTTGGGGCTGCGTCGGGTGTTGCAGTAGGAATTGCAGCCTCGGCACTTGCGTCGGTAGCTTCAGCCACCGGCACGCGGAACGAGCCTTGCATCATCCCAGTACCTACGACGGCCATCATACCGATCAGCACCCAGAAGTGAATGCGCGACGCAGCTATGGCGATACCGGTATGGATTTCGATGAAGTGCGCCATAACCGTGCAGATGATGCCGATGACCAATAAGCGATCACGCAGAGACAGCTTTACTTCGGCCACGTCTTCTTCTTTGCGGAAGGCGCTGATCAGCGAACCGATGACCACATAGATCGTAATCGCAGCGACCACGCCGGATGCCACGCCAATGCCCAACAATTCTTTGCGCCCGGTGAGCGCCCAGGTGGCCCCGGCGGCGACGCCTATCACCCATAACCCAAGGAATAACACCCGCTCAAAGCGCGCGGTCATCAATCCCAGCCACTGGAAGCCAAAATAAAACACACTGCCGAATAGGAAAAGATAAGCCGCAAACCCAATGATGCCAGTGATGACGAGTGAATCCCACGTCTCGTTGTGGCTGCGGTCGGGTGAGGCATTCCGGGCTTCAACCTTGGTTAGCTCAGGTTGGTAAAAGCGGTTATAGGCCACATACATGCTCTCTGGACCGTAGCCAATCAGTGGGCGAATGCTATTAACGGTATCTTTGCTGCCTTCAAGGTTGGCTTCGGTCGGCGGGAAGTCGAGGGCTTCATGCGGCGCAACGAGTTCGACAGCACCTTTCCAGATGAGTACTCGCACCAGGTTGGTGCCTTCCACAGTATTGAAGGATGTGCTAAACCGTCCGAAAAAGGGCAGCTTGCGTAAGTCTTTGAATATCTGGGCATCGCTGGAGTTCAAACCGATCAGGAAGAGAAAGCTGACCAGCCCCAAACCAATCATGCCGACCGTGATGCCTGCGCGGAGGGTCCGCTTGCGAATGAGTTGGGCCAGTAGCAGCACCACGAACATTAGCCCGGCCATCCAGCCAATTTGTGGGCCACGCGAGCCAGACAGAATCAGCACGACAAAGGCATTTAACAGGGCAATGAGAATGTAGGCTGAGGCGCGCACAATGTCTGAGACGCGGGCCACTTCACTGGTCATGACACTGATAAATGAATCAGCCACCCGAATCAGGGTGAGGAAGAATGTCATGATGAGATACGCCGCGATGAAAATGGCATTGCCCATATTGCCTGCCACGCGCTCGGTAGTGTCACCACCCCACGGCAGTGGGTCTAGCTGGTAGCGTTGCAACATGCCGTAAAAGGCAATCGGTAACGAGTTGATGATCAACAGCGACACCAAGCGGTCGAGCTGGGCACGGGTGCGCAAGCCTTGCAGTACCATGAAGAACACCATGATGTACGAAAACGTGGTGTAAGTGCCTTGTAAGCGTTGATATGAGCCTAGCAAACTCGTGCGTGGCGCAACCGATAGGGCAGTGCTGACCATGTAAATTATGACCATAATCAGCGTTGGCAACACCAGTGGCGTACGCCACGAAATGGACATATCCCGATTGGGATTGTTGCGCTCCTCGAAGAATTTGATGATCCAGGCCGTGGCCATGACCAACGCAATGGACCGTAAAGTGGTTAGCTTGTCCGGTTCGAACACACGGCTGGAATAGATATTGAAGAACAGGGGGGTGACAATGATTGCTGCCAACCAGCCAGCTTCGATCAGCCGATCGCACCATTGACTTAATTTACTGGCCGAGTAGACCGGTCGGCTGCTTGCCGCAGACATCGTTGTTGACATGCTTGACATGTACAGAGTGACTCCTAGCTAAAGAATAACGCAATGGTGATTCTAACTTGCAATTTATCGGCTTCGATACAACTTTCGCTTGATTTTATGACATCGTTATGACTTATCCCTCAAACAAACGCTCTCCACGCGCCAACCGCTGGGCAATATTGAATGTTTGGCCCTGTGCGCGCATCGTCGGTGCATGCGCGGCCAGGTAGCGCGCCGCAGCGATGAGTACATGGGTGGCTTCGGGTGTGCCTCGTAGCAGCTCGTGTTGTCGCACGGCTGCTTCAACACATTGAATCGTGTGAAAGTCGCGATCTTCGCGCAATAGCAATTTGCCTAGCAGCGCGATGACTTCTGCAGAATCTACCCCACTGTACAGCTGCTGTGCGACAGCATTGCCAGCGGCGTCTACTTGTTGTTGCCGATCGAGAAGCGGCAACAAGGTATCCAGCGGTTCAAGGGCAGCGTTGCTAAGTGAAGGCAGCCGCGCTGGAGGCACATTCAAGAAGCGATCCAGATACAGGCTCATCGCCGCGTCAAAGATGCCACGTACAAGCGGCGGATAGGTTGCGAACGATTCGGATTGAAGTCGCCGTAACCCTTGATGCACCGCATTGGCAAAGGTGAAGGTGTGCAGCGCGGTATCCCAATCACCAAATTCATTGCTGGTATGGAAACGGGCTATCCGCAGGGCGGCAGCATAGGCCACCACGCCAGCCAGCTCGACCGGACTGCTACCGTGTTGCAGTGCTTGCAGCAGCGCATCAACTGTGGCTTGGGGTACGTCGCTCAGCAAAGTGGCTACAAGCGTGTCACGTTGCAGACTTACGTCGTGTGTTTGAGCCATTGGCAGGGCGTCTAGTTGCTCAAATGTGTGAGCCAGCATTTCAATTAAGTCAATTGGATTGCGCCAGGCATTGGATTCCTCCATGCGGCTGGCCTCGGTATACCCCGTCGCCAAACTGGCTAGGGCCAGCTCGGCCAACTGCGGGTCCCATCCCACTTGATCCAGTGCTTCAAGCGCTTTGTTAGTGAAGTCAAGTGGGTGCCCAATTTGAATATAACGATGATCGGTGGCGGCGGCAAATAGCATACCGGCCAGTTGGCGCTGGTCTGCGCCGGTGCGGATGGCCGACACGATGCAACGTTCTGCGCCCTCGCTGTCGCGCACTTCGACGAATTGGCGGAACCAGCGCGTCAATGTCTCGATAATATCTGTATTCATATCGCTGGTGTTGCCGGGCAGTGGTTGCACCGTAAAGCGGGGTGGCATGTTGTCGGAGTCGCGGGCAACCGCGCTCAAGCCGTGATACATGGCGCGGGCGCGATCATCCGGCGCGAGTGTCGGCATAAGGTTCATCAAGCAGGTCAGCATGGTCAGCCCTTGCCCCCAACCCTGCTGCCGATAGCGGGTGCCGAATTCAAGGCCGATGCGGAATGCATCTGTGTCATGCTCTGTTGATGTTTGATGTAGCCCAATCACGGCTTTGGCGATGACGAGCGGAATATTGCGTTCAAGACCATCGTGCAGGCGCTGCTCTTGGTGCGCCCGTGTATCACCATGCGGTGCAACGTCTATCCAGATTTCGTCGCCACGCAGTTCTACTGAGAAGGCGCGTACATCATCGGCAAACAGATCGAATGCGCCACCGCTGGTCAAATCAAAGCGGGCATGGTGCCAGTGGCAGGTGAGAATACCATCCTTTACGCTGCCTTCATGCAGCGGAAACCCCATGTGTGGACAACGATTGTCGATAGCATAGATGTGATCACCGTAAGCAAATAGAGCCACAGTGTGGCCATCTACCTGTGTGGTGATACACCCCCGCGTCTGAAGATCGGATTGTTTCGCAGCAAATACAAAACGGTTCATATGCCTCCTGAAATCGCCTATTTCTAACCTGATTTATAGCAGGGTGAAACTCAAAGTGCCAACCCTATTATTTGCAAAGATTTTTCTTTATAAAAGAATAGATCACCCGCCTGTATTTGTCAACATTTTTCTTTATAATATATTTCGAATTATCACTATGCCTGATAAAAAACCAGTTGCCAAAACACGGACCCGACACGAAATCCTCAACATCCTGAAACGAGAAGGTGCCACCGATTCTGCGCAACTTTCCGCGCAATTGGGCGTGAGCGCGATGGCCATACGTCAGCATTTGTATGAATTGCAGAAGCAAGGCTGGGTGAGTTTTCGCGAAGAAGCGCGACAATTGGGGCGTCCGGCCAAGTTGTGGCAGCTGACCGAAGTGGCCAACACCCACTTTCCAGAGGGATACGCCGAGTTGACTATAAGTCTGATGCAAGCCATGACCAAGACCTTTGGGCAAGAGGGTCTGGACAAGCTTCTCGATGTGCGTATGCAGGAGCAATTGACTGGATATCGCGCTCAAGTAAATACTGGCGAAACTATTAAACAGCGGCTCAAAGTCCTGGCACGGTTGCGTTCGGCGGAAGGCTATATGGCCGAGGTCAAAGCTGATGATGACGGCATGCTATTGTTTGTCGAAAATCATTGTCCTATTTGCGATGCCGCCAAAATTTGCGTTGGGCTATGTAGCCGTGAGCTAGATACCTTTCAGGCCGTCCTGGGCGAGGACGTGCAGGTGGAACGCATTGAACATATTTTGGCTGGGGCGCGGCGGTGTGCGTATCGGGTAAGACCGGTTTGATCTTACTAACAGCCTCTACCCAAAACCCTTAATCCGAAGATAATTGATCGGCAAGGAGCGCAGAGATAAGCATCTTTGCGCTCTTTTTTCGCGTGTTTAATACGGGCAATCTTGCAGTTGCTAAACAAAAAGCCAGATTGCCTTAGGTTTTTCCGCGAATCGCGCTAATACTCGCGAATTTGTGGGTGGATGTCAGCACGATTCGCGGGAAAAAGTAAAAAGCTAAGGTATTCAGATAAAAGGATTAAATCCATGCCGATTACAGTATTGTTAGGAGCGCAGTGGGGCGATGAAGGGAAGGGGCGGATCACTGATGCGCTGGCCGGTGATGCCGATATTGTGGCCCGATTTAACGGCGGGGACAACGCCGGCCATTCGATCACTATTGGCACCCAAGTGGTGAAGTTGCATTTGATTCCATCCGGCATTTTTCGCCCGGAGTTGGTCAATGTGATTGGCAACGGCGTGGTGTTCAATCCGCTCAACTTGCTCAAAGAAATTGCGGAGGTGCAGGCCGCTGGGGTGCAAGTTTCTGCAGATAATCTAAAGCTAAGTGAGGCGGCGCATGTCATTCTGCCTGGCCATGTGGCCTTAGATGCGGCACGCGAGACGACCGCCAAAGCGCTCGGCACCACCAAACGCGGTATCGGATTTGCCTATATGGACAAAGCCAAGCGTGAGGGGATTCGGGCGGGTGCGATGCACGACCCTGAACGTTTTGCCGACCAAGTGCATGCGCATAGCCAAGATGTGAATGCGCAATTGCAGATGATGGGACAGCCTTTGATCGACGCGGATAAAGTCGCGGCGGATTATGCGGATGCTGCGCGGCAGCTCAAGTCATTGTTGACCAATACCTTTGCGTTGTTGCAGCAAGCGCTGCGCGAAAACAAACATATTTTTGCGGAAGGGGCTCAGGCCGTATTGCTTGATATTGACCACGGCACGTATCCGTATGTGACCAGCAGCAATGCGACGATTGGTGGTGTGATGACTGGGCTGGGTGTGCCGCCGCAGGCGATCACCCGTATAGTCGGTGTGGCCAAATCATTTGGCACTCGCGTGGGGGCTGGACCGTTTGTGACCGAACTGGCTGGCGATCTAGCACTACGGCTGCGCGGAACAGGCTCGAACCCGTGGGACGAATATGGTAGCACCACCGGCCGCCCACGGCGAGTAGGTTGGGTGGATGCGGTCGCGCTGCGCTATGCGGTGCAAATGAACGGCGTCGGCGAGTTGGCTCTGACCAAGCTCGATATCCTCAGTGGTTTGCCTATCGTGCGCGTGGCTGTGGCCTATGAATATGACGGCCAACGCATCGACGACTTCCCGCAAGATAGCGAGGTTTTGGCTAAGTGCCAGCCGATTTACGAAGATATTGCTGGCTGGCAAGAAGATGTGAGCAGGTTGCGTCACTATGCCGATTTGCCCGCTGCCCTACGTGCCTATATTGCCCGGCTAGAACAACTGGTTGGCGTGCGCATCTCACTGATTAGTGTCGGTCCGGAGCGCGAGCAACTGATAGCGCAAAACTAGGCACTAAGCATTGAGAATTGCGAAGTCAGAAAGGTGGAATAAGTATAGGCTTTTATACTCCCCAAACTTTTACTTCCAAAGACCCTCTTGCGTATAGGCACAGACTGGTTATAATCCAAACAGAACAGAAGTTCTACTATATCTTTTAACCGGATTGGGTGAAAAGTGTGCCCATCTGACACTTAAGGAGCAAGACATGGCAAAAGAAGACGGCAAGAAAAAAGCGCTGGATATTGCGCTGGCCTCCATTTTGAAGGCTCATGGCGATGGTGCAGTTTTGCGCTTGGGCGAAGCTACCCACATGAAAGTCGATGCTATCCCCACTGGTAGCTTGGCGTTGGATATCGCACTTGGCATTGGTGGCATCCCTAAAGGACGTATCACCGAGATCTATGGCCCCGAATCATCTGGCAAGACCACGGTTTGCCAACATATTGTGGCGCAAAGCCAGAAAGCAGGCGGTACTGCTGCCTATATCGATATGGAACACGCCATGGATCCGCTGTATGCTGCCCGTTGCGGGGTAGATGTGGACAATCTACTGGTGGCACAACCAGACACCGGCGAACAAGCGTTTGATATTGCCGAACAGCTGATTCGCTCCAATGCCGTTGACGTAATCATAATTGACTCGGTAGCCGCATTGGTGCCTAAGGCTGAAATTGAAGGCGAAATCACCGATGCCCAGCCGGGTATGCAAGCGCGTTTGATGAGTAAGGCACTGCGCCGTTTGTCAGGCGTTATCAAGCAAACCAACACCGCAGTGATGTTCACCAATCAGTTGCGCCAGAAGATCGGCATCATGTTTGGTAACCCAGAAACAACCACCGGCGGTATGGCGCTTAAGTTTTACGCCTCAGTTCGTCTGGATGTGCGTCGTATTCAGGCCATCAAGACCGGCGGCGAGGTTACTGGCAGCCGCACCAAAATTCGTGTGGTCAAGAACAAAGTGGCTGCGCCTTTCCGCGAGTGTGAGTTCGATATTATGTACAACGAGGGCATCAGCCGTATGGGTGATATGCTCGATGTAGCCACGTCAATGGAAATTATCGAAAAACGAGGCACCTTCTTTATGTATGAAGGCACCCGCATTGGCCAGGGTCGCGAGAACGCCAAAGCGTACCTGGATGAGCACAAGGAAATGGGCGACAAATTAGAGAAAGCGGTTCGCAAAGCTATCTTTGAAGGCAATGCTACCAAGTATGCCCAGAAAACCAAACCCGAAATCGGTGAAGATGATGGGAATGAGCCGGAAGAATAGAGAAAATTTAAAATTAAAAAGGCAAAATTATAAAAAAGGGCGTACTGATATCGGTACGCCCTTTTTTAATTTTAAATTTCTATCAGAGTCCTGCCGATTCAAACTGGGTATTCTTATACGACTTGGTTGTATAGACATTCTGGAAGAGATCGGCGCCCGCGCTCGCCCCTGCGCCGCCGATTTGGGTGATCAGCACATTTTGTAGAGTATATGGACCATCTTGTTTGCTGATACGGATTTTTTTGCCGGTAAATGTAAGCAGCAAGGGTGTGTTTGTATCAAGTTGGCCAGAGCCTGTAATGGTCTCAATAGGGTTGCCTGCTTCATCCACCAGTTTGGCTTCCCACTTATATTCACCTTTATTGACAAAACTCAATGGCAATGAAATGCGCAGTTCGTCGAATTTGCCGTTCTTATTGGTGTCGATAGTATTTTCTTTGCCAGCTTCGACTTTTAAGTTGGGTGACTCAAACTGTTCGGACTTCAGGGCCGAAGATGTATAGGCTCCTGGCAAGTTCACAATTTGAAAATTGCTATTGTTTTCATCAAAAATTGACACATCAAGTTTGAATGGACCATCGGCTTGTAACTGGCGAATAAAGCGTCCTTCATAGTTCAGCGTGATTGTTTGTTCGCCTTTTTCTAATATCAGCTTGCTCTGCGATGAAGAGAACACCGCATTGCCTAGTTCCTTGCCATCTGCACTGTACAGAACACCTTTAACCCCATAATTACCAGCACGAGCCACATTCAGCGTCACGCTCATTGTGAGTGTATCAATCAAGTTGTCACCATCTTTATCAGTTGTAACTTCGGCGATGCGGCCCAAACTGATGCCAGCTGGGATTACCGGTAGGCTCGCGAACACTTTACGGGCGCTGCCTTTGAATGTACCGGCGATCTCGATGGTTACGTAGGGTTTGTCTATAGGGATATTGCTGGGCACATCGAACACACTGGTATAGACGCCATCCCGCGATCGGTTGTCGCCGTTGCGTCGGTTATCAGCAAGCTCGATCGCTTGGCGTGTGCCATCCGGCATGACTAGCGCCGCATTGATGGTAGTGCCGCGCTTGATCACGGCTCCGCGGTACTCGATATTGGCCTCCAGTCGCACCTTATCGCCGGGCACATAGTTGCCTTTATCAAAGTTAAACCGCAACATCAGCGGTGAATTGATAGAAGCGATCATGCCCACCGGCGTAGTCGATTCTGCGCTAACCGACAGTTTCCATACGCCTTCTTGTGGGGCATTGATAATGTATTGATATGTTCGACCCTCTGGGCCATTGGGTGTACTGGCCGAGGCGTTTAGACTGCCGTAGTTCGGATAGGCACTCACAAATGCTGGGTCAATCACTTGACCGTTGGGTGCCACAACCTTGAACTGCACTTCTTTCAGGCTATACACCGTGAAAGCGGCCTGAGCCACTTCGCCCAATTCCACATTTGTTTCATAGGGCTCCCCGGCCGGAATGGTGCGATTTTCAAATAAAATTGCTTGCTCTGAGGTGACGGCCCAGAACGCATTTTGGGGTTCGACAACGGCAATGGGAACAGGTGTCGCTTCGACCGCAACAACTTCTACTGCGGTAGCTGTCGGGACGACGGGTGCTGCTGTTGGCGTAGCGGTAGATGCGGGTTGCGTCGGGACTGGGGTGAAGGTGGGCTGATGTACCTCTATAGAGACAGGTGCACTGCTGGGTAGGGTCGGCATCTTCACATCTTTCAGGTAACTGCAACCCGCCAGCAATGCAATTGCGATAATGGCAGTAGCTGCATTCATAATTCTCAACTGAGAACGAATATTCATATAGGCTCCGTATTTCAACGATCTTGCAAAAATATGTAAAAGTGTAGAGCCGGAGCCGTTCTTTGGGGTGCACCTTAAGATGGATTATGACCTGTCAATTGGGCCGTCAGCCTTTTGATGTAGAGAAAAATGGCTCTCCAGGCTGTGGGAATTTCTTTGGTTTACCTATTCAGCAAATGCCCGCTCAATCACATCTTCGATAGGCGGGTCTTCAATCGTCAAATCTTGCACAGTTTGTTCGGCCAGCAGCCGTGCGGTAATCGATGCAATTTCGGCGGCTTTGACCTGGATCATCTGCTTGCCTTCTACCGTGCTGGGCACCGGTGTGCCATAAGTGCTCAGGTCGCAGTCCAAGCAATTGTCAATGGTCACGCCAATCAACTTATACGGCGCGATACGACGGGCCAAATCTTGTAGGCCGCCGTCGTACTTCAGGCGACCATGATGGATGATAACAATGCGTTCGCATAGCGCAGTCACATCGGCCATGTAGTGGCTGGTCAGAATAATGGTCGCGCCATTACGTCGGTTGTACTCGCGCAGAAACTTGCGGATACGCACTTGTGCACCGATATCCAGGCCAATTGTTGGCTCATCCAAAAAGAGCACTTGTGGGCGGTGCAGTAATGCAGCAGCAAGCTCGCACTTCATACGTTCGCCCAGCGACAGTTGACGAACCGGTTTTCGAATAATCGTTTCTAGCTCGAGCAATTCGTTTAACTCACCAAATGTCTTTTTGTAATCAGCGTCACTGATCTTATAAATGGCCTGATTGAGTAAAAACGAATCCGCTGCCGGAATATCCCAGGACAACCGATTGCGCTGGCCCATGACCAGCGTCATGGCGCGCAGATAGTCCGCCTGGCGCTCCCATGGTGTAAAGCCCAACACTTGCGCATTGCCGCCAGTTGGGTAAAGCAAACCTGCTAGCATTTTGAGGGTGGTGGTTTTACCAGCCCCGTTTGGCCCCAAAAAGCCCACAATCTCGCCTGCGCCAATGCGAAAGCTGACTTCCTGTACGGCTTTAACATCTTTGAACTTGCGTTTGACCAAGCTGCGCATCGCCGCGCCAAAACCGCCCTCGCGGTCGCTGACCTGATATGTTTTGCTTAGCCCCTCGACGACAATTGGATCGCTTTTAGATGTAGTCATAACTATATCGAACAATTGTTCGGTCTGATGATTATACCCAGATTGGGGCACATGAATCTTTTGATGGATATCACTGAGCCGAACGATTACAGTGACTGTGAATGGCAGTGGTAGTGCGACCTACAAAATCTATTTGCCGGATTGCGGCGATAACCCTAAGCCGGACAAGCCGTATTAAAACCGAGTTTAGGTATTAGTATGCCCGTGCATATTGTGGCGGCACTGGCCCTGCAACTCCCAGTGCCTGGGCTGCTCGCAGTGGAAAGTTGGGATCTCGCAGACTCTCACGAGCGAGTAAGACTACGTCGGCTTGACCTTGCACAATGATGGCGTTGGCTTGCTCGGGGGTGGTGATTAACCCAACCGCCGCACTAGGCACCCCTGCTTTGCGAATGGCTTCTGCAAACGGCACTTGATACCCCGGAGTGGCTGGTATCGAAACACCTGGCGCGATTCCGCCTGAACTGCAATCGATTAAATCTACCCCGATCTTTTTGAGCAGTAGTGACAATTCGATGGATTGCTCAATGTCCCACGCCTCTTGTTCAGGCAACCAATCACTACAGGACAGCCGAACACTCAACAACCGTTGTTCGGGCACAATCGCACGTATGCGCTCGGCAATCTCTCGTACAAAACGGGTGCGGTTGTCAAAGCCACCACCATATTCATCAGTGCGTTTGTTGGCGATGGGAGAAAGAAAACTGTGGATGAGATAGCCATGTGCGCCGTGTAACTCAATCAAATCAAAGCCAGCCCGCACCGCACGAAATGCGGAATCACAAAAGGCTTGTTGCACTTGCGCAATGTCCTGCTGACTCATTGCTTGTGGAGTGCGGTAGCTAGGGGCAAAGGGAAGGGCGCTAGGGCCGACACTGTCCCAGGTGCCAGTCTGGTCATCTAATGGTCCACCCCCCTCCCACGGTCGTGCCGTCCCGGCCTTGCGCCCAGCGTGTGCTAGTTGGATGCCCGCTACTGCGCCGTGTGCTTTTAAGTGTGTAGCGATGTGGGCCAATGGTGCTATATGTTCATCGTGCCACAGACCGAGGTCAAATAGAGAGATCCGCCCACGCGCTTCGACGGCCGTAGCCTCGGCCATCACCAAGCCCGCGCCGCCGATGGCTCGTGCTCCAAGATGGTTGAAATGCCAATCATTGGCGAAACCCTCATGCGAAGAATACTGACACATGGGTGAAATGCCAATTCGATTGCGAAACGTCACCCCACGTAATGTGAGCGGGCTGAAGAGCGAGGACGTCATTGCCAGTTCAGCCATTTTTCTGGCGTGACCTCGATCAAAGTGGTGTAATCGGCGTTAGTATTGATGTCCCAGTTGTATTTCTGCTTGAACAAAGTCGTGACGTCGGCAGGGTGGGGGGCGTTGGTCAAAAGGGCAGTCCCCTCGGCGATGATGGGTTTGTTGCCGTCTTCAAGCGAGACTGAGACCCGCGGGTTGTTGCGCATGTTCTTGAGCTTGACGCTTTCACCTTGCGTGCAGATGTAAAACTTTTCGGTGTGCCACACAAACCAAATGGGAATCAAGTGTGGCTTGCCGTTTGGGCGAACCGAGGCCAACCAACAGTTGCGGTCAGAAAGTAAACGTTCATCGTCAGGTGGAGTCATACCCTAATTTTAGGAGGTTTACCGCAGAGACGCAAAGGGCGCAGAGACATAGAGCATGAAACCATTTCTTTACGGTCTCTACGCCTCTGCGGTGATTTTTTCATCGTTGTCGGTCTGTTGGCTCAGGGATATAGTCGCCTTCGATCCAACTGGAGCCATCGGGGCGCCATTCCTTCTTCCAGACGGGCACAATCTGTTTGAGGCGATCAATGCCATAGCGGGCGGCTTCAAATGCGCCATCACCGCGATGTCCGGCGCTGACCACGACTGCAACTGTCGGTTCGCCCAATTGCATCTCGCCGATGCGTTGTACTAAAACGATGCCATGGATCAAAGCGAATTTGGTGCGCATCTCGTCGGCCACCTGTTGTAGTTTGGCGATGGCCATCTCGCGATACGCCTCATACTCCAACTTG
Source organism: Chloroflexota bacterium (assembly GCA_031392845.1). Classification (GTDB taxonomy): domain Bacteria; phylum Chloroflexota; class Anaerolineae; order J036; family Brachytrichaceae; genus JANMVQ01. The sequence continues at coordinate 18,631 of JANMVQ010000336.1, forward strand.
GTCGTCACGTTAGCGCCGGTCTTGCCGCGCACTGTTCCGGTAAACAGCACGACGGCGCCATCTGCGTCGCTGGTCACGCGGCGTTGCAACTCGTTTAGGTCAATGGGATTAGGGGTGATGTCGAGAAGGGTTGTCGTCATTTTTGGATTGCCTCCGCTAACAGGCGGAAACAAGGCCACTTCATCGGTTGGTTGCACTGTGTCCGCGTTAAAGGCGAATTCTTTGTTGATGGCAACCAGTGATTGGGTCATGAGCGGTGCAAGAGTGGGGTACTGCCTCGCGATCGTCTCACGTAGTGCCAACACCGAAAGGGCGCTGTCCAACACTACTTCAATCTCGTTTGTCTTTGCGCACTCTTTTAATGTAGCAAACAGTTTCACCTTCATAGGATGAATCTTCTCACATCAAGATACAAAGAATGGGACGCGGATTTGCCGGATGACAGGATTTTTGGGATATTGTTATCCTGAACATCCTGTTATCCTGAGAATCCGCGTCCCATTCTTGGTTATAGCGATGTGTTTGTGCTAGGTGCCTTCTTCCCAACTGGCCAGATACTTGGACTGTTCAGCGGTCAGGGCGTCGATGTGGATACCCAAGCTGAGCAGCTTGAGGCGGGCGATCTCGCGATCGATATCTTCTGGGAGGGTGTAGACATTCGGCGTGAGCGACTTGTAGTTGCGCACCATGTATTCCACACCGAGGGCCTGGTTGGCGAAGCTCATATCCATCACTGCGGCCGGGTGGCCTTCGGCTGCGGCTAGGTTGATCAGACGGCCATCGCCGAGCAGGTTGATTTTGCGGCCATCCTTCATGGTGTACTGTCCCACAAAGGGGCGTATCTGGCGCGGGGCCTCGCCATCGCTAAGCGCTTCAATCGCCGGGATATTGATCTCAGCATTGAAGTGGCCGGAGTTGCCGAGAATGGCACCATCTTTCATGACCTCAAAGTGCTCTTTGTTGAGTACGTTCTTGTCACCTGTCACGGTGAGGAAGATGTCGCCCTTCTTGGCTGCTTCGAGCAACGGCATGACTTGGAAGCCGTCCATGAGTGCCTCCAGTGCATTCATAGGGTTCACTTCGGTTACGATGACCAATGCGCCCAGGCCACGCGCGCGCGAGGCTACGCCGCGTCCGCACCAGCCGTACCCACTCACGACCACTGTGCGGCCTGCCAACAGAATGTTGGTAGCGCGAATCACCCCGTCCATCGTGCTTTGGCCGGTGCCGTAACGATTATCGAAGTAATGTTTGGTCATGCTGTCATTGACCGCCAACACCGGAAAGCGCAAGGCTTTGTCGGCACTCATGGCGCGCAGACGAATGACTCCAGTGGTAGTCTCTTCGGTGCCGCACAGAATCTCTGGGACTTGTTTAGCACGCTCTTTGTGCACCACACTGACGAGATCGCAACCATCGTCCATTGTGATTTGCGGATGATGATCCAGCGCGGCATTCAAGTGCTTGTAATATGTGGCGTTGTCCTCGCCCTTAATCGCATA
>JANMVQ010000581.1:0-2095 GCA_031392845.1 Chloroflexota bacterium
TTAGGAGATTGGGGCGTCGAGAGTTGCTCAACAAACTTAACCAGATCGGCCATGGCTGCCCCGCTGCGTTTGGGGCCATAGCGTTGGCCGTTATTGGCTTCTACGATGAGTTTGTCACCAGAGGCCAATGTGACGTAGCCAAGCGCTGTGACAAGCTCGGCGATACGTTGCCATTTGCTAGAGGTAACTTCCTCGTCTTCGTCACGCCAGTGCATAGAGGGGCTGGTGTCGACCAGCAAATGGGTGGTTAGATCTTCCTCGTCTTCGAATAGTTTGATATAGGGGCGTTCTAGGCGGGCATACACGTTCCAATCCACACGGCGTGGGTCGTCGCCGGGAGTGTAGTTGCGATAGTCGGCAAACTCAACTGAGCGCCCACGCTTAATGCTTCGGCGCTCGCCGGTGGTGCTACCGACTCGCCGACGTGGCGAATGCAATCGCAGGCTGCGGAGTGACGCAAGAAATGCTTCAGAGAGCATCCACTAATTGTATGGCAGATAGATGAGATGAAACCTATAATCGTTTGGAGTTAGCAGTCACCAGTCAATAGTCGGAGGTGAGATATGGCAGAGCAAAATGTGATGGGCCGTGAGACACCGGTGCCAATTGGCGCGGATGCGCAGCCGGTGACGGTTGAGAGTATGTACCACATGCCACGCGATGGGCGCAAGTATGAACTGTTTGAAGGAGAGGTGAAAATGGCACCGGCAGGGATGTACCATGAATATATTGCAGGCGAGTTGTATTTTCGTATCCGGCTGTATTTACAAGAACACGCGATTGGATCACTTTACACATCTAGTGCGGGATACGAGTTGCCATCTGGACAAGTGCTATCACCTGACGTTTCCTTTGCGTCTAATGGGAAGTTTCAGAATGAAAAAATCCCAATAGGGTTTGGACACTTTGCACCTGACCTTGCTGTCGAGGTTGTTTCTCCAGGTGATCTGATTAGTGATATCGAAGATAAAGCGCAAATCTATCTTGAAAACGGCACGCAACTGGTTTGGGTCATTCACCCACGCAGCCGTCGTGCCTTGATTTACCGTGCCAACCGCAAACTGCAGGTGATTGAGGGTGACGAGCAGCTCGATGGTGAGGATGTGTTGCCCGGCTTCGCATGTCCATTGAGTGAGATTTTTGGTAAGTGAGTGGGAATCACAAGTCATAAGTCACAAGTCATAAGTCCGGGCTTTCGAGTTACTGAATTATTGACTCGTGACTTATGACTCTATATTCTTCAACACCGCCTGGTTCATTTGCTGGGTGGTAGCGCTGCCACCCAAATCGGGGGTGCGGGTGCCAGCTTCAATCGCCCGGTAGACGGCGCTTTCGACACGGTCGGCCTGCTCAGGCATGTGCCAGTGATAACGTAAGAGCAAGGCAGCGGCCAAGATCGAGCCGCACGGGTTGGCGATGCCTTTGCCAGCGATATCCGGCGCGCTGCCGTGGACTGGCTCGGCTATCGCGACATGGGTGCCGATATTGAGCGATGGTGCAACGCCCATGCCGCCACCCCACACACTGGTCAGATCGCTCAAAATATCGCCAAACAGATTGGTCGTGACGATGACATCGAACTGCTCCGGCTTACTCGCCAATAGCATGGCAGCGGTGTCCACCAGCACCTCGTTGATTTTGATGTCGGGGAAAGCTGCGGCCTCACCGCGCACGGCATCTCTAAATGTGCCATCGGTCAGCGGCAGGATGTTGGCCTTATGGACGATGGTCAGTTGCTTGCGGGTGCGGGCGTTGCAGAGTTCGAGGGCGATTTTGCCGATGCGGGCCGAAGCTGCTTTGGTGATGACGCGCTCGGCCACGGCCTCATCCCCGCGCTGGTATTCGCGCTGGACGTAGAGCCCCTGGGTGTTTTCGCGGACGATGAGCAGATCGACACGCGATGACCGATCACCGACCACGGTTGTCGGTCGTCGGTCATCGGTCGTCGACAGTTCTTTGGTCGGCCTCAAGTTCGCATACAGATCAAAATGCTGGCGCATCTGAATAATTGGGCTGCGATACCCTTCGACTTTTTTGCTAGGAGACGAGACTGCGCCAAACAATGCGGCAGTACATTCGCTGATTTTTGTCTTCG
>JANMVQ010000006.1:0-3607 GCA_031392845.1 Chloroflexota bacterium
CTTCCAATAGTAAATATAGCTCTGGCAAGGTCTTTTTTGCTTGGATTAGAAGTAATAGGGCTGGATAGGCGACGCTTTGAAAGCGTGGCCCTTCTTTGATGGATGACCATGCCCGGCTAAAGGCTTCCATGATATGTCCGGCTAATTCGTCGTCCTTGAATGGTGGGGTGTTGAGAATATTATCGTAACGGCATCGATGATGGGAATGCGGACAGGTCATCACCTGCTACAAGCAACTTGTCGTCGCTAAGAATGAAATTTCTTTGGTTGCCAAAATGTTCGGGTAAATCTGCCCAGCCCTGAGTCGTGAATGTTGAATCGGCACTCAGATCAGTGTTATAGCGGATTCCACCAGCCAGTAGCTTGTTGTCCGATTGGACACCATCGGCAATGATCAGACCTTGTGAGGAAATTGACGCTTCAATATGGCCAACCGAATCGATTAAGGAAATCGTACTCGAAACAGGTACGGGCACCCCTCGGGATGCTATATAGTGCTGGACAAGCGCGATCAATTTCCCATCTGGTCGTAGGATGTATTGAGCGCCGTAAGTATCGTATGCGGACAATCGCACTCGCCCAGCATTGCCAAATGTCGGGTCGAGACTCCAGCGCACAGATGACTGCGGCAGATGTATTGTTGCCTGGGCAGATTGTGATGAGGGTGTATTCGTGACTAGGAACAACACTACTAGCGCAAACGCCCCACCCGACGTACGATCAGCCCTACATGACACACATGATCGAACCGGATATCTTGATCGTGGGCGGGGGTGTGGGCGGATGCGCCGCCGCGCTGGCCGCGACTGCGCTAGGCTATCGGGTGGTGCTAAGCGAGCCGACAGATTGGATCGGTGGACAGCTTACTGCGCAGGGCGTGCCCCCAGATGAACACCCATGGATCGAACGGTATGGCTGCACCCGCCGCTACGGCCAGTTCCGCCAACGGGTGCGCAACTACTACCGCCGTAACTATCCCCTCACCCAGATTGCCCAACGCAGTTACGCCCTCAACCCGGGCAATGCTTGGGTATCCGGCTTGTCCGCCGAACCGCGCGTGTATCTGGCGGTGCTGCAAGACATGCTGGCCGCAGCCATCAGCGCAGGGCGGTTGCACATCTTGTTACGGCATGCCCCTATCGCGGTAGCGCTCGACACTGATCATGCCCACATCCGCTCGGTAACCCTGCGACACCTCGACACCCACGATACCCTGACCCTGACGGCCCGTTACTTCCTAGATGCCAGCGAGACCGGTGATCTGTTGCCCCTGAGTGGAACCGAATATATCAGCGGAAGCGAGTCTCAAGCGCAGACCGGCGAACCCCATGCTGGCCGACTGGTTCGCCCGGATAATGTGCAATCGGTTACTTGGTGCTTTGCGATGGCCTATGATCCCGATTGTCATGACGACCGCTACCTGATCGACAAACCTGCCAACTATGAACAGTGGTGCCAGTACGTTCCCCCACTCACACCGGTATGGCCTGGGCCCTTGTTCAGCTTGACCTATCCCAATCCAATCACCCTGCAAGCGCGCACCCTGCCGTTGTTTGCCAGCCAACCCGGCGAGTTGGATTGGTTTGGCTATCGTCGCATTCTCAGCCGGGCCCACTATCCACCCGACGCCGAGCCGCATGAGGTAACGATCGTGAATTGGCCGCAGAACGATTATTGGCTAGATGGCGATCAACAGGCTGGCCCACGCGAACTATCGCGCTGCTGGTTCTATTGGTTGCAGCATGAACAAGGTCATCCCGGGTTGTATCTGCGCCCCGATCTGATGGGCACACCGGATGGGTTGGCCAAAGCGCCATACATCCGCGAGTCACGCCGCATCCAAGCTAAATTTACGGTGACCGAGAATCACATCGGCACACATGCCCGGCACACCCAACCCGCCGAGATATTCCCGGATAGCGTCGGCATCGGCTATTACCGCATCGATCTGCATCCCAGCACCGGAGGTGATTCCTACATCGATATCGAGAGCCTGCCTTTTCAGATTCCATTGGGGGCATTGTTGCCGATCAGAATGAAGAACCTGCTGCCCGCCAGCAAGAACATCGGCACCACCCACATCACCAACGGTTGTTATCGCCTACATCCGGTGGAATGGACTATCGGGGAGGCCGCCGGCACCCTAGCCGCTTATTGTCTACGCCACCAGGTCTTGCCCCATGCCGTCCACGAAGACCGCACGCACTTGGCAGACTACCAAACCCTGTTGGTCAAACAAGGGGTGGAGCTGCAATGGCCTGCTTGATGCCCAGTTGTGTAACATCCATCTATGTCCGCCACGCTCCAGCCGTATGTGCCTGATCTGCTGATTCACCTGCTGCAACGCCAGCGCAAGCACATGCACACCCATGCGGCGGCCTTGTTTGCGGATGTATCCGGCTTCACGGCCATGACCGAGGCCTTTGCCATCCACGGCAATGCCGGGGCAGAAGAGTTGACCGGGGTGATCAATCGTTTCTTCGAAGCGCTCATAAAGATCGTAGGACAGCACGGTGGCGATATCGTGAGCTTTGGGGGGGATGCATTGGCGATTGCGTTTCGTGGCCCTCCCTCCCGCAGGCGACAGTTAACCCAACTTGCCCATCACTGCGCCATCGCCATGCAACAGGAGGCCCAAGCCTACACCCAGGTGCATACCCGTTGCGGCAGCTTTGCCCTCAGCATCAAGATTGGGTTAAGCTTTGGCGCACTCAACGCGCAGATTGTCGAAGATGACACCGGACAAGCCCGTTTCCTTGTCAGTGGCGACGCGTTGCTATGGGCCGGGCAAGCCGAACAACAGGCCGGGCGTGGGGAGGTAGTGCGGCATGCGAGTGTAAAGCCGATTGGCGATACCTTTGTGCCCCCCCGCACTCAAATCAATGTCAGTCCGACGACCCCGAAGCTTGTCGAGGGGGAGGAGGAATCGTTACAACGCTTCATCCCCCCTGCTCTGGCCAACCGTGTGCTCAGTGGACAAGGCACACTGGTCAACGAACACCGCAAAGTCACGGTGATGTTTGTTGGTATGCGACCAAGACCGAGTCGGTCTGTTATAACAATTGTCCACCAATTCGATGGCAATGTCACACGCCTGGACAGTGGCGACAAAGGGTTGCGGGTGTTGGCGCTGTTCGGTGCGCCCGTGATGCACCAGGATGATGCGGAACGGGCGACCCGCTGCGCACTGACTCTATTAGGTAAACTAGGGGAAAATGTGCGCATCGGCATCGCCACCGGCACTCTATTCTGTGGAGATGTGGGAGCGGCCCAACGCCATGAATACACCGTGATGGGGGATGCGGTGAATATTGCGGCCCGCTTAATGCAACATGCCGGATGGGGGCAAGCCTTGGTTGATGAGGCCACCCAAGCGGGCGCAACCTCTTCCATTATCTGGCAACCCTTGCCCTCTCTACAGCTCAAGGGCAAAAGCGCACCCACCTCGTGCTTTCAACCTATCGCGCAACAGGATTCATCCAGATGGTCACAACCCGAATCACTGTCTCCACATACCAATACCCCCTTGATCGGGCGCGCCCCTGAGCAAGCATTATTATTGGATATCGTGCAACGGGCTGGGCAGGGTCAATGCCAGTCTATCGTG
>JANMVQ010000022.1:0-43930 GCA_031392845.1 Chloroflexota bacterium
GATAGGGCATCCCGGTTGGCGCAGCGCCTCAATCAGCGCATAATATGCGTTGGATTTGCCTTTCACACCCACCCCAACAGACTCGCCAAATAACACAGCGCAAAGGGTGTAATAGCGCACAACAACATTAACGTCATGTCATTAGCGCGTTTGTAACGCAGTTGCCACCACAGCCACAAGGTCACCAGCAACGACAAGATATGCGCTGCAAATTGATCGCTTAGTGCTCGTAACGACAAGCTGGCTTCGCCCAGCGTAATGCGCACCGTCTCTGGCAGCTGCAGCGGCACATACACGATCAGCAATGCCCCCAACACAAACGTGCCCAGTCGGACTGCGCCAAACAACCCTGCCCGTAGCCAATCACTCGCGCGCGCCCAAGTTGCCCAAGAGCGGGTTTGCAGATAACCCAACCGAAAGCAAAACAAGGCGATGCCGATGATCATGGCCGACTGCGCCATCACAAAAAACAACGTGCCAAGCAGGCTGGGCCGCTGCGCCAGATTGGCCCCGATCGCTACAAACAGACTTGTAATCACACCGACGACCAAAACGTTGCCCAGCACCATCAGGCTAGCCATAATACTGGTTTTGGCACCGGCAAATTCAGCTTCACCGATGGCATCTCCGTTGGCGCGGCGTTCTTCCAAGGCCGCACTGGCCCCAACCAACAGCCCGCCCACCGGCCATTCGCTGATAAATAAGGTGAGATGCCGCCGCAAAAACGACGCTCGTTCAAACAGTGTGGTGCACACCTGCTGCCCTATCGGTGTCAGTGCGGTGGCAAACCCCATGTGCTGACCACGCTCAAAGTTCTGCGCAGCATTGTGGAAGAACATCCACAATAAAAAGGAGCTGGTGAGCTGGGTCGCAGCCAGTGACCGCGGCGATTCAATCTCGTCCGCATCCTGATCCAAAGGCAACGTGTCTGGCACCAGCATTTCTTTGTTCGATTCGATGCGCTTGCGGGCTAGATAAGCGTGAACTATCGCCAAACTCGCACCAAACAGCGTGGCAGGCACCAGCCCTAGCCATTGCGCCACTAACCAACCCAGCACAAAATAGGCGATAGCGCTGCCTTGCATGATGAGGCGCAAGCTGAGCGCAATCCCTAGTGCCGCTAACAAATATTGACACAATTGCAACGCTTGCTGTACCCAAGCCGGAATGCTGTTTATTGCGTTGAAGATCATTTGCGGATCGAGCCGTAGCATTAATAGGGCTGGGATAAACGAGAGGGCAAACAGCCATGCCTGCGACAACACGATGTTAATGACGCTAATCGCAGCAAACTCGCCGCCCTCGGCAAAGTAATCGGCCCAGTGCGCCAGCATGGTATTGCCGATATTGCGCAAAAAATTTAATAGCACACCGAGCGCAGTCAGGCTGGCCAGAACAACACTGGCTTGCGGAGAGTGAGCATCCAGCCCGCCAAATAGCAACAGCGGCACACCGACATAGCCCACCAGCGCGATATCCGGCTCTAGCGAGAGTTTGAGTTGCGATAGAGCCAGTGCGGCTAGATTCAGCACCCCGCCAATCGCTGCACCCCGCAGCGGATCACCCAGCAGCAACCCAACGATACTGCCCGCCACCAACGGCTGTGATAAGACGTACCAGCCTAACCCGGCGTTGAACGAAGAGCGTGCAAACGCATAGGCAAGCGCGATCAGTGCAGCCTGAATCACGCTCATGTGCTAGCGCCCTTTTTTGCCAGTCTGCGCTGGCGTGGTTGGCGTGCGATGCACCGTCGGCGGAGCGGCCTTTTTGCCTGCTGCACTCGGTGCGATCACTGATTTTGTAGTTTTCTTTACCGCTGGCTTGCCCACTTTGGCAGGTTGAATAGGTGGAATAGGTGGAATAGGCTGCGCAACCTTTTCGACGACTTTCTCAACTTTCTCAACAATCTTTTCAGCTGCTTTCTCAGCCTTAGCCGCTTTGTCAGCTTTGGTGCTGGATTTCCGGGTCGGGGTGTCGGGAAGGGTCGCAGCAGCTATTTCGGCGGCAGACAGCAGGGGTATATCCCCGCTCTTCATCCGGTCGTAGACGGATAGCGCGTTGGCGATGTGCAATTGCACCACCACCCCGTTCAATAGCACCCGCGACAAACCACATGATTCAATCGTGATGGTCCGGGCTGCATCGCGTGGCGCGCCGCTCTCGATCAGCTTTTGCACCCTGACTTGCAAGCTTTCCAGATAATGCACGCTGCGGCGCATCATCTCTTTGATCTCGCCACGCAAGATCATTTCGCCATGGCCCTGCACGATGCTCTCCAACTGCATGTTGGCCACTTTATTGAGCGAGTCACGCAGTTGATTGATATTGCCGCGTGCAATCGTGGGCACAGCCATCACTGTATCGCCCGCAAACAACAAGCGTTCTTCATGCAATAGTACCGACAACGAATCGGGAGTATGGCCTGGGCTTGGGAAGATCTCCAGCGTCTTGCCGGGCAAGCGCAACGTAAATGTGCCTTGTTCAAACGTGATCGTCGGAATGCGTAAGGTTACGTGTTCGAACTCTTTATAAAGCCCCTTGGCGTCATTGAGCGCTTTTTGGCCGTGTTCCAGAATCTGTTGGCGGCCGTAGGTGTGCGCGATTATCTCCGCTTTGGGGAAGAGATACGCGCCATAGATATGATCGGCCTCATGACCGGTATAGATAATATAGCGAACGCCGTCCGGACAGCGCCGATGCGCTAGAAGCGCAATTTGGGCGGCTTCCTCCGGATAGGGCATAGCGTCAATCAAAATGCCTGTGTTGCCTGACACGATCAGGCTGGCTGTCACTTGGGCATAGCGATCGCTTGTGAAGATGTAGATATCTTCGGTGGCGCGTTCGATGTGCATGTAGTATCAAGGATACCTAAAGTCTTATGTTTGTGCAAATGGATTAACATAATTGTCGATTTGCAGCGCAAAACAACCCGTTATTTTACATAACATACTGTTTTAGTGACATAATTATTGAAATAGCGAGTGGATTTTATTGTGACATTCTTTCAGTCTTTCGTAGGAGTGCAATTGTTAAGGAAACTAAAGATGATGCGTTTACAATCTGGTGGCAGTGGATTAATCACTTACGTTACGTAAAGCATCCTGAGCGGAGCTGCGCGCATTTTCACGAAGTTATCGTTAAGCTAGGTCTGCGCGGCGTAGTCGAAGGAGCGTTTATTCTCGCAGCAAAAGCTTCGGTGTAGAGCGTTCATTCGACTTTGGAGTGCGGAAAGACTCTAATTATGGGTTCACTCAAGCGCCGCACTCCTCCGCCCAGGATGCTTGTTGCACAATGTAAGTCAATCAGAATCAGGACACGAAGACATGCAACATCAAACATTACATCGGGGGTGGGTTAACAGCATAGTGCGTCTATTGCTGTGTCTAGCCGTTGGTAGCACAAGTTTAGGGGCTGGATTTTCCCTACTGTCTGCCTTTCCAGTACACGCTGAACCCAACGCGCCCTGCATAGCGGGTCCAGGGACTGCCACACCGGTAGCCGGTACACTTTGCTCTGACTACAAAGAACCAAACGATACGTTTGCACAGGGCAAATCGTTAGATGCGTTAACGTCGACAGGACTGACGTTTTACACAGCAGACAACAATCCAGCCGATACAGATTGGTATATTGTGTCACTGCCTGCGGCAAGTGTTATCACCTTGACCGCATCCACTTCAGCCTCGGTTGGAGGCATCTCAATCACCGGCTATATCAACGCTGAAAATAATCCATCCGGAACCACTTCAGGTGGACTCACTAGTGCGGTTTCTGTCATTAGCAACACATCAACGTCTCAAGCCGTCACTGCTTACTTCAAAGTATTTAATACCCGTCCGGACTATTTGGTTTACCAGGTGTCTTATGTAATTGCGGGAATTGTCGTCGCTGCACCCACAGTAACGCCTATTCCCGGCACAATCGACGCCTACGAACCCAATGACACCCCAGACTTAGTAGACACACGCAAGGTCAGCTATATCAACATCGGTAGCCAGATTCAAAATGTCAATTTCTTTACGCCCACCGGCCCAGTCATCGACGGCACGCCCTATCCGGTGGGCACGCGCGAGAATGGCGATGTGGACTGGTATTTCTTCTATGCCCGCAAACATGTCTCGCTGGGCGGCAGCGGCGGCATCTATCGCATTGCTACGTCTATCTCGCCTGGTGTCGACACCGAGATTTTTATCTTTAAAGAGCCGCCACCCCGTGGGTCGGACATTTATTTAGTGAACCGTCCCGATAATGTGCCCAACCTGCTAGGCAGTAACGATGACATTGCCCCCACCCAGCGCCAATCGCAATTTGATCTGACTGCGCCGGCGGACGGCATCTATTGGATTAAGGTCTGGAATAAAGATCCCACCCCGCGCGGAACCGGCCAGACATACAGCATCAGTGTGGTCGAAAACCCCTTGCCTGCTACCAACACACCAGTAGCCACTACATCACCCGTCCCTGCTACCGCCTTCCCAGGTGGCTTTGATCAGTTTGAATACAACGGCGACTTCAGCTTCTCGACACTCATCGCACCCAACACTAAGTATTCCAACCTGAACTTTGTGCCGTATCAACCGCCCAGCCTGGACACTCCCGACAACGATTTCTTTCGGTTGCCCGTACGCCAGGGCTTGTATTACACCTGCGAAACACTCGATCTATCGCAAGGCACCGATACCAACATCATTATCTATAGCCAGTCCAACTACGATTCCGGCATCACCGGCAATGACAATATTAACGAGGCCGAGTTTCAGCGCGGCAACTTTGCCAGCCGGGTGTCGTGGTTATCGGGTTACACCGGCTATGCCTATATTTTGGTCGGTCAAGTTATCCTGCCGCGCGCCAACGAAGCGGCTGGCCGAACCTATGCATTGCAATGCACCATTGGCCTGCCCAACACTCCCACGCCTATTGCTTCGGCCACGCCGCTATTCACGCCCACTCCGCTGGTCCCGCCTACGCCCATCCCACCTGAGGCAACCCTGACTCCCTTCCCCACCCCGCGGCTAGCCCAGAACTTGCCGGTGCGCGAGTTGCCACCGATTGGGGGCAACCTCATCGCTACACCCACACCGGCGCCCACGCCAATGCCCATCTCACTTGACGTACAGGTATTTACGGACCAAAACAAAAATGGCTTGCTGGATCGCAGCGAGGGGATTGCCAATGTCTCGGTACGCATCCTGGATGAGAATACCCAAACGCCGTTGGGACAAGCATTTACTGATGGCGAAGGGCGAGTGCGCTTTGCCATTACGAATGACGGCCCAATCCGCCTGAGCGTGCCGCTGTTTGGCTACTCGACCGTGGTAACCGAACCGAATACTATCGTCCGTATTGGCTTGGTCCCGCAGTTGCAAGTCCCAGATCGGATACCTTAATGCGTGGGGCGAGGGGCGTGAAGCGAAGGGCGAGGGGCGAACAGAGACTCGTTCGCCCTTCGCTTCACGTCTCACACCCTGCGCTCAGATTGGAAGCACCTTGTCTTGGTCGTCAAAGTGATCATGACCCAAATCATCATCGCCACCCTGATTGCCACCGTCGTCATCGTCGCCAAGATTGCGTGCCCATACCTCTAAATCCGACGCAGGACCATTCTTTTTACCTTCGTCTTCAATTTCTTCGCCCTCATCATCTTCATCATCATCTTCACCTTCGTCAAGCTCTTCCTCGTCCTCTTCATCATCATCATAATCGTCAAATTCCTCATCACGATCAATCGGCTTGTTGTTTTTTGGTACATCTGGCTCGACGATCAGCGACATACGATATTGCTTCCCACGTACATCCTGCATATGGCGCTCGCACCGCTCCAGGGCGCCCACAGCGGGATCTTCTCGCATCTTTTGAATAGATTGCTGAGTCGATTCGGGAAGTTCCTCAAAGCTGAACTTACACTGCCACTCCTCAATCGTCATCTCGTCGAGGTAAGTCCAATCAACAAAATCTTCACGCTCTAGCAGTGGCTCATCTGGGATGATGGCATCTAACCACGATTGGATGTTTCGATTTACGCTTGGCTCCCAAGTGGGCGCAGTGCCGACGATCTTCATGCGCCCCAAGAAATATTCCAGCTCCTCATCGGGCGGTTTTCGATCAGGATACAACAGCGGGTAGAGGCGCCGAAAGCGTGAGCCATCGCCCGCCGGGGGTATCCATGGCAACGCTGCACCATAGTCGCGCCACCAGCGCACCTCGACCAACAACCGTCGCGCGGGAGCGTAATCAGGCTCACTACTACACAACTCGGTTAGCACATCGGCGGCATCTGCAAAATAGCCATTTTCAGTATATTCTTCCGCGATCCACATCAGCGCTGCTGTTGGGTCCATGGCTTTTTTGGCGGCCTCCATAAAGCGCGGCCAAGCGTAATCGGCGCTCGGCTCATGCCCCATGCAATAGGCCACAAACAATTGCATCTTGCCATCTTCCAGCAATTCCTCGACATCCAAAAGTTCATCTGGAACTTCGTCATGGAATATCCGCTCGCCGTCCTCATCAAGTATTTCCCAATGACTCAAATGCCTAAACGATACTGCCAGCCGATATCTTTGGGAATGAGGTCGATCATCGTATTCCTCCGCCCGCTCAAAATTCATGATGCGATTCCTATAGATCAACCATTCGTCGCAAAAGATTTCGTAAATAAGTTCCTTCGCTTCGCGACAATCTGGAAAGTCGGCTAATACATCAAAACATATTGCGGCTGCATCACTCTGCTTCAGATAATAACGGCCTTCCCTGCGTGCATGTCGTAGGGCGTGGTGGATATAAGAGGGAAATGTCGCCATACTGGAAATGTAGCGCGATTTCCCGGTCTGTGTGCCGTACAAAGGATGTATTCAAATCCCCAACATTTGCCCTGTCCATCTCAGACTAAGTATGGCGGCCAAAATGATCAGAATTGCGCCTAACCCCGCGAAGAGAGCCGTAATTTCGGTGTTTTCCTCAACCCAACCCATCTGGGAGCCGAGATTGCTGTAAATCTGCTCCAACTGGCGACTCTCGGCAGCGTAGAAATAACGCCCGCCGGTTTGTTGCGCGATGGCTTGCAACGTAGATTCATCCAGCCCGACCTGTTGGGTGCTGTTCGAAATAGCCGTGCGCCGGCCGCGCTGCCCAATGCCAACCGTGTTAATTTGTACTCGTGCCTGCGCTGCCCGTGCCACTGCCTGCAATGGCGGTGTGCCTTCGGTCGACTCACCATCTGACAACAAAATGATTAACACTGGCGAACGGTCACTCAGTGAGGTGATGGGGCGTAGCTCGGTCAACGATTGCGCTGCAATATGATCAAGCGCTTGCAACAAACCATCGCCAATCGCTGTGCCGTTATCGGTGCGCAACGAGGCCAGCGCCTGCAAGACTGCCTCGTGATCGCGTGTTAATGGCGCATTCAGATTGGCCTTGGCACTAAATGAGACTAACCCAACGGAAGTGTTGGCTGGTAAGCTGCCCACAAAATTACGCGCCGCCTGCTTGGCCGCATCTAGTCGATTCGGCTGTAAGTCGGTCGCCGTCATCGACGGCGAGACATCCATTACCAACACGACAGCCGATTGCTGGCGGGGCAGGCGTAGCGTAGCACTGGGGCGAGCCAAGCCAACCAATACTGCCATTAAGCCCAGCAAAAATAAAACGGCTGGTATATGCCGTCGCCAGCCCGGCCCGTTGCCTGACACTTGGCGCAGTAGATCCAGGTCGCTAAAAACCACGGCCTGAGCCTGTCGTCGGTTCTGGGCAGCCAGATACAGCGCAATTAACCCTGGCACCAACAGCAAGCTTATGAGCAAAAACGGCCATTCAAATGTCATTTAGCGCGCGCACCTCGCTGCAACCGCCGCCCACCCAAAAAGTGGGTCAGCACGGATAGCAACTCCTCGTTCGTGTTCAGCTCAATCAGATCTGCGCCGCTGACAGCAATGTCTTTGCGCAGTTGTTGCGTGCGGGTTTGTGCCGCTTGCTGATAGCGTTCGCGCAACTTGGGATCGTGTGTGTTCACCATCAGTTGTTGCCCAGTCTCGGCATCCGCAAATGTCAGCAGGCCCAGATCGGGCAAAGTCTCCTCGCGTGGGTCGAGGAGCCGCACGGCCACCACCTCGTGGCGGTGGTCCAAGTGGCGCAGCGCAGACATCCAGTCATGTGGGCCCAGAAAGTCGCTGATGACAAACACGAGCGATTTGCTCTGAATCGCCCGCGCGGCCTCGTCGAGCGCCAACTTCAATTGGGTTTTGCCAACCTGTCCTCGATTGGCGAGCTGCTCGTGTGCAGCCTCGCGCAACTCGCGAATTAGACGCAACCAATGGCGCTGGCCCGAGGCTGGTTGCACAAAACGGAATGGCTGTTGCGCAAACGCCATTGCGCCTACCCGGTTGCCCTGCCGCCCCAGGACATAGCCCGCCGCGACCGCAAAATCAATGGCATGCACGATTTTTAAACGCTTTACGGTGCCCCATTGCACCGATGGGCTGACATCCACCAAAAGCCATACATCCAGTGCTCGCGCCTCATAGGATTCGCGTACAAAAGGTTCATCAAGACGCGCCGAAATGTTCCAGTCGATATGACGAATGTCATCCCCGGGTTGATATGCCCGTACCTCGGTTATGTCGGCTGCCGAGGCCCGCACCAGCGATCGCTCATTCCCGCCCAACGCTGCCGCCAAGGGCTTTAGCACAGTCCATTGCAGCCGACGCAGGGTTTCTTCGGGAGTCTCATTCATTTGCCATTTGCCATTTGCCATTGACCATTGACGTTTACATCTCGGTAATGGTCCATCGTCAATGGCAAATGGTCAATGATCACACCCTCGGTATATCCTTTTCCGCCAGCTCTAGTTTAGGCATCGGAAATTTGATCAGCAAATCGCGCACAATCTGATCAGGAGTGATGCCATCAGCAATCGCGTCATAACCCATGACCAAGCGATGCCGCAATACATCTGGGGCCAGCTCGGCGATATCCTTGGGCAACACATATTTGCGTCCGCGTATAAACGCCAGGGCGCGCCCGGCTAACACCAGGTTGATCGAGGCCCGCGGGCTGCCACCATACAAAATGGCATGCGCATATTGACCCAGCCCGTGCTCGGCGGGTGCACGCGTAGCCGTGACCAATGTCGCCGCATACGCCGCCACCCGCGGATCCACATACACCTGATCGACGATGCGTTGGCTGGACACAATTTGGGCCGGGCTCATCAAGGTCAGCAGTGGGCGTGCGGGCTGAGTGGCGCGTTCAATAATAATGAGCTCATCTTGATAGCTGGGGTAATCCACTTTAACTTTGAACAAAAATCGATCTAGCTGCGCCTCGGGTAACGGATAGGTGCCATCAGACTCAATCGGGTTTTGGGTGGCCAATACAAAGAAGGGGTTTGGCACCGCAAAGGTCTGCTTGCCAATAGTGACCTGACGTTCTTGCATGACCTCCAGCAATGCGCTCTGCACTTTGGCGGGGGCGCGATTAATCTCGTCGGCCAACAGCATGTTGACAAAGACTGGGCCAGACTCAGTCGAGAATTCACCGGTTTTGCCGTTATAAATGCGCGTGCCGATCAAGTCAGCCGGCACTAGATCCGGTGTGAACTGCACCCGGCCAAAGCTGCCGCCAATCACCTGCGCCAACGATTTCACCGTCAAGGTCTTGGCCAAACCGGGCAGACCTTCTAGCAGCACATGACCACGCGTCAAAGTCGCGACCAGCAGGCGTTCCAACAAATGGTCCTGCCCGACAATCACTCGCTTTAACTCGAACAGCACATGCTCCATGATGCTGTGCGTGGTATTGGCTGCAGCGCTACCGGGCTGTGGCACCGTCGAAGCGTTGGCTACCATACTCTGAAAAGCCTCGCCCACATTGGAGCTGGGGTTGGTATTCTTGTTATTAGTGCTGGAAGAATTGGTCATGCCCGTTCCTAGTGCCAAGTAAAGCTGACTCTTGCACTAGCCCATTTATACGCCATATCCGGATTAATGTTTTACCCACCAAACCAGCCCCGCCAGCATAACCCCAAAACATAACGTAGCTACACCCAACACCATCAACAACCCTAAGCCAGTAAACATGGATGGATTGGTATGGACAAGCGCTAATGGCGCATTTGCACGCGTGGCGGCTGGCTGAGCCTGAACGACCGACACCGGCGACACATGGGCAGATGGTGGGACCGATGGCAGTACCTGCAGCGCGGGTGATTGTGGCGGTGCTGTGACCACGGGCTGCGGCGCTGAGGTCGGATCAGCGGCTGGACGAGTTGTAGCTGCATTCGTACTTGCGATAGTCACCTGTGTTGGCAGCACCGGCATCGGCGTGGACACTGTATCCACTGCAGCAAGCGGCACGACCTCTGTCGGTTTAGCCATTGGTGCGATCACTGGGTTTACCACTGGCTGTGTGGCGTTAGGTGCTAATACTGGGGTGACGACAGTATTCATCACCGGAAGATCCACCTTTGCCGATGTGGCAACGGCTACGGGCAGCGTAGTATTGGTCAATGTCACACCACCGGCAGTTACCGACTTAGCTGGCAGCGAGTTTGGCCCGCTCTCAACGGTGGGCATAATCGAAGGCGCTGGCGCGGCAATGCTGGCGGACTGTTCCACATCAATCACGGTCGGCAAAAAAGGGTGCACGATCGGGTTGCCTAGGGTCAGGCGACTCATATCCGGCGATTGCACCTTGATCAACTCTTGAATGATGGCCGTAATCGAGCCACTGAGCCCCATAGACACCTTTGCCGCAAATTGCACAGTTGTGGCTTGACCCGGCCCTAGCGCCGGTAACAGCCAGCGCAAGGGCAGCTTTCCTCCAGAGTTAAACACTGATGCTGCATTGGTTGCAGAGGGCACCACGCTCGCCAGCACCAGCCCTGTCCCAACTGGCACAAAATTCTCTAGAGTAATATTGAATGCCGTAAATGTGCCAGTATTGCTGATCATGATCGTATAGGTAATCAGCGTGCCGTTGGCCACCGGGGTATTGTGGGTGGGCACTGCCGATTGACGCAAGCTCAAGCGTGGGCTGCCGGTTTGGTAATACACCTGGTCGCTGGCCATGAGTGTGCGAGTGACATTATTGAATACCGACTGTGCGCGCACCGTCGCCTGATTCTGCCCGGGTGCCCCGGCCTCAGTCACTGTAGTCTGGCACACCAGTTTCTGACCCGGCTGTAAACCGACTGTCTTAGGACAATTGACCAACCCATTGGTGTCGCTAACCACAATCTCGGTCACCGGTGCATTGCCCAGATTCAGCACCACGTAGCTATAGGCAAGAGGCTTATTGGACAGCACCAACACACCCGGCCATGTGCCACCATCTTGTTGGTTGGCATACAGCGCCAATGCTAGCGATGGGCCATTTGCCCACACACCCGCATCGATGTTATTCAGAATTTGACTTTCATTTAGGGTCAAATCGGCTGTTTGCGCGCTGGCAGGGTCAAAGTCGTTATTCACACTGTCATCAGTGCTAGCCCCAGTCACGGCCAATCCATGCTCGGCGGCCAACGACACTTTGACCCGATAAGTCCCCGGCAATAGCGAACCAAAGGTATAGAGCCCATCGTTGCTAACTGTGCTGGTCAGCATAGGTGTAGTGTTGTCACTGCGCTGATATAACGAAACAAGCACATTTGGCACTTGGGCTTCGTCGCTATCGCGGATGGCATTGCGATTCACATCAAACCAAACTCTCCCATTGATCGACACGGGTGCAATGCCATAATAATTGGCTGAGGTGCTGTAAGCCACAGTAGTGTTGCCCACCAGCAACGCGCTGTTGGTACCATTTACCCTGACCCGGCTGGTATAGATACCGGGCACGGCAACACTCTGGCTTGTGCAAGTCATTTGTGCCCCTGCGGCCAATCCGCTGGCTGGGCATTTCACAAGTGCGCTGCCCTCATCACTGACTGCGATATTGGTTAGCGTTACAAGGCCGGTATTACTAATATCATAGGTCCAGGTAATGGGGCTGTTGCCCAGTAGGCTGGGACCCGTCTCTTGAGTGGTGGCCCCATTAGCCTGAACCTTCATGCCTAAGCTGGCTGATAGTTGCACCAAACCTACATCAATACCGGTGATGGCATCGCTGGGGTTCAGTAAAAACGGAGCAGCAAACCCAAGTGGAAAGGTTGCGTCACTATTGATGCTTCGATCCGTGCCGCTCAAGGGCACCGTAAAAGTGTAACCCCACGGTGCAATAAATCGCACCTGATAACGACCTGCCAATAAGCCACTGAATCGATAGATACCATTCCCTCGACTGCTGCTAGTGGCTAACAGTTTGAACGCCTCGTCATATAACTCGATGGGCACATTGGGCAGCATAATTTCGTCTACGCCGTGAACGCCGTCACTGTTGCTATCCAGCCAAGCTAGACCACCGACTGCCGCGGCTGGGAATAGCCCTAGATCGAGCGTAGCATTTGCTGTGCCTAGTGAGCCCGCCACAAAAGTCATTTGTGGAAAGTTGCCGCCAGGGGAACCAATCACACCGTCAGAATCGCGGATGTCGCTATGGTCGCCCGAAGCCGTGTGTGACTGCGTCAGGCTAAATCTATCTAGCGGGCCACCGCCGGCAAAATCGCTGGCATTGTCCAACACAAGTGTGTAGGTGTGAATCAAGCCATTCGTGCTCGGTTTTAGCCCTGCCAACTTGGAATCATCTGGGGTATTGGGCACACCGTCTGCGCCATAATTGCCCAATGTGGCGCTGCTAAAGTCATATCGACCACTGACGTTGGTCAACTGTGTCGAAATGAGTGTTCCGTTTTGATCATATAGTCGAACTGTTATGCCCGCCAAAGCAAGTTCGCTGGCATCTTGCACCCCATTTGCATTTTTGTCATGCCAGATCCGCCCAGTTGCTCGCACCGGTGCGCTAAGACACTCACCTTCGGGTATCAATGTTGGACAGAAATCTATCGTGCGATTGAGTGCCAGTTGCAGGGGGATCGAGGGGTTATCAACGAAACGCACCACACTCGTGGCGAGGGCCACAGAAAATTCTGGCTTGATCTCCGTGAATTCCACGCGCACAGGCGAAACAGGCATTCCTTCAGTACTGGTAAGTGTCAGCGTAAAGTTGCCCTGTATATCCGTTTGGGCGACTCCTACCGATACATTATTGGCATTGAAAGCGGTTACGGTAATGTCGGGCACACCGGGTTCGTTGCCGTCGCGGGTGCTATTTGCATTTTGGTCGTGATACGCACTGCCAATAATAGGCGCGTCGGCAGCTGCGTGGGCCACATTGGGAGCTAACAATGTTGCCCATGCACCCAGCACGATAGAAAAAGCTGTGACTAAACCGCTGCTAATGAACATGTGTGTTTGTCCGGAATTTTCAGGGCCGAGCGGGTCAATCTGCCGTAGTTGTTGATGTTTTCGTTGACGTATTATCATGAAATGGGATGTGAGCATAACTATTCCTCTTCTGTGCCCCCCGCCCAGAGTGATAACTGTCGATAGCCGTGTAATCAAGATTACCCTAAACATTACAAGACTCAAGGTAATATTTGATCATTAAATTGTATGATGCAGTCTCAATTGTTTGTCGGAAATTTCCGAGACATCCGCGTCATATTTTCAGCAATACTGCTATTTCGTCTATAGGATTTACGCTGCATTGCAGTTTCTCCTTTGCAATGCATAATCTGCACGTCGACTTCGCAGGAGTATTACAATCTTTATTGCGCGAATTCCGATATGTTGACAAGATATTGCAAGATCACCTTCAATCAGCTTCAATCAGCTTCAATAAAAAGGCGCAAGCACACAGAGACGCAAGGGTTCTCCTTTCTTTTTTGTGCGCCAGTGCGTTAATTCGACTGGTCTGCGGCAATCGCCAACGCAGCCACTTTGCGGCCCTGGATCAGCCCTTCGGTGCAATCAAAACGATAGTGGATGCCGCCGTACACCCGCGAGATTGAGGCTTCTTCGGCCATAGCACGGAATGAATCGGCCTGCGTGGGCAAGAAATAAGCCAACACTTCCGACGCCGCTCCCGAAAAGCCAGAATGACCACTGGTGTACGCTGGGAAATTCGGTAAATTCAATACCATGTCGATTTGCGCGTCGGCCATCACCGGGCGCTCCAACCAATAGTGGTACTTGGTTTCCCATACCGCAATACCTGCATCCATCATGGCCATATTCATTAGGGCCAAGATTCTGGCTGCTTGTAGCGAATCTATTTTTTGAGGCGATTGGGTAATCGCTTCCATAGCAATTTGGTTCCAATGCCCAGGGGGAGTGCTGGTGCCAGCCCCATCTGCCCAATAGGTGGCGATGCGCAGTTGCTCAGGGGTGCGCGTCCGCGATTGCTGACGTAACTCATTAAGCGCCTCGGTAAACGCAAATGACTCAATGGGCGGGTGCTCTGGCGCACGAAACTGGGCGTTCGAGGCCATAAACCAAGGCTGCACCCGACCCCATAGCGGTAATAACGGTGGCTTGTTGATGGCGCTACGCCATGCGCCCGAAAACTCCGGCAAGCTACCGATCCAAACGGCGCTGGCCTCGTCGGTGCCATCTTTGCGGGCCCGCTCGATTACTTTGAGCGCCATCGCTCGGCCAATGGCATCCCCGGCGGCCAAATCGCTGCGCACATTGATACCGGCCCACACTTGCGATTCTTTGTGCTCAAGGGCGCTTTGACCGATGGCGTAGGCCTCACCCGGAAAGAGATATTGCAACACGGCTTGGGCCGCAGCCGCGAGGGCGGCTTCTTCGGACGGGCAGGATCGTTGCGGCGATTTGCCAATGACCCGAATCCGCGTATCCAACTCGGCTGGCGATTGGCGTGCCAAACGTGTCTGCCATTCGTGCACCGCCTGCAATGTGAAATAGTGCGCGACGCTGAGCGCGGCATAGACTCGTGCCGCTTTGGGTGGCGGGGTGCTTGTCTTAGCGACCAGCTGGCGCGCGATTTCGTTCCATCGGAGCACTCCTCCCGCATCCCAAAACAGCACGCGCTCTCGAATTTGAGCATTTAGCCGTGTCTGTAAGGTGTAGATCTCATCCAATTCTTGCTTCAGTTCGGGTGAGTTCACTTGAGGCAGTGCTGGTAATTGCAAAACAGAGGTCGCTTGGGAAATGTCGCGGTGCCAATTGGCATACGCGATCTGCATCGTGCCCAAATTGGCAGAGGGTGTGGGCAGCGGGCGCGATACGGGGGGTGCAATAACTGGCACTTGAGCAGACGACAGCACATCATGATCCCGACAAGCAGACGTGGATAGCATTAGTGCCAGACCTAAAACAAGAGCCTGCGCTTGGCGCAGAGTAATCATGCGTCATCTCCTCGCCGCAGACTATTGGCGGCCAAGGGAATGTTACCCGATGGCGTTTAGCGGTTCCCCAAGATGCTTAGGCGGTCCTTCGTGTTTCTATGCTTTTGCGCGTGACTTCGCTGCGCGGTTCGCAAAAAAGGCATCAGCCGGTAAAAAAAGCAGCTACTAAACAAATAATTCCCAAAGCAATACAAATCAGACTGAAGGTCGATAGAGTAGTGGCGGTGCTACGCATAAATGATGTACCTCGTTGTTAGCAGTAATGAACTATAAATTTTGTGGCGGGTTAAGTATTAGTCGCACTAAAGTCGTATTTTGCGCACAAATGTAACTATTCAGCCACAATTAAAATCCGCTAATCACGCTAATCTTCGCAAATAAGATTAGCGTAAATTCGCGTTATTCGCGGACAAAAACCAAATTGGACTGAATAGTTACGCGCAAATAGCAAATTTTGTGTGATCACCTCTAATCGCTATTGCTCGGTCATGCCACGCCGAGTCAAAGCCAAAGCACCCGCCGAACTTAACATCAATATGACGACTGCAATGCCACCGACTAACAGGATATCAGTGTTGCCATCGACATTGTTAGCCACTGTCATATATCTGGATGTGCTTGGTTGGGCATGTTGGGCATGAATTGACGCAACGGCATCTACTTGCTGGGCCGTAGAACCCATTAACAGCATGAGACTGGCACTTACTGCTGCCAAGCCAAAAAGTAATGTTGACAGAATTCGGCTGCGACGAGCTTGATGTAGGGAAGGGTATGGGATAAGTGTATTCATAGGGTTCTATGAGAATAAATCTAGATGACTCAAATGCATCCGACCAACGCTTCAATTTCACCAGCTTTTAGGATGACCTACCTTAGTGGGCAGGTGGTCTACATATAAAGGTTTACGGTTCTACCGAGTTAAACGAGATGCTGACGTCTACGTTATAGTTATTCGTATGCTTGCAAAGCGTGTCATCCCGTGTTTTGATGTGGCCAATGGCCGAGTGGTGAAAGGCGTCAATTTTGTTAATTTGCGCGATGCCGGTGATCCGGTCGAGCAAGCCAGCATTTATAACGACGAGCGGGCCGACGAGTTGGTCTTTCTCGACATCATGGCATCGCACGAGGGTCGCGGCACATTGGTTGAAATGGCACGGCGGGTAGCTGATGAAGTGTTCATTCCATTTACGATAGGCGGGGGCATCCGCACCCCTGACGATTTCCGGACCCTGTTGCTGGCGGGCGCAGATAAGTGTGGCATCAACAGCGCGGCCGTACGTAACCCCAATGTGCTGAACGAAGCCGCCTGGCGGTTTGGCGCACAATGCGTCGTGCTGGCCATCGATGCCAAACGTGATGAGAGCATGCATAACGGTCAAGGCGGCTGGCGGGTGTTTCTCAATGGTGGGCGCGTGCCAACCGAACTAGACGCTATCGCCTGGGCAGTCGAAGCCCAGCAGCGCGGGGCTGGCGAGATTTTGCTGACCAGCATGGATACCGACGGGACCCAAAATGGGTTCGACCTGCCGATGCTGCGCGCCATGAGCAACGCGGTCAACATCCCAGTGATTGCTTCCGGTGGGGCGGGCACACTGGCCCACTTTTATGAAGCCATCGACGCCGGTGCCAGCGCAGTCCTGGCCGCGTCGGTCTTTCATTACAAGACATTTAGCGTAGGTGAGGTCAAGCGTTATCTGGCTGAGAAAGGCGTGCCAGTGCGAATTTAACCTTTTAGTGAGAATATCCCGTTAAAGGATATCCCTTAAAATGAGCGGAGTGAATGAATTTAGCGGCTATATTGCCGAAATTGAAGCATGGCGAATCAAACGTGAAACAGATCTGCGTGCGCCAGACAGTTGGCTCTCACTCACAGGTTTGTTTGAGCTTAAAGATGGCGAGCAAAGTATTGGCAGTGATGAAAGTTGCGATGTTATTTTGCCGTCCAGCGCGCCTTCTCACTTGGGCACTGTTACCTTTAGAGAAAACCAAGCAACGCTGCATGTCACCCTAGATACAACAGATATCGCTGTGAAAGTGGATGGCAAAACGGTGCGCGAAGCGGTATTGGTGGACAACGATGATGGTTATAGAACACCCTCGTTCGCCACGATTGGCTCAGTTACTTTCTTTGTGCACAAGTATGGCGAGCATTATGGAATTCGGATCAAAGACAGCCAGAATCCAGTAATTCAAAATTTTGCTGGGTGTATCTGGTATGCAGTCAAGCCCGACTATCTTGTGCATGGCCAGTTTGTGCCACATCCTGAAGCGCAGAGCATCCAGGTCAACACAACCGTAAACACGCTGGCCGAATACAAAAGCCCTGGCGTCGTTCGGTTCGAATTACACGGCCAGCAATTGCAATTGTTGGCCACTGGCCGAACCGGCGACAAGCTGTCGGTCATCTTACGCGACACCACAGCGGGCAAGGAAACCTATGCCGCGGTGCGCTTCCTTTCAGTTGAGGTCGACGATAAGAACGATGCCGTGATTGATTTCAACAAAACCTATAACCCGCCCTGCGCCTTCACACCGTATGCTACCTGTCCTCTACCGCCACGCATGAATATTCTGCCAGTGGCGATCGAGGCCGGCGAGCGGTATGCGGGTGCGGACTATTCCCACGACTAGACACTCTCAAAATTTACGAAATTTCTGGGCTTGTGGTATATTGCCGTCCGCTAATTTGCCGGAATTTTGGCGGACAAGTAGGGGCAATGTGATAAATGCACTCTGTCCGCAGGTTGGGAGCGATCATGAAAGTACTGTTGACTCAAGATGTGGATAACCTCGGCCACGCCGGGGAAGTGAAGACGGTGGCCGATGGCTACGGCCGTAATTTTTTGTTGCCGCGCAGCATGGCAGTGATCGCATCTGTGGGTGCGATTAAAGGTGCTGACCGCGTCAAGAACGCAGCCGTGGCCCGCCGGGCTAAAAATAATGCCGATATTGAGTCTATCGCTCAATTGATTAATGGCAGCACTGTACACTTTGCCGCCCGCGCAGGCGAGAAAGGCAAGATGTTCGGCTCGATTACCGCGCAGCATGTTGCGGATGCCCTGGGCAAGCAATTGGGCCGCGAGATCGACAAGCGCAAAGTCGGGTTGCGTGAGCCATTGCGTGAGCTGGGTTCACATACGGTTGTCGTGCGACTCGGTGCTGATGTCACCCCGAATATCACGGTGGTCATTACCCCTGAGGGCCAGGTGACAGCATCTGCCGCGCCAGCTGCACCCGTTGAGGCCGCGCCAGCTAGCGCATAACAGTGCGTTGCACCCGTTGAACGAATTGCACACTCATCCCCTGCCCAACGGCTCCGATCAATTGGCGGAGCAATTGGCAGGGGATTTGCTTTGCCCATTGTGCGGCACAGGTTATACCGACGAGGGTATCCGGACGGTGCGCCATGAGGGCAACCGCTGGACACTGTCGGTGCAATGCTATTGTTGTGGAACCGGCAGCCTAATTACTGCACACGCCCACATGAGCCCCGAACTCACCCCGGGTGAACTCATCATTTTCGCGCATCTGCCCCCCTTGACCGAGAACGACATCCTAGATATGCATCACGCACTGCAGCGCGACGCGTTTATCGGACGGCTAAAACACGATTAGAGAATAAAGATTTCCTTGTGCTATATTTGTCATTGTCTAAGCTTTGTTAACAAGCTTGCGACATAAATATAAAATGTCTGAACTGGCGCGTACGTTTCGTGAGGCTCGCAAGGCCCAGAGCATGTCGTTGGATGAAGCAGAGACGGTTACCAAGATCCGACGGCGCTACCTAGAGGCCATCGAAGCTGGTGATTTTGAACAGCTTCCCGATGGGCCACCGGCCCGTGGCTTTATCAAGAACTACGCCCGTTTCCTGTCGTTGGATGGCGATCAGGCCATCACTGATTTTGAAGCCGAAGTGGGTGTGCCGGTGATTCGTGCTCACGAATACGTGCCGCCACCGCCCTCGCCTTCTCGCAAACGCTCCCCGTCCAAATACACTCGCTTAGAGCCGCCTAAGCTGGCTTGGAAAGGCCGTCTACCCCAGCAGAATGAGGATGATCTGGACAGCATATCCGAGCGCGAAAGCCCGCGTCGAAATTTCCGCAGCCTCGATGGCCAGGACGCAGTTGATGGTGAAGGTGATGACGATATCGTTGTGCAGCGCCGCACCGGTAAGCGCCCGCTTATTATTTCGCGCAATAGCGAATTGCGTGCGGGTAAATCATCATTTCGTTTGTTGAATAAGAACGGCTCCGAGGCGCTCGGCAGTATCCCCGAAATCTCGCAAGTGCTGCCACCCAAAGAACGCAGACCATATCGTGAGCCTCGCCCATGGGTCACCTTACCCAATCTGGCCAATGTACCCAAGCAAATCTGGCAAGCTTTGGCGGCCCTGGTCGGGTTGGTTGCACTGGCTTGGCTGGTAACACAGGTGATTTTGCCGCGGTTGCGTAACGCAAATCTTCCAGCCGTTATTTCAAGTGCACCTAAAGCGACCACCGGAGTGCCAAGTGCCGTTAACCGCAATGGTGAGACGGTTAAACTCGGGGTCACTTTTGTCCCCCCCAAAGGCACCATATTAGCCCCAGCTGGAGTACTACAAACCGCGACAGCCCCGGCGGTTATTGCCCCCTCGCCTAATGGTCTTCAATTCTCGCTAGAGGTACGCGAGCAGGCTTATATCCAAGTTAAAGTGGATGGCAATATTGTCCTTGATGGCTTCCCGCCTCTTGGCGTCAGCAAGCCTATGATTGCCAGACAGTCCGTCAGCGTGGTTACCGGCAACGCCGGCGCATTTGATGTGATTGTCAATGGCACGCGGATGGGCAAGCTGGGCGAGCGCAACACCGTGGCGCGTAAACTCTATGACACCACCGGACAAGTGCGGGATTTCCAATAGCAATACATGTAAACCTAGCCCATGCGTCAGCAGAACCACCCCAGACTATTATTGATTTTGGTCATCGTTCTGCTTGTCGCTTGCGGTAGCACAACGCCAAATCAGCCTACACCGCTCGCATCTGTTGCCGACACCTCTTCGGCTGCGACTGTGGCTAAAGCTTTTATTGATGCATTGAACCAGTCCGATTACGCTAATGCGTTCAAGTTGCTCGATGAGCCTTCCCAGCAAACGCTGCGCGATGCCGAGAGCTTGCGCAATGAATATGCCGCGTTTTTGGCGACGACTAATGCGCTGAGCAGCACCCTACAACTGCGCGGCGTGCTGCAAGAAAAGGATCAGGCCAACGCCGCGCTGGTGACGTATTGGGGCAGTAGCAGCGCTGACAGCTTTGTCATCACCTCCACATTACCTATGAACCTGATCAATGGGAACTGGCAGGTGGCTTGGTCGCGTGATGTGCTGGTGCCTGGTTTGGCCACTGGCACATTGTCCTTGCAGCGAATCCCCATCCCGCGCGGTGCGATCTTGGCCAGTGACGGTAGCCCATTGGCTGAGCAAAGCGAGTTGGTGTTGCTGGGTATACGGCGCGATCAGATCGCCAGCATCACGGAAGAGAACGACATGCTGGCTGTGTTGAGCACGATCACGACTTTGCCCGCAGATCAAATCAAGAAACGCTATATCGACCAGCCAGCAAATTGGTTTGTGCCGATTGCCGAAGTGACCAGCGAAGTGCTGCAAGAAAACGAGGCGAAATTACAACCGTTTAAGGCGGTGTTGGCTCGGCGTAGTGCAGTGCGTCACTATCCGCAACCGCAGGTCGCGCCGCATTTGGTGGGTTGGGTGGGGCTGATTACGCCAGAGCTGTTGAATCGCTATCGTCAACTTGGTTACACTGGCGACGAACGAGTGGGTCTGAGCGGCATCGAGGCCAGCGCCGACGATTTGTTGGCTGGGACACCGGGCACACGCTTGATGCTAAGCGGGTCAGCCGGTAGCACCACGGTCGTGGCCGAGCGCTCATTTGTGCGGGGTGTAGATGTCACCCTCACGATCAGCCCGAACCTGCAGCTGGCGACGCAACGACTGCTGGGCGAACGGCGCGGTGCGGCTATCGTGCTCAACGTCAAAGATGGTGGGGTGCTGGCGATGGCCAGTTACCCTACGTTCGATCCGCAAGTGTTTGTGCAGCCGGATCAATCGGATGAGCGCACCCGTCTATTGAATGCGTCGGATAAGCCGTTGCTCAACCGTGCTGCGCAGAGCATCTATCCGCCGGGGTCGTCCTTCAAAATGGTGACGATGGCTGCCAGCATGCACGAGGGTCTGGCCCAACCCAACGATGAGTTTACCGATCCAGGCTGGTGGGATGGGCTTGGAAAAGATTTGCGCAAGTATTGCTGGAAGCGTAGCGGGCATGGCCAACTGAATTTTGTGCAGGGGTTGAGCGCATCGTGCAATGTAGTGTTTTATACAGTGGGCGCCGAGTTGGACAAAAAAGGCCAGGATTTGTTGCCAACTTATGCACGTCAGTTTGGCTTTGGCGCACGTACCGGGATTGAGATTTCGGGTGAAGCAGCGGGGCTGGTGCCGGACCCGGAGTGGAAACTAAAAACGCAAGGTGATGGCTGGGCCACCGGTGATACGGTCAACATGGCGATTGGGCAGGGGTTTGTGCTGGTCACCCCACTGCAAGTAGCGCAGATGACGGCGGCGATTGCCAACGGCGGCACTTTGCATCACCCGCATTTGATCGCCAAAGTGGGGGAGGTGCCCTTTGCCCCGACTACGCCGCCAACGCAGTTGCCAGTCAGCAATGTCGAACTCAGCGCCATCCAAACGGGCATGCGTGGGGTGATTGACGACGCCAAATTTGGCACTGCTCATTTCCGCTTCAGCACGCTGGATGCATATTTGCAGGTGGATGGCCGCGCCGTACCCGCCCAAAGCCTAAGCCGTGAGCAACGCGGCAACGCCATCAAACTAAGCATTGCCGGCAAGAGTGGCACTGCCCAAACCGGCGGCGCGAATGAGTTACCGTATGCCTGGTTCACTGCGTATGTGCCGGCGGATGACCCGCAGATTGCGATTACCGTATTGTTGGAGAATATCGGAGAAGGCTCGGTGTATGCTGCGCCGATTGTCCGGCAGATTATCGAGACGTACTATGGGTTGCCGTTGTCCGCTACGCCGACCGATCGGCGGGTGAGTGACTGAGGGCTGGCAACGAATTAGAAACGAATAAACGAATGATTATGAGTAGTATTCGTTTATTCGTTCCCCATTCGTGGACTAGGGTTATGATGTAAGAAATCTATTCGATAGGAGTGAATGGCGCAAACAAGTAATTTAACTTCCCCCGCGGTGCTACTCAAGGGCTTGGTCACCAAAGCACACAGCGGTTTCTTTACCGTAAAGACAGACGATGGTACCTATATGTGTCAGGCTGCTGGGCGGTTGACCAAATCCAAACATACCGAAGATGCACTGGCCGTGGGCGACCAAGTGATCTTTGAAAAGATTGTCAGCGAAGGCTACGCCAATGGCCGGATTACCGCAGTCGAGCCGCGTCTGCGTTCCCTCTCGCGCAAAGACCCCATTGCCAGCATCAAAGCGCGCGATATACAGCAAGTGATTGTGGCCAATGTTGATTTGGTCGTTTTTATCTTTTCATGCGCCGAGCCGGATTTTCACCCCCGCATGCTGGATCGGTATCTGGTAGGCGCAGAAGCACAGCAATTGCCGGTATTGATCGTGGCCAGCAAAGTCGATCTGGTTGGTTTGGAGCGGGCGCACGCCATATTCGCCGACTATGTGCGCTTGGGTTACGAAGTGATTTACACGGCTGCCCGCCCGCACAATCAACCTTACACCGGTGACGATATTGCCCGCTATGAGCAGCTTGGACTGCCCATGTTACGCGAGCGGCTGCACGGCAAACTGAGCGTATTTACTGGCAAAAGCGGGGTGGGCAAGAGCAGCCTGTTGAATGCACTCAAGCCAGGTTTGGCACAAGAAGTGGGCGCGGTCAGCGAATCCCTGAAAAAAGGCAAACACACCACCGTGGTGCCGGAGCTAGTGGCACTGGATGAGCACAGCTGGATCGCTGACACGCCGGGCATTCGGTCGTATGCCATCTGGGATGTCGAAGCCGAGGAGTTGGATGCGTATTACCGCGACATCAAACCCTTTGTCAGCCAGTGTGCCTTTAGCGATTGCACCCACTTGCGCGAAAGAGATTGCGCTGTGCGGGCCGCTGTCGAGCGCGGCGAGATCAGCGCCGGACGCTACGATTCCTATTGTCGCTTGCGCGAGGAACTGGGGCAGCAGAGGAAATGGTAAGAAGGAGGGTAGCGATGTTTAAAAACGGCATGCTAATCGAACGCGAAGTCATGCCGGCTTAATTGGCCCGCGCGGTTTCCAGGGGCTTGCCGGTGGTCAGGAAGTCTTGGGCAAAGCGATCCACGTATTCGTTGAGCAGCACTTGCACGCGGGCGTGATCGGGCGAGGTTGCGATCAGGCCAGCGTGATACGGTTTGTGCATCCGCCAAACGACCTCGGGGGCATCATAGGACGTAAGATCGGGCCATTCTTGGCGGGCCAAGCAAACCAAGATGCCGGCATAGTCGTTACGGGCGGTGGGCAACGAATAAGTTTCGCCACGTAATTGGGCCAGCTCGATGCGCGCCCATTCCGTCCACGGGTTGATGCCGGTGCCACACTCGATCATATCGCTGATATTGGCACCCCCAACGCGGGCAGCACATTCCAAAAATTGTAATTGCCCATCAGCTTGTCCGCGCAAAATCTCCAAATGGGTTGCGCCGCTAAGTTGGTAGCCAAAAGTCTTTTCAACGCTTCCCACATCGAAGTGCTGTATTTCACCAGCGGTGCCCACCAAAGAACTTTTGGCTCCCAACTTAGTCATGCCCAGCGCTGCGAGCGTGCGGGCGTTCATTTCCAAAAGTGCGCGTGTTTCTGGGGCGTCGCGGGGCAAAATGCTAGTGCTGAATACGCCCCCGCCATGGGACACAGTTAGCGGCGGTCGACTATAACCACTGGCCACACTGAACAGAATTTGTCCGTGCCAGACGATTGAATCGACATGGAAGACATCGCTGGGCACAAACTGTTCCAGCAAGTAGTTGGCTTGGTTGTCGCCGAGCTGATTGAGCCAGCGCCAGACCTGCTCGGTGCTCTCACAGCGTTTGATACCCATTGCACCTGCTTCGCTGCGCGGCTTAAGCAAATACGGTGGCGCTACGCGTTCCATGAACGCGCGCAAAGTATCGTAATTAAAGACCGAGGTGAATTCCGGCACCGCAATATTTAGTTCGCGTGCCCGCATCCGCATGGCCAACTTATCACGGAAGAAACGGGCAGCGGTCTCACCCATCCCTGGCATACGCAAATGTTCGCGCAAGCTGGCAGCCATTTCCACCTCGTAATCATCCAAAGGCAAAATCAGATCGATGTTCCACCCCCGACACATATAGCCGACCTGGGTCATGACATCTTGCTTGCGGAACAAGCTGGGCATATACACGATGTTGTCAATCGCATCGTAAGGCCAGTCGGGATCATCGCGATAACGCTCTTCGGTCAGCAACACCACGTTGCAACCCTGGCGCTTTAACTCGCGCAAAAAAGCCTGCCCTTTTACGGCGCTGCTGATACACAAAACCCGAATTTCGCTCATAAAGACACTCTTTCTGAAAGTATGAGGGATGAGGTATGAAGGATGAAAGGCCAGTGTTCATCCTTCATACCTCATCCCTCATACTTCTCTAGCAACGCGATTTCACGCTCGCGGGTGATGCCCGCCTTAAAGTCTGCACTATTGCGGGCACGATCCCATTCCAGCGTGTCGCGGACAGTTTGTGCGATGGGCCGGAATGGCAGACCAGCAGCGATGGCTTTGGCGCAATTGATCGTATCAAAACCGATCGAATCCGCATCTGAAGAGGGAATCCACAGCGGCAGATCGCTCCACGGTTGCACCGATTGGGCCAGCAGAAAAGCCTCATCGACCCAACGAATGCGCGTGGCGGTATCGGCATTGCCAGTGGCTTGAACACATGCATCCAGCAATGCACCTAGAGTCAAAGGAGACTCTGGACCCGTGGCGTTATATGTCCCGGTGGCTCGTTGTTCGATCATGCGCAGCGTCCACTCGACCAGGTCGCGCACATCAATTACTTGCATGCGGTGTTCGGGTCGATCTGGCGCCAGCAGGTCGCCGCCCTGGGCCACCCGATGCGGCCAGTAGGTGAAGCGATCGGTCGGGTCATACGGGCCGACGATCAGACCAGGACGAATGACTAATGCATTGTCGGCGTATACGCGGATGACCTCATTTTCGCAACGCGCCTTAAGCGGGCCATAGGCCTCGCCTGTAATGTCTTTGTTGGTCTTGACTGCTTCGACTGCGTCATCGCTCAGCGTGTCGGCAGGGTAGCTTTCGTCTATGCCTGCCACCTTGAAATCGGCATACACCGAAATCGTGGAAATAAAGGCGTAGTGATCGGTTGCCTTGCGCAACAGTTCGGCAGAGGCGCGCACCACATGTGGGAGGTAGCCGGCAACATCGATGACTGTATCCCAATGGCGGCCCGCTTCAATCGCCTGCGTCAGGGCAGACAGGTCTGTGCTGCGATCCCCGCGCAACTTTTCGGCGGCGGGAAATAAATCAGCATTGGTTTGGCCGCGATTAAATAGGGTCACTCGATGCCCATGTGCTAGGGCAATTTCAGTCAGATGCCGACCTAAAAACGCGGTGCCACCCAAGATCAATAGGGAACAAGGTTTGATTGTCATGCGCTTAGTTTGCCCAACTCAATCAGGCTTTCCAGATCGGCCAAATCATCTGGCGCAAATCTTGCAAAGATTGCTCGCACAGGTTTCAACGCTTCGTCTGTCGCCTGACCCAGCATCCGCTCAATATCGGCCAAATCTTGGGCGCGACCCGATTGATACTTCATTAACACCAGATAACGTAACGGCAAAATCGGTAAGCCTTGTGCATCAAGGTTGCCTTGCGCCTCATTAAGCGCATCCGTCCACCAGGGTTCGATCCCTTCCAACACATCGATCTCTTGCTGATCTGGGCTGATCCAAATTCCGCCTCGGACTAAGGCAAGTTCCGATTGAAATTGAAACCCAGCGCGCTTTAGCTTTTCGTACGCAACTTGGGCATCGCTGACAGCGACAACCACATCCAGATCCTTTGTAAAACGCTCTGGCATATACAGGCGTGTGGCCACGCCATCTGTAATAGCAAATTTCAAGGGCGCAAGCACGGGTTTCAGATCAGTCCATTTCATTTGGGTTGTCTTTGTTGCAAGAAAGGCTTTTGAGCTGCCGGTACCCGCCCGCAGCTTGCGTTTACTGATGTCAATGAACAGCCTGCGTCGATGGGTACGGACATCGGTTTCGATGGTCATATCGTTGTGGCCGTATCTTACTTGCCTTTGACCGTCTCTGCCTCGCGCAACAACTGCTCGGCACCTTGCGTGCCTGTTTTGCCGGTCGTGCCCAGCATTTGCGCGATTTCTTCGGTGCGGGCCTTCTTGTTGAGTGCGCGCACATTGGTCGTGGTACGACCGTCTTGCTGGAGCTTTTCGACTTTGAGATGGGTGTCGCCAAACGCGGCCAATTGTGGCAAATGGGTGATGCACAACACTTGATGGGTATGCGTCAGCCCCCACAATTTCTGCCCGACGGTGCCACCGACGCGCCCGCCAATACCGGTATCGATTTCGTCGAAGATGAGCGTGGGTGGGGCATGGGTGCCTTCGCGGCTAAGCACAGCTTTAAGTGAGAGCATCAACCGCGCAGTCTCACCACCGGAGGCCACTTTGACCAGCGGCTTTAACCCTTCACCCGGATTCGGCGCGATCAAAAACTCCACCCGGTCGATGCCGCTGTGATCCGGTTCTTGGGCTTCAAAATGCACCTGAAACTTAGCGCCACTCATGCGCAAATCCTGTAATTCGGCCTCCACCCCTTTGGCCAAGATCTCGGCGGCCGCTTTGCGTTTTTTTGACAGTTCGTTGCCCAACTTGGTTACCTCTTTCAGGATGGCCTTCTCTTGGTCGTGCAATTGCTGTAGGTGCTCGGCGCTGTGTTCGATCTGATTCAGCTCTGCTTCGGCCTCGTCGGCGAATTTGAGCATGATCTCAATTGACTCGCCATACTTGCGTTTGAGTTTCTTAATCTGCTCCAACCTAGATTCGACTTGCTGCAAACGATGCGGGTTGAACTCGATGCTGGTGCGGTAGGCGCGGATCATGCGGGCGATTTCTTCGAGAATGGTATTGGCCTCACCCAGCGATTTGCCATAGTCCACAAATTGGGCATCGAAGCGCGTCAGATGCTCAACGGCACGGCGCGCTATCACCATTTGGTCGAGGATGGCTGGATTGTCACGAGTCGATTCATACAGCACGCCGTTAGCCTCATCGGCATAGCTGGCTAGGGTCTCGGCGTTGGCCAGGCGTTGGTGTTCCTCGGTCAATAGCACTTCTTCATTGGGCTTGAGCTTGGCTACCCGAATCTCTTCAAGTTGAAACTTCAGCATATCCACCCGGCGGGCGCGCTCGCGCTCGTTCTTTTGGATATCGTCGATCTGCCTCCGCACGGCACGCAAGTCACTTACCTTGGCCGAGACTTTGCTGCGCAACTCCCACAAACCAGCAAAACGATCTAGCAAGTTGATATGTTCTTTCACCCGCAGCAATGACAAATGCTCGCTCTGGCCATGCACATCGACGAGCAATTCACCCAGTTCGCGCAACACACCTTGGCTAACGGCGCGCCCATTCACTCGACAGACCGTGCGGCCATTGGGTCGCACCTCGCGCGCCAAAAGCACATGACCGGCTTCATCTTCCAAGGCATTCTGCGTCAGGAGTGAATTAATTTCGGCGTAACCTTGATGATCATATTGAAAAGTGCCTTCGATAACGGCGCGTTCTGCGCCAGACCGCACCATATTGCCCTCGGCACGATCCCCCAGCAGCAATGCAATTGAGTCGACAATGATGCTTTTGCCTGCGCCAGTTTCGCCGGTAAGCACATTCAAGCCTCCTGCAAACTCCACGCTCAACGCGTCGATAATGGCAAAATCACGCACTCGCAGTTCGGTCAGCATGTCTAATCTCCGCCCATCTCCAGATATATCCTAAACTTAGAACATATATTCTACTCTGTTCGCATAGGAGAAATTATAGAGATGGCAATTAGCATGTCATCCGATCGCACCCAATATCATTTGACACCTACTCATTTCTGCATATCATTCGCCGCCGTGCCACATATCCGTTTATTGGATTTACACCCAGATCGGTTGCGCGGATTTTTAGCAGATGCCGCAAGTGTGGGCAAGCTGTTTATAATGACTTTTCAAGAGCGTCAAGCAATCGGCGCTTTTTTTTTGCACATTTCGGCTCTCCCGACTTTGGCAGGAAACATGTCATTCCGAATGAAATGAGCCGAAGGTCCCAGCGGCGTTAATCGTAGGCGTTTCGCCACTGGGGTGCTTCGCTTTGCTCAGCATGACAACGTTAATCCCAGCAAAGTCGGTAGAGTCCAGATTTCAGATAGGAGGTTGCCATAAGTACTGTCAAGCTCCCTGGCCTGATCGACCCGCACGTGCATGTGCGCGATCTGGCGCAGGCGCATAAGGATGATTGGGATAGTTGTACGGCGGCGGCTTTGGCGGGCGGCATTACAACGATCTTCGCGATGCCGAATACCCAGCCACCAATTGTCGACCTGGATGCACTTACAGAGTATCGTCGCGCTGCACAACAGCGAGCGCGCTGTGATTATGGCATTTATTTGGGCTCCAGCGCCAGCAATGTGGGCAACGCCTATTTGCTGGCCCCGCAATGCGCCGGTCTGAAGATGTATCTCGATGCCACATTTGGCATGCTGAAGATGGAAGGGCTGGATCTGCTGGTGGAGCACGCCGCCAATTGGCCGGCCAATAAGCCTTTGTTGGCGCATGCCGAAGAGCACCAATGCGCTTCGGCGATTCTAGCGGCGCATCTGGCAGGCAGAAGTATTCATATTTGCCATGTCAGCCGCAAGAGCGAGATTGAGTTGATCGATAAAGCAAAGAATAAAGGCATGGCCGTGACTTGCGAAGTGTGCCCACACCATATGCTGTTTACGCCGGAGAATTTGCAGATGCGCGGTTTTACCGGTGGCTTTGTTGAGGTTCGTCCGCGTGTGCAGACTGGGAAAGACATTGCAGCATTGTGGCGGCACCTAAATGTAATCGACTGCTTTGCGACCGATCATGCTTCGCACACTGTGGCAGAGAAACAAAGCGCCAACCCACCGCCGGGCTTCCCTGGCATCGAGCAGGCACTGGCGGTCTGGCTCACCTGTGTGCATGAGAACCAACTCACACTCGATGATATTGTGCTGCGGATGCACACCAACCCGGCCCGCATTTTTGGGGTGTCCATAGACGAAGGCACGCACATTGAGATCGATCCCGATGAAACGTGGGTTGTCCGCGCCGAACACCAGTTCACCAAGGCGGGCTGGACCCCATATGCCGGCCTGACAATGCGTGGCCGTGTGCACAAGACAGTGTTGCGCGGCATCGTTGCGTACGACGGCGAAGAAGTGTTAGCGTGGAAGGGGATGGGAAGGGAGACTGGTTTGTAAGGTTCGGAAGGTTAATAAAGTTCAGAAGGTTTAAGAAGTTCGATAAATGTAACAACTCAATGAGCTACGAACTTTCTGAACCTTCTAAACCTGCTGAACTTTACGAACCCCTTTCAGATGGAGGTAAACATGAGTCAATCAATCTTGCCATTGGGTGATCAACGGACTGGGCGTTTCTATGGAACCGATATTTTGTCGGTCTCGCAATTTGGGCGCGATGACTTGGAGTATGTCTTTGGAGTGGCCGAAGCAATGCGGGCCATGGTCAAGCACATTGGCACGTTTGATTTGCTAAAAGGCAAGATTTTGGCCAATCTGTTTTATGAGCCGAGCACGCGCACCATGTCATCGTTCACGGCGGCGATGGAGCGGCTAGGGGGCAGCGTTATCCCGATCAGCGAGGTGCGCTACAGCTCAGTCAGCAAGGGCGAGAGCTTGCCCGACACCGTCCGCACACTAGAGTGTTACGCCGATGTCATCGTGTTGCGTCACCCAGAGGTAGGTGCAGCGGCGACGGCGGCAAAGTACGCTCGCAAGCCCATCATCAACGCCGGTGATGGCATCGGTGAACACCCGACCCAGGCGCTGCTTGATCTGTTTACAATTCGTGAAGAGTTGGGCCAGATTGATGGCCTGACCGTGACGATGATCGGCGATTTGAAATTTGGCCGCACCGTGCATTCGTTGGCCAAATTGCTCTCGTTGTTCAAGGTCAAGGTTAATTACGTCTCGCCGGAGAAATTGCGCATGCCGGCTGATTTGGTGACTCAGCTCACGGCCAAAGGATTGGTGCAAGACGAACATCAAGAGTTGCACCCGGTGCTGTCCAAAAGCGATGTGCTCTATGTGACCCGCGTACAAAAGGAGCGCTTCGAGGATCTAGACGAATATGAGCAGCTTAAACACGCCTATGTGATTACGCCTGAGACGATGGCACAGGCCAAGCCTAAGATGGCGTTGATGCACCCGCTGCCGCGTGTTGGCGAAATCTCGCCCGATGTGGATGACGACCCGCGTGCGGCGTATTTCAGGCAAATGGAATGTGGCCTGTATGTACGCATGGCGGTGCTGGCCATGGTGATGGGGAAAGCGTAGCGTTCTTTAAGTACGGCAGGTTTAGAAAGTTCAGAAGGTTCCGAACGTTATAACCTTCCGAACCTTATGAACTTTACAAACCTTCCAAATCTCAATATCAAATCTAAATATCAAATGCCAAGTTTTTTTGATTTTCTCGAAACCCGAGTCCGGGCAGTGGATTCGTTGCTGTGTGTGGGATTGGATTCGCGAGCGGACAGCGCGAGTGCGTTGCGCAATGAGTGCTTTCGGCTGATCGATGCAACCCATGAATATGCGGCGGCTTTTAAGCCGAATAGCGCCTTTTTTGAAGCGCACGGGCCAGAAGGAATGCGCGTGTTGCAAGAGGTGATTGCGCATGTGCCACAGGGTGTTCCCATCGTATTAGATGCCAAACGGGGCGACATCGGCGACACCAGCGAGGCTTACGCCAAAGCAGCGTTCGACATCTACGGCGCACATTGCCTCACGGTCAGTCCCTATCTAGGCAGTGATGGCCTAGCGCCCTTTATGGCACGGGCTGAGCATGGCATTTTTGTGTTGTGCAAGACGAGTAATAAAGGGGCTGATGAGTTTCAGAATTTAGAATTGAAAATTCAGAATGCAGAAAGATCACTCTATGAGTTAGTTGCTATCAATGCCCAGACATGGAACACCCAGAACAACGTCGGGCTGGTCGTTGGCGCGACTGATCCGCCGTCGATGGCGCGCGCACGGGCAGCAGCACCTGAGCTTTGGTTTCTCGTCCCTGGCATTGGTGCACAAGGCGGAGATCTCGCGGCCGCACTGAAGGCAGGATTGCGCGCTGATGGCATGGGCATGCTCATCAATGCCAGCCGTAGCATCGCCCGCGCTGCAGATCCCGGGGTAGAGGCGCGACGATTGAGGGATGAGATCAATGAGGGAAGACAACTGACGACTGACCACCGATCACTGCTAGTGGTCGTCGGTGGTCGGTCGTCAGTCGTCACCCATTTGGCCCGCGACCTTATCGACAGCCAGTGCGTGCGCTTTGGTGAATTCAAACTCAAGTCGGGGTTGATGTCGCCGATTTATCTGGACCTGCGGCGACTGATTACGTATCCAAAAATTTTGAAACGAGCTGCACAAGCGTATGTTGAGTTGCTGCGTGGATTGCAGTTTGACCGCATCGCCGGGTTGCCGTATGCCGGGCTACCGATATCCACAGCTATCTCAGTCGCAGCGGATTGGCCAATGATCTATCCGCGCAAAGAGGCCAAGGAATACGGCACCAAGGCCGAAATCGAAGGTCTATACAACGCCGGTGAAACCATCGCCATCATCGACGACTTGGCGACGACTGGTGGCGCAAAGGTCGAAGCGATTCAAAAACTCGAAGGGGTTGGCCTTAAGGTCAAAGATATCGTCGTGCTGATCGACCGCGAGAGTGGAGCCAAGGAATCTCTGGCCCAATCCGGCTACACCTTACATGCTATCGCCACCCTGCGCCAATTGCTTGAGGCATGGCTGGTAAGTGGCGCAATTACCCAAGCGCAGTTTGAGGAAGTGCAGGTGTTCTTGCAGGGGTGATGGGGTAATGTGATGATGAGATGAGATTTTCCTCATCACCTCATCACCTCATAAGCACACATGTATACCCAACTCCTCCGCCCCCTCCTCTTCCGGCTCGACCCAGAGCGTGCACATCACCTGACGTTGAATGCGCTGCGTGTTGCAGCGGTGTTGCCGTTTGGATTACGCTGGCTGGGCTCAACATTCAATGCGGTGAATGACCCACGCCTTGAAGTCGAAGCATTTGGCCTAAAGTTCAAAAATCGGGTTGGGCTGGCGGCCGGCTACGACAAAAATGGCGTAGCGGTGCGCGGGCTCGGTGCACTCGGCTTTGGCCATATCGAAATTGGCACGGTCACTCGTATCCCCCAACTTGGCAACCCTAAGCCGCGCGTGCATCGTGTGCGCGAGGTGCAAGGCGTGATCAACAGCATGGGATTCCCGAATGAGGGAGTGGAAGCGCTTATCAGAAGTATGAAGTTTGAAGGAAGAAGGATGAAAGAATCATCCTTCACACATCATCCTTCATCCTTTCGGATCGGTATCAACATTGGCAAAGGCAAAGACACACCGGTGGAGCGCGCGGCGGAGGACTATTGTGCGCTGCTGGAGCAAGTTGCGCCGTATGCAGATTATGTGGCGATCAATATCAGCAGCCCCAACACGATGAACCTGCGCCAGTTGCAAGCCAAGTCATTTATTATGGGGTTGTTGCGGGAGATCGCACGGACGCGTGGAGCGTGGAATGTGGAGCACGAGACGTCAAACGTCCGCGCAGCGTGTCAAACGTCAAACCTTCCCGTGCTAGTGAAATTAGCCCCTGATTTGTCCGAAAGCGAAATCGACGATGTGCTGGATGCGATTGCGCAGACTGGGATTGACGGGATCATTGCGACCAATACGACGTTGGCGCGTGAAGGGTTGCCGAGCTATGCGCAATCACTCAAAGGCGGATTGAGTGGCGCGCCATTGGCTGCGCGATCCACCCAAGTGATTCGACACATCGCCAAACAAACACAAGGGAAACTGCCCATCATCGGTGTGGGTGGCATCATGACGCCGCAGGATGCCTTGGCTAAGCTAGACGCAGGCGCGACACTGGTGCAGGTTTACACCGGTATGATTTACGCTGGGCCTGGGTTGGTTCGTGACATTAACAAATCTGCAATCTCCAGGCTCTAATCTCCGATTTCATCTTTTTGCGCCAAAATACAAGCCAAGATTCAAACGTCAAACGTCAAACGTCAAACATCATGACGGTTGACGTTTGAATCTTGATTTACGACCTATGACACCCTACGAGTCTCTCGCCCAAAAGATTAAGCACCACATCGCCGGCGAAGTGCGCTTCGACGACATGATGCGTGTGCTGTACAGCACCGATGCCAGCCACTATCAGGTCTATCCGATTGGGGTGGTGCTGCCCAAGAACATGGATGACATTGCGACTACGGTGCAACTGTGCGCGGAATATGACGTGCCGATTGTGCCGCGTGGTGGCGGCAGCGGTTTATGCGGACAATCCATTGGCCCGGGTGTGGTGATCGACACAACCCAGTACATGAATCACGTGCTGGATATCGACGCAGCTAATCACCGTGTGCACGTCGAATCCGGCGTAATTCTTGGGCCATTGAACAAGCAGCTTGCACCACTGGGTCTGATGTTTGGCCCAGACCCGGCCAGCGCCGAACGTGCTGCAGTTGGCGGCATTATTGGCACGAATGCCACCGGTGCGCACTCTATTAAGTACGGCATGACTTCGGATAATGTCGATGCGGTGCGATGCATATTGGCAGATGGACAAGTAGCGGAGTTTGGCGTTCGGGGATTGCAGATCGATGATTTGGCGCAATCTCCAATCTCTAATCTTCAATCTTCAATCTTTAATCTCGTAAAAGCTCGCGATCACGCAATTCATGAGCGTTTCCCAAAAGTCTGGCGACGGGCGAGCGGCTACAACATAGATTATTTGGCGGAGATGCTGGCATACGATCCGGTGAATCCATCCGCGTGCCTAACGGATGCAAACGTCAAACGTCAAACGACCAATCTTGAAAATCATTTGCGCCAAGTTAGCCAATTTAACTTGGCTCCACTGATTTGTGGCAGTGAAGGCACGCTGGCGATGGTGGGCGAA
Source organism: Chloroflexota bacterium (assembly GCA_031392845.1). Lineage (GTDB taxonomy): Bacteria > Chloroflexota > Anaerolineae > J036 > Brachytrichaceae > JANMVQ01. The sequence continues at coordinate 34,633 of JANMVQ010000022.1, forward strand.
GCGACCTTGCATCTGGTGCCCAAGCCAAAGCAAACTGCCCTGATCGTGGCGGCTTTTGATAGCGTGATCGAAGCCATGCGCGCCGTGCCATTGTTAGTGAAAACCGAGCCAGATGCCATTGAACTGATCGGTGACACCTTTATTAAATTGGCTGCTGACTTGCCCGAGTATCGCGACAAATTGCACTGGGTTGATCTGTCACAGGGTGTGCCGCAAGCCGTGCTGGTGATGGAGTTTGCGGGGGAGGAGGTGTCAGGTGTCAGGGATCAGGTGTCACGGGCACAGTCGCTGATCGAAAGCGAAAAGTTGCCGTGTCGGGCGGTGACGCTGACCGATGTCAAAGCCCAGGCCGATGTGTGGGCGGTGCGTAAGGGTGGGCTGGCGATTTTGCAAAGTCTGCGCGGCGAGTTTAAGCCGATCAGTGTGGTCGAAGATATTGCGGTTCCGGTGGAGCATCTGGCTGATTTTGTGTCGGACCTGCTGGACATTTTTGCCGAGTTTGGCGCAAGTGGCGCACTCTATGGTCATGCCAGCGCAGGCTGTTTGCATGTGCGCCCGTTGGTCAATCTCAAAACGGTTGAGGGCATCGAGAAAGTGCGTGGCATCGGCCAACGCGCACTCGAACTCACGCTGCAATACAGTGGTGCCATGAGCGGTGAACATGGTGATGGTTACGAGCGCACCCGTTACAACGAGACGTTATTCGGAACTGAACTGTATCAGGCATTTTGCGAAATCAAAGATGTGTTTGACCCAAAGCACCTTTTAAATCCCAATAAAAAAGTGCATGGCCTCGATATGGAAGAGTCAATGCGCTTTGGCCCGGGCTATAGAACACTGCCACTTGGCAGCACGTTTTCATTTCAAAAAGATGGCTCTTTGGCAGCATTGGCTGAGCGCTGTAATGGGGTGGGTGTCTGTCGCAAGCATGATAGTGGGGTGATGTGCCCGAGCTATCGGGTCACTCTCGACGAAACCCACAGCACGCGTGGGCGGGCGAATTTGTTGCAGGAGCTTCTTTCGAATCGTGGGAAGTGGGCAGAGGATAGTAGGCAGAAAGCAGAAAGCCGCAGGCAGAAGACAGTGGGCAGTTCTGCTCACGGCCCACTGCTCACTGCCCACAACCCACGCATCACCGAAGACCACGTCCTCGAAGCGCTTGATCTATGCCTCTCGTGCAAGGCGTGTGCTAGTGAATGCGCCAGCGGCGTGGATATGGCGAAGATGAAGAGCGATTTTGTGCAGCATATTTACGAGCAGCGCGGCACACCCTTACGCGCATGGGCACTGGGGCGGATTGCCATGTTGAGCGAGTTCGCCTCATACTCACCAACGATCGCGAATTGGATGCTCAAACAGCGCGGGTTCAAACGCGTGCTGGGCATCGCTGAACGACGCGAGCTGCCGACGTTTGCGAAACGGACATTTATGCGATGGTGGGGGGAGCGTGGGGCGTTGGGCGTTGGGCGTAAGGCGCGTGAGGTTGCCTTACGCCCTACGCCTCACGCGCAGGTCGTCCTCTTCGCCGACACCTTCACCCGCTATAACCATCCCGAAATAGGTATTGCGGCAGTGGAAGTGCTGGAAAAACTAGGTTATGAAGTGATCATTCCAGAGTGGCAATGCTGTGGGCGACCCCTGATCTCACAAGGGCAACCCAAAGCTGCACGTGAGTTGGCCGAGTTTAATGTGCGCACACTTGCGCCCTATGCTAGACAGGGCCTTCCTATTCTTGGCTTGGAACCCAGCTGCATCTCTGCACTCAGCGACGATTATCTGGATCTTCTGCCGGGCGAAGAGACAAAGATCGTGGCGAAGGCGATACGGAGCGTTGAAGCGTTTGTTCATGCGGCATCAAGCCATTTGGCATTGACCATTGACCATTCGGGGTCAATGGTCAATGGTCAATCGTCAATCTCCACCGACAAGTCGTCAATTCTTCTCCACGGTCATTGCCACCAAAAAGCGACGTATGGCACAGCAGGCAGCCGACATGCCCTAGAGCAATTGGGTTACGTAGTCAAAGAAGCGGAAGCGGCTACCTGTTGTGGTATGGCGGGCGCGTTTGGCTTCGAGGCGGAGCATGACGAGATATCTGAGCGCATCGGTGAATTGGGCGTGCTACCCGCTGCCCGCAACGCATCCAAAGAGACGATCATCGCAGCTCCAGGCACCTCCTGTCGTCAACAAATCGAACAATTCACTGGGCGCAAAGCGTTGCATCCGATTGAGATCATTCGACGAGCGATGAGTCATGACTCACGGGACAATGAAAAGCCTTGAAACTTTCAACTCCCTCCCCTTCTTCCCATCCCACGCGTTGGGCTGCACTCTATTACTTCACATTTTTTGCTGCTATCGGTATCTTGATCCCGTATATCAACCTGTATTACGAATCGGTTGGGCTGGATGCGGGCAGTATTGGTATTCTGGCCGCATTACCCACGGTTGTATCGCTCGTGGCTAGCCCACTGTGGGGCGTAGTGGCTGATCGATTGCGGTTACACAAAGTGCTGTTACCTGTAGCAATGGTCATCAATGCGGTTGTGGTTTTTTTCTTGTTGCAGATGCAACAGTTTGGTTTTCTGGCCATCTTTGTGCTGCTGCAGGCATTCTTTGGGTCGCCTATTGGGCCAATGGCCGACAACTCCATTCTGGAGATGCTGGGCGAGAAAGGACGGCATCGCTATGGCAACTTGCGTTTGTGGGGTGCAGTGGGTTTTGGGATTACCTCGTGGATCGTCGGTAACCTGATTGATCGCACCGGACTGGGCATTCTCGCTATTGGTTACCCCATCATGTTTGTCATCAGCGCCTGGGTAGCCGCGCATTTGCCTGCACCACGCATCATTGCTCCGCCTAAATTTCATGATCTGAAACAACTAATCTCAAATATCGGTTGGCGAGGCTTGCTCATCTCGATGTTCTTTATGGGATTGTGCGCATCGATTCATGCCAATTACTTCGTTCTTTATATGAAGGAAATTGGCGCAGCATCCAGCCTGTTTGGCACGGCCTTGGTCGTGGCCAGTGTTAGTGAGATGCTCATGTTTCTATCAGTCCCAAAGTTGATTCAACGTGGCTACGCCCGACCGATGATCGTTGCTGGCTTTCTGGCCTGGATTATTCGCGAAAGTCTGTGCGCCCTAATCCAAGATCCGATTCTTGCTACCGCTACACAAGTTCTACATGGATTAGCCTTTTCCGCGCTGTGGACAGCCACTATTACGCTGGCGCGTGACTTGGTGCCGCCGGGCTGGGGTGCCACCGCCCAGGGCGTGCTGGCCAGCGTGGCCTGGGGCGCAGCATGGGGCTTGGGCGCATTGTTGGGTGGGCAATTGTTGCAACGGAGCAACGCCTCGGTCATGTTCGGGGCTTCAGCGCTGTGTGCTGGAATCGGACTGCTGGTGTTTCTCGTCTCACAGAGTGCAGCACGTAATGCGGCACGCAAAGCTGTGGTGATGGCATGAATCCTCGATTTTGGGGTGCGGCGTATTACTTTCTGTTCTTCTCGTCGGTCGGGTTGTGGTTCCCGTTTCTGAACCTGCACTACCAACAAAATGTTGGGTTGGGTCAACAGCAAATCGGCTTGCTGTCCGCGCTCTCCACCTTGGTGACGGTGATCGGCAGCCCACTCTGGGCAGGCGTGGCCGACCGACTCAACTTGCACAAACGATTACTAACACTGATCTTGATCGTGGCGCCAATCGAGCTGGTGATTCTGGTGCTGGCCCGCGACTTTGGCGTGTTGATTGGGCTGGTGTGCGTGCAAGCGCTGATCAGTGCGCCCATTTCACCCCTGGCCGACAGCGCAGTGCTGGAGCTGCTCGGCGACGAAAAACATCGCTACGGCAGTCTACGCTTTTGGGGTTCCGTCGGCTTTGGACTGACGGCGTTTGCAGGCGGGTTCATCATCGAGCGCTTTGGCATCAATACCGCCATGGTCGGCTATTTATTGTTGATGTGGCTGGCGGCGGCGGCCACCACTCGACTGCCCAGATCGCCTGCCATTGTGCAGCCAAAGTTGCGCGACCTAAGCCGTATTTTAGGAGACTCGCGCTGGATCATGTTGGTGCTCGCGCTGGTGTTGGTTGGCATCTGCGCCGCTAGCTTGATGAGCTTCTTCCCGCTTTATATGGCCGATTTAGGTGGCAGCACCAGTTGGTATGGCTTCACCACCTTTGGCTCATCTGTCAGCGAGTTGCCGGTATTTTTCTTGGCGCCGTTGCTGATCCAGCGTGGCCATTCGCGAAAATTGCTGATGGTGGCGTTTGCCAGCTTCGCCGTCCGGGCGCTGCTGGTGTCGATCACCCGCGATCCATGGTTCGCGCTGGTGCCGCAGCTATTGCATGGGCTGTGCTTCGCTGCGTTGTGGTCGGCTGGCGTGGCTTATGCCCGCCAAATTGCCCCGCCCGGTTGGAGTGCCACGGCGCAATCGTTGCTCAGCATATCGTATTTTGGGATTGGCCAAGGTGGCGGATCGCTGTTGAGTGGCTGGCTCTACAGCACCGCTGGACCTGTGCGGATGTTCCAGGTAGCGGCACTCTTTGCCATCGCCGCCTTGGTCGTGTTCGCACTATCTATGCGTGGCGCAACACCTGCCGATCTGTCACCGGCACGCCCGTCTGCGTAACATCCGGGCCAATGTAATGGCGCACCCAAGCGCGGCGCTGGCGCGTAGACAGATTCGGCTTGGTGTTGTGCAGCGTTTGGCAGTGATGGATGACCGCCGAACCCGCGGCTACTGGCACCGGGGTGGCCAGCGATTCATCCGCATCGGCATGTAACACGCTGACAAATTCACGTTGCACGTGCCCGGCTTGCCCACCCTTGTGGCTACCGGCGATAAAGCGCATACACCCGTTAGAGGTGTCCGCATCATCCAGGGCCATCCATAGACTGATGGCGTTGGGCGGGTCGAACTTCCAATAGCCGTTATCTTGATGCCACGGAACCTCATCCCCATGCAGCGCCGGTTTATACAGCGCCTGATCGTGAAACAGCCGGATGTCCGGCGTGCCCAACAAGCTCTCGATGATGTCTAGGGTCTCGGACTTGAACAGCAAGCGCTTGAACACATCGTCCAGCTTCCACATATCGATGATTTGCAAGACAGCGCCCTTGGATTGACCATCTATGCGTTCACCCAAATCGCGGTAACTGCTGGGCTTCTCGGTGGCGGCAAAGATGCGGTCATAAGCAGTCCGCGCCTCAGCCAGCTCGTCTGTCGTGGTGACCGGCCCAACTGGCAAATAGCCATCGCGGTGAAATTGGTCGATTTGTTGTTGTGACAGTTTCATAGGCTTTACTTTCTACTTAAACACGCCGCTCGTCAACCCTTCTACGATTTGGCGCTGGAAGATGAGCGTAATAATAAACACCGGTAGTGTCACCAGTATCGCTACTGCGGACATATTGCCCCAACTGGCATAGAACTGGCTCGAGCTGTCAATCACTTGCGCCTCAGTCAACGCCATGGTGATTACTTTTGAAGCCGCACCACGCGAGAAGATCAGCGGGATAAAAAACTCGTTCCAGCAGGCGATGAAATTGATCACAAACATGGTGGCCATGCCCGGGCGGATCATCGGCAACACTACATTCCACAGCATTTGCCAAAAGCCAGCGCCATCGACTTTGGCAGCATCTTCTACCTCAGAGGGCACTTGTCGAATAAATGAAACCAGCACCCACACCGTAATCGGCAGCAGTGGGCTGACGTAGAGCAGCAACAACCCTTGCAAGGTGTTCATCAACTTAAAGGTTTGAAACATCTGGAAGAGCGGGATGACGGTTGAAACACCAGGCAACATTGTAGAACCGAGCAGAATCAGCAAAATTAGATTTGCACCCGGGAATTGAAAGCGGGCCAATGAATAGGCGGCCAGAAAACCCAGCGTCAGTGAGATCAGAGTCGATGCAGTAGACAAGAACACAGTATTAAACAAATACTGTCCGATGGGCAGCGCTTGGAAGATACGAGCAAAACGATTGAAGATTTCCAGGCTTTGCGGCACATAGGTCAGCGGTACAGTAAACACCTTGTCACCGGGTGCAAACGCTGTCAGAAAGATGTAATAGATCGGCAGCAAAATGATGATCATGAACAGGGCCAGGCCGATATAAAACAGCACCTTCAACCCCAATTTGCGCGCACGCCAGCGACTCATGGCTGGTGCGGGTGTCGATACAGTTGCAGTTGTCATCGCTAAAAGAACATCGCTAAATCAGCTCACAGACGCGCCCAAGCTCGGCGCAAAAAGCCAAAACCAAACCAACCAACCAACAGCACAATAAAGAACAGAATCATCGACAATGCCGAAGCATAGCCAAAATTCAGCACCCGGAACGCCTGTAGATAGGCCAGATAACCCATTAGCATGGTGGCGGTTCCAGGGCCACCGCCGGTCAATGCATACACCAGTTCGAAGGACAACACGCGATAGATGGCAGCAAAGATGGCGGTCGAAAGGATCAGTGGCATAAGTAGTGGCAGAGTGATGTACCAGTAGGCGCGCGCACCATTCGCACCATCAATACGGGCGGCTTCATGCAATTCAGGAGAAATGCCCTGCAAGCCACTCAGATAAATCACACCCAGGAATGCGGTATTCTTCCAGACATCCGTAAGCACCACAGCCATGCGGGCGGTCTGTGGATTCACCAGCCACAGTGGACGCTGGCCAGTCAGCCGCCATAAAATATCGTTGATCAAACCATAATCTGCATTAAAAATCCACTGAGCCGCTGTACTAATGACAATCGCCGACATCGCCCACGGCAATAGGTTGACCGCGCGTGCCACACCCCGCAATGGGAAGCGGCGGTTCAACATTTCTGCGAGCGCCAGCGCCAGCACAACCTGTAATGCGACTGATATCACCGTAAAAAACAGGCTGAAGCTGAGCGCATCCGGCACGTTGCTGTCCTGCAAGGCTTGCCGATAATTGTCCAAGCCAATGAAATCAAAGGTGCGCCGGACTGGGCTGTTATCGTGCAGGCTGAGATAGGCGGTGTAGAAAAACGGGTAGATTGAGGTGGCCAGACGCCATATTAGCACTGGCAATACCAGCGCATAGGCCAAGATCAAACGTTGCCGACCGGCCTTACCCAGCGAAACTCGTTTACTTATAGTCATCAGAATGGCGTTTGAGTGATCGACTACGAAAAGACTATTTTTCGATTGCCAAAAATCAAGCCTTGTCACCCAAAACGTAGTGAGGCGAAGCGCCTCGTATTTGTCGAGAGGAACGAGGCCCTGCGCTACGCTTAGGGTGACAAACTTGAATTGAAAATAGTCCTTCGTGGTGAAACGTAAAACTATTTCTTCTTGAGGTCGCGATCCAGAATTGGCTGAATCTTGGCCATGGCTTTCTTCACCGCCGTGTCGAGGTCCACCTGATCGGTAAGGTATGCGCTGATGTTCTGCTCGGCAGCGTCGTAGATCTCTTGAATGCTGGGTGTTACTGGGCGCGCTTTGACCGAATCCGGACCAGATTTGGCCAACGCCTCCAGGAATGGCGCAGAGGGCGCTTTATCCTGCACCTCTTTGTCCGACCACAGCGAGATGCGGGCCGGCACGCGCCCGCGCAAGATTTGCAGCTTCATCACTTCAGGTCGATTGACATATTCCAGCCACTTCTCAGCCATCTCTTTTTTGGCCGAATAGTTGCTAATCGACCAACCCCAGCAGCCCGTGATCGTCTGCGCTGTGGCTGGCCCCTTGGGTGGTAGGAATGCCGACACCTGATCTTTCCAAAAATCCTTGTTGGTCTTCATCGCGCCGTAGAAGCCATCCCAGCACCACCACATGGCGTACTTGTTGCTTAGCCAGCCTTGGTAGACTGCGCCGTAATCATCCTGCGTAGCAGAAGCTTGGGCGACTTTGTGCTTGGCATACAAATCCTTGTAGAACTCTAGGGCCTGCTTGGACCCATCGTTGTCAAGGTTGTTGATCGCGCCACCGGCCTGATTGGTCCAGTGCTGAATTTCATTGCCGAGGGCACCGCCCGCCTTGCCGGACAAGCCAATGCCAAAGCGGTCGTCTTTGGTTAACGTCTTGCTCACGCTGAGCAATTCATCCCAATTCTTGGGTGGAGTGACCCCGGCCTCCTTGAAAAAGTCGGTGCGGTAGAAGAATATCTCGGTGTCGTTGCCCCACGGAATGCGATACAGCTTGCCCTGCCACGAGGACACATCCTTGATCAGGGTTTGCGGCCAGTCGTTCAGGTCGATCTTGTTGTCGTTGACAAACTGACCCAAGTCAGACAACCAACCGGCTGAGCCATAGATGGCCGCCTGAAAGTCATCGGCATGGAAGGCATCCGTGCCCGTGTCACCTGCGGCCAGGCGCGTAGTCATCATCTGCTGCCAGGTCAGGTAATCGCCTGGCGCAATTTCATAATCCACTCCGATATCCGTCTCTTTGGTGAAACCATCGACCACGGTCTTGAATGAATTGTTACTATCGGCCCAATACACCACCTGAATCTGGCCCTTGCCGCCACTGGTGGTAAATCCGGCCGGCGTGGGTACTGCAGTCACAGTGGGTTTTGCGTCGGCCTTGGGGGCCTCGGTTGCGACTGCAGCGGGCTTGGCAGCCGGTTGTGGCGGGGCGCAAGCAGCGGCTAACACCCCAATACCACTTAGCGCCGAAGCGCGCAAAAACGTTCTACGAGCAATCTTTGTCTGTTTCACGTTCTCAGTCCTCCTTCAAGGGAAATTTCGAAACTAAATTAACAAGCTTATGCACGACGGAGTCTCTTTCTGTTGCAATGGGGTTTTTACCTAGCCAAGATAGTCTATGGCCTGAATCGAAATTCAGCAAATGTTGTATAGGTCAAGTAGCGCTTGTCAAATCCCGCATGCCCGCCCACTCCAGCCAAATGTCGGTCATGGCCTCTTTCCAGCGGGTTTCGTGCTGGGTTTGATACAAGCGGAAGTAAATCGCATATCGAATATGGGGCGACACATTCTGCGAGATGCTGTGCGCAACCTGATAGTGACACAGCACAATGTCGCCGGCCTGTCCCAGCATCTGCATTGGCGGCGGCAGCTCCATTGGCGGCATCCCTTTGAGCAACGCCTCCGGGCCATGCTCGCGGAAGTATTTCTCGTAGATGTGGTGGGTGCCCGGCCAAACCGCCAAATTGCCCATATAAGGCTCTGGCACATCGCTCAACATTACCCCCAACAACATGGTAAAGCTCAGGATGCGGCCTTCCGGCACGCCATTGGTCGGCGTATACATGCCGTCCAAATGTGGCGAGACCACTTTGGGCGGATCGGTGAACCCCGG
>JANMVQ010000050.1:0-7568 GCA_031392845.1 Chloroflexota bacterium
GTAGGACAAGATCCATTAGATCGCGAGAAATTCTTGCACTGGCTGTGGGTTGCCAATGTGGAAGAAAATTTGAATAGTGTTATTTATATGTAGATTTTGTATCTACAATCAAGATAGTACAATGTGCCGCTGTATAAGATGCTGGGTGGTTGTCGCGAGAAGGTCAAAGCGTATGCCAGCACTTACTCGAATATGGGCACTCCCGATGATTATGCCCAACACGCGTTGGCGTGCAAACATCAGGGATACACTCACTACAAGATTCATCCATATTACTTTTGGGACCCGGTCACGCAGAAACTTGACCCAGGTCGACCTTCGCATATTGCGCAAGACATTGAGCTGTGCCAGACCGTGCGTGCGGCGGTCGGCAATGATATGGTGTTCAGCTTTGATCCATGGGGAACCTATCGCACCTACGAAGAAGCCTATCGGGTGGGTCGCGAATTAGAGCGCTTAAGTTTCTATTGGTTTGAGCACCCCATGCTGGAATATCGCGTGGCTGCCTACGAAAAGTTGACCCGTGAGTTGGATATCCCAATTCTTTCACCGGAAATCGCGGCTGGCAGCATCTACACGCGTGCAGATTGGATTCACCGTGGCGCGTCGGACATGAGCCGGATCGATGTGTTGCGGGGCGGCATCACTGGAGTGAAGAAGATGACAGGCATCTGCGAGGCATTTGGCGTCAAGTGCGAAATTCACATGAGCGGTTTTGCCAATTTGCAGTTGTTGGGTTCAACCAGCGAAGATGTATGCGAATACTATGAGCGTGGTTTGCTCGCACCGGGGGTGGACTATGAAACCTCGCCCCCTTACCTTGAAACACTTGGTGATCCAATGGATGCACAAGGCTACGTCCATCTGCCAAAAGAGACAGGCATGGGTTATCGCATTAATTGGGGCTATATCAAAGAGCATCAACTTTCGAGTTAAACCCACTATAGATATTTTAATAGCGGGAGTTGCTACCCAGGCAAAAACTAGACGGCAAAACTCCAAACAAACAAAAAACATTTGAATTCAAAACAACGAGGCGTGGCGGCTCGAATGAATCGAGCGAAACGCTCGGCAATCTGACTAAAAGAATTTTCAATACGTTTGCGAACATGCTGACAGATGTAACAAATACAACCATCCATGACTCGTTTGGTGTTGGACTGGTAATTGGCCCCTTTGATGCTGATAAAAATAAAATTGGTGTGTATTAGGGCATTCGACGCCTCACCGAATACCAAATTTGAACCGAGTTCCAGTCAACAGGCGCAATATGGCAAGGACAACTCAAACGATTACGATGAAACCAACCCCGGCTTCCAGAAAAGAATCTCGTACGTCGACCAAATATGATTTGTTAAACCGATTTTGACCGCCGGTGTGCACTTCGTGTAAGGGTGCCCATTCACCATCGAGTTGGCCAGGCTCATATGGGGCCGACAAATCGACACAGCAATAGTCACATCGCGATGGATTGCTCGGTCGTCAGCGCCGCCAAAAGGGGATCCCGACGATCGCAACGGCTGATTTTCATAGCTTTCTTTGCCTGATCCAAGCAATTAACACGATACCGATGACCAAAGCAATTATCAGTGCGATGATATGAAGCTCGCTTGCTGTTCTTTCCATTCAAGCAGACTACCTGACCGCAGTTGGATTTTTATCAGTATCTTGTCGGTTTACTACCCGTATCCACGCTGGTACTTATGACGGTCGCAAACAAAAGTAAGGCTTACTGGAGAGTTAACTGATGCGAAAGTATCCCGGTTAGTTCGGTGGGGCCGTTGGAAAAGTGCCAGTCTTGTCACTGGTAACTCGCTGGCAGCCTGCCCACCCACTTGTCCGAAGCCGACTATGGGACTGAGTACGCCGCGCTGATGCGCACCACAATTGGCATTCGTGAGTTGATTGGGCCACTTCTTAGCCAATTGGGGATGACGATGTCGGCGATCTTCGCACTGTCGATTGAGCTGTAATTGCTCTCGACGCTGCTCATGTCGCACCGTTCGTTTCGGCACTATAAGACACTATGAGCGATTCAGCCTATAGCTGTCCCAACAAATGCCGCCACATCAACTGGCGCAGTTCGCGCTCCTTGTAATGGTCGGACTGAGAGCACGTTACGGCGCGCTCAAAGATGAGCCGTTGTTGAGCCTTGGCCATCGCTTGTGGGTCGTGCTGCCAACTGGGCGTAATCGGTTCATCGGTACGGTCGAACAGGAACTTGCACATGTAGCGCATGGTCTGGCTAGTATTGGCACTGGCAGCGTGCCAAATGTCGTAATGGGTGATGGCCACCGTCCCGGCTGGCACATCGAAGACCACTTGCTCCCGGAAGTTGGCATACGAAGCCATGCGGTCCGTCGGGGCATTGCGAAAATGCGTGCCGGGCAGCACCACCGTTGGCCCCATATCGGGCGTGACATCCTGCGGGTAATACATGCCCAGCACCGTACGCACTTGATGATGACGAAAATTGATGCCGTCCTGGTGCCAGTTTTGGCTGCGCGTGCCGGGCGCATTCATATGGCAATGCCGGTGGCTGTTCATCTTGTAGTTGGCACCCAGCAGGCTAATCAACGCCCCACGCACCAGTGGGTGATCATAAATCTGCTGCAACTCCGGCACGCAATCGAGGATGCCATCGCCCGGGTTAGCCTTGAGTTGGCTGATCTTGTCGTAGATCGCACGGTGAAATTCGGCTGGGAAATCGGTTTGCACCACATGATAGCCACGAATGACAAAGTTATTCACCTCGTCGTCGCTGAGCAAGACAGGTGCAGGTTGCTCTGTGCTGGGTAGGATGCGCTCGGGCGCGATCGTGCTGCTATTCATCATATTCCTCCAGTTTCTGTAGAATAAATTCGTAACCCAAGATATCGATCTCGCGATCATCAAAGGGTGCAAGTTGCACAGGGAACTGCACCACTTGCCACTCATCCAAGATGGCATCGTGCACAGTGGCATACGGCCACTCTTGCGGCGGCGCGTCAAGCTCGGAGATGGAGCCGCGCACGGGTTCGTGCAGCGCCATCCCAATCACTTTGGAGCGGATGCTGGGCGTGGCTGCGTGTAAATAGAGCAATCGCTGGCGGATTTTTTTGCGCATGGGTCTCACTATTGGGTTAGACACGATTGTATGCTTCAAAACGGTGGGCACGAGCCCCGGAATGTCTTGATCGGCTGGGAAGTACGGGCGACGGACATGCTTGAACGGGGCATGCCGTAGCGTGGGCGGGGTGGGACCTGGCGTGTCCAGGACACATACCGCTACAGCGATGTTTCCGTAGGCTTGCCGGTAGTTCATCGGGTTCTTGGCCACGACCATTTTGAATGTGCCAGCATCCAGCCCGACTGAGCGATACTGCTCATCCATCCAGTCGTAGGTGGCATGGCTGCAAATCATCACCTGCGTGGCGTCAATTGTCAGCACGGCGGTCGGCCCCATCGCGCCGTCTAGCCCATCCCAAATCCCACCGGTATAACGAAAGTGACCATTGCTGAGATGTGTGACATGGCCAGTGACAATGATGGGCTTGCCCCACCGCGGGTCGAGCTTGTGCCCCAGCACCAACGTCACCGGCTGCCCGAGCCCGGCCCGATGACATTGCGCCGCAGCCTCTGGGTCGACCACCGGCACCACAGCAGATTGGCCGGTGTTGGTAGCCAACAGCGCTGCCAATGTCGCGACGCTATCTCCGGCGGCACCGCCACCGGCACAATCGGCCGTCTCCACCAGAATCACCGGCCCGCCAGCGACCTGCATCGCCTTTTGAATGGCTTCAGTCGGCGAGACTATATCGCGCTCAAACTCAAAGCGGCGTGCCCAATACTCCTGCGCCAAATCAGTTGCCAACGCCTCGGCCCGCGCAACATCCCCATCGGTAATGACCAATGCTCCACTGCCCATATCCGGTTGGTCCAAAAATGGTTGCACCAAAAACACGCTGGTGGACAACACCCCCGCCTGCCCTTCCATCGCTTTGGCCCGCCGCATGATCTGGGCAAAGGGATCGTCGCCATCGGTCGAACCATAAATCGCACCGGTAATCACGGGAACTTTGGCCATGACCATGGTCGGGCAACAACGACCTTCTAGGGTGTCTAGCAGCAGCCGCGCGCCGCGCTGGCCGGTGCTAAAGGCATCACGGTGGGGATAGGTCTCCCACGCTACCAATGCATCTGCGCCCTCGACCATCGCCTGCGTCACGTGGGCGTGACAGTCTAGGGTTACGACGATGGGCACAGCCGACCCCACCAGCGCTCGCACAGCGGCGATGAGGTCGCCTTCCACATCGCCCACACCTTCGGCCACCGCTGCGCCGTGCAGCGGAAGCAACACCCCATCCACAGGCAGGGCGGTCTGTAAGCGCATCAGCAATTCAGCCTTCAGATTCAGGTAGCATTCGGCAGTGATGTAGCCACCCGGGCAAGTGCTGGCGTATAGCAGCGGCACTGGCGCTTGTCTGCGCTCAGTCAACACCTGCAACATGCCACCAACCACACCCCCACGCAATGCCAAGATCTCATCGCCGCGCTTTAAGTCGTAACGCTGAAACCAATCCATCTCGATGGCGACACCGCCCAATTCGTTACATTCGGTAAATATAGCGCCCAGTGCAATCGTGAACATGGCCCTCCTCACAGACATCCAATCGAGCGACATTATGCGTTTAGATTTACGCAACACCCTGTCGCATGTGTCGCAACGTATCGCGATTAAGTCTATCAATATTTGGAGGAATCATATGACCAACAAATTGATATCTGTAGCCACACGGCTGTTTCTGTCGGCCATGGTCGCCGCGCCATTGCTGATCGCTGGCCCAGCCACGGCCTCAGCCGACAACGACGACAAGACCAAGATTTATGTCCTACCTGGCGAAAACATTTTTCCAGAAGGGGTGGCCGCCGACAAAAATAGCGGCAAGTTCTATGTCAGTAGTGCCGCCAATGGCACGATCTATATCGGCGACAAGAACAGCAGCACCCTGAGCATCTTTTCTGCGGGCGGCAGCGATGGTCGCACCGCAGCCACCGGCATGAAAGTCGATCAGCAAGAACGGTTGTTTGTCTCTGGGGCCGGGCTGGGCAAAATATTTGTCTACAACACCCAGTCTGCAACACTGATCGCCAGCTTTAGCGTAGGACAAACACCCAGCTTCGTCAACGACGTCGCCATCACCAAGAACGGTGATGCTTTCTTCACCGATTCGCTCAGCCCTTCCATTTATCGGGTGTATGAAAACAATGGCGCTTTGGCCTTTGAGCGCTGGCTGGACCTGACCGGTTCGGTGATCAGCTACACCGCCGGCTTTAATGTCAATGGCATTGCTGCCAGTGCCGACGGAAAGACCTTGGTCGTGGTGCAAAGCAACACTGGTAAGATTTTCAAAATTGATGTGGCGAGCAAGCAAGCAAGCGAGATCAACACCAATGGTGCCAACCTGACCGGCGGTGATGGCATCTTGCTGCAAGGCCATAGCCTCTATGTGCTGCGCAATGCTGCCGAATTGCTCATCACCCTTAAGCTGACCGACAACTTCGACGTCGGCCAAGTCACCAGCGTCTTCACCCATCCGCAGTTTCAATTTCCAACCACCTTGGCCAAGTTGGATGGTCAATTTCTTTTGGCGAACTCGCAATTTGACCGACAGGGCGGACAACCGGAAATGCCCTTTAACGTTGTAGGACTTAAGGTTCCTGAGCGACAGTCCGCCAAGTTGTCGACACAATTAACGGGCGCTGATGAAGTGAACGGCGGCGATACGGATGGGTCTGGCACCGCCGACATCGAGATTAAGGCCAAGGACAGCAAAGTCTGCTTTGAGATTAAGGTCAAAGATATCGTCATACCCGCTGCTGCCGCGCATATTCATGTAGGCAACGCCGGCAGCAATGGCCCAGTGGTGGTCGACTTTAATGCACCCCCCGATGCCAATGGGCGCACCCGTGGCTGCGTCAATACAGCCACAGCACTACTCAACGCTATTTGGACCAATCCTGCTGGGTACTACGTCAATGTGCACAACAGCGCATTCCCCGGCGGCGCGGTGCGCGGCCAACTGAGCCTAAATAAAACCAATTAGATATTACGGTTTTATCAACAAGGCGGTAAAAGGGGAATTAGATACGGATAAATGCGGAAGCGTATTGAGCTAAGCACAACCGGAGTGTTTCAGCGCTCAATTTCCGTTCGATTTACGATCACCAGACGCAGTACGGCAAGGACATCTGAAAGATTAGGTTAGGACGGATTGAGGTTTCCACAAGCGCAACTCTTTGACAGTCCATACGTGGTTGCGAAGACCAGCTGCAATGGCAGGCTGATCGATTTACTCAGTTGAGGAGTACACGCTATTGCTTTGGTTCAAGAATAGCGTATCGGTTGACCATTTCATCCCAAGCCAGCTGAAAATCACCGCGAGAAATCTTGATTGGGTGATTCGGTTGGTCGGGGTCATTGACCCAGACCGCCGTATCGTCGATGCCAACCATAACGACGGCGTGGGCTGTTGATATATCCCAATATGGCAATTCACTGGTAAGAACCAATGCAATGGGAGGGGTGCCGTGTTGAATCGCTGACAGGAGGTCACTGATTTCGCCCTCACCATAGGTCACATTCAAGGTGCGGCTTTGTAATCGCTTGACACGTGGACCAGGAGTGCCGCCATCAGCGATGGTTTCCATCTGAACCGCCAAAACGTGCTGATCCTGTTCAATGCCCCAATATGCCAGGACCATTTGCACGCAGGCGGGGAGGCAGTAGCCATCAGCCAGCTGCAGACGATATGGCACTTGCAGCAAGTCGTTCGACATTTTTCAGAATCTGCTCTCTCAGCTCTGTACTGGTTTTTAGTTCACCGGTTTCGGCGTCGACATCCACTATGCCGACTTCGCCAACAACACCCTTACTAGTTGAGGTCAATATGGCCGGGACGCGCCAAATCGTCTGTTTGCTGACGATCAATTGTGGCATACCACCAATGATCATATTGCCGACTTCATCGATCAGCCAGCCGGTGACTTTTCGACGGGCGCTGAGCGCATCAATTTCGACGGTCGCATACACTGCGATGTCGAAGGCACGTTGTTGCGGCTCGCGCACGCCATTGCCTGTGATTTTGATCTTACTGCGGTCGATTGTTGTTTCCATCGGTGGCCTCCGGATAGGATTGTACGCTACAGCTGTTAGCAAACTGGGAGCGGGTCGCTATTGCTTCCTGAACAGCTCTTGCAGTTTGGCGCGGAGTCTAGGCTTGCTCTCTGATAATGGCTGTCCTGGCTACTTAGCATATCCGAGTCGTCAAACACTCATGCAGCAAGCTGATAGTCATAGTGAAGGCCACCAAGTATGGGTTCTCCCGTGACGTGCCGAGCATTGGATTGGTCGATGTATAGCAAATTCGGGATAATTCGAAACAGTCAAAAACAGCGCTAAGAAGATAAACGTTACCGCCTCACCTCGATAATCAGAGGTGAGTTTTTGTGTTTTTACCTTCGTTTTCTCGATCACCGTACAGGCGAAGACAATCTTGGCGGTAAAGGCAGAGCTGCGGGTTTGGTTG
>JANMVQ010000101.1:0-3120 GCA_031392845.1 Chloroflexota bacterium
GCAAGAAGACGGGTAAGCCAAGCGGAGGACAGCCGGGACATGAAGGGACGCGCTTGGAAATGGCGGCAGAGCCGGATCATGTGAAAGAACATTGGCCAGAAGTATGCGCAGGTTGCGGGAAGACGTTGGGACAAAAGCATGCGTCGGGTTACGCCAAACGGCAAGTGCACGATATACCGCCGATAGAAATAGAAGTGACGGAGCATCGAGCAATCCAAGTGTGTTGCGGCGGATGTGGCACGCTAAGCCAAGGGGCATTTCCGACGGAAGTGACTCAAGATGTGCAATATGGGAGTGGGATCGCGGCATTGGCAACCTACGCGAATGTGCATCAATTGTTGCCGCTGGATCGAACGACGGAATTGATCGAAGACATCTGTGGGCGGCGGATCAGCGAAGGCACCGTGGTGAATATGCTGGAAGCATGTGCAGAGAAATTGGCACCCGTAGAGAGCAAGATCAAAGCCGGCGTAATTGCGTCAACCACGGTGAACTTTGATGAAACAGGATTGCGAGTCGTGAAGACAGGCTACTGGCTGCATGTCAGTAGCACCCCAGAGTTGACTCTGTATTGGGTTGATCCAAAACGCGGCAAGAAGGGGCATGACGCGATGGGGGTGTTGGCAGACTTTCGTGGTAACGCCATCCACGATCGCTACGAGGCCTATCTGCAATGGACGGATTGCACACATGGTTTTTGCAATGCACATCTTCTGCGTGATCTGACGGGCATTGAAGAGCTGACCGGCCAAAACTGGACCACCCAGACCCAAGCCTTGCTGGGTGAGATGAACATCGCGGTGAGTTTGGCCAAGGCTGCTGGGCAAACCAAATTGGCTCCAGACCATTTAACTGCATTTGAAGCCCGCTATGATCAATGGATACGGCGCGGCTTACAAAGCAATCGTCTACCCATCAAAGAACCGGGCAAACCCGGCAAACCACGCGCATCACCGGCTCGCAATCTGGCTGAGGCTTTACGTGATCATAAAGACAAGGTGATTCTTTTCGCTCGTAATTTTGCGGTGCCATTCGACAATAACCTAGCCGAACGCGACCTGCGCATGATGAAAGTCAAGCAGAAAGTATCGGGCTGCTTTCGCAGCATTGTCGGTGCGCGCACTTTCGCTACTATCCGTGGTTACGTCTCCACCGCACGCAAGCAAGGTCACCGTGCCATTGATGCCCTGCAGGCCGTCTTCGATAATCGCGATATCAAGCTCAAATTCGCTGAGTAGTTACGACGTTTTGATCAATGACTCTTCTTCTCAAACGTATTGCTGTCGCGCCGCTTGTTGTTGAACACATTCGAAATGGCTTGCTTGCCACCTTCGCCTGAATTGCGAATGTATTGCCGCAATGTGCTGGTGGAACGATGCCGCGTAACTTGCATGATCTTCCATTCAGCTTCTCCGGCCTCGGCAGCGCTGGTGACAAACCCTGCCCGCAGTGAGTGGGCACCAAAATCATCAATCCGATCTTCGAGACCGACACGTATCAGGGCTTCTTTGAGCAGCACTCCAACGCTAGGCGGGCTCAATCCACGCACGGTGGGCGAGCCATGTTTAGATATCTGGCGAAATATCGGCCCATCAGTGATATCGGCCATATTGATCCATCGTTTGAGTGCTACCACTGGACAAACTTGCGGCTTGGCACGAATGTAGGGAATGTTCACTACATCACCCGATCCCTCCTGATCAGTCTTCGAGGAGGGGAGGGCAATCGTCATGCCACTGCGCTGAAAGTGAATATGCTTCAAGTCGATTCCGACCAGTTCGCTGCGCCGAAATGCTCCGGCGAATCCTACCAAAATGAGTGCCTTCAGACGTGCATCGGCCAAAGTGTTGTCGGTAATAACCCCAACCAGTTGCTCAATGAGATCAATCGTCAAAGGCTGTTTAACTGCCTTGGGTGCCCGCGTTGCTCGTCGGACTCCGCGAAACACTTGCTGAAAGCGTGGGTCACGTGTGGGATTCTTTTGGCGCCGATCTTCTGTAGGTGCGCCGGTATCGATATGATCGTGGATGTAAGTCAGGCCGGCCACAGCAACCTGAATGGATGATTGGCTGACCTTTTTGACCCCAGCCAGCCAGGTGACATAATCCATTAACGTAACGGGATCAGCGGGGAAGGCTCGGACATGCTTTCTGTTACAGTAACGTAAGAAGGCTCGCCAGGCTGTGTTGTAAGAGCGGCGTGTATTGACAGCCAGCGACTGATCAAGATACTGTTCAATGCGTCGCCGATCATCATCCGAGAGGCGATATGCGGCGGGTGCATTTGTTGCGACGGTTGCCTGGGACGAGGAAGTTGCCATACTTCCAGTTTAGCATGATTAGGTACTCCATATGCGATAAGGTTAATTTATCGCTTCTAGCTAAATTGCGGTAAAATATGCCCTGTGAGAGGTTTGTCGGAATGACAATGTTCACCTAGTCGCGCAAGGAGCAAAAAACATGAATTCACCCTTTCCGGGTATGGATCCTTACATTGAGGATCGTTTGATCTGGTCAGACTTTCATAATGGGTTTGCTGATGAACTGCGTGCCGACCTCAATCGTAAGATTCGGCCAAATTATTTTGCGGCACTGACACCTTATGTAACCTACGAAGTCGTCGAGATTTCGACCTCGAAGTTACATAGTGTTCGGCCAGACATCGGCGTGTTGCACAGCGGCCCCGGTGGAATGGCAACTAGCGCAACAGCAGTTATGGATCCACCCCAAGCTCAAAGCAGTACCGAGTTTGAATTGCCCCTGGAACTCATGAGTGTAGAAGTACGTCAGGTTGGCACTGACCGACTTATTACAGCCATCGAGATTCTCTCGCCCGTCAACAAGCAACGCACCCATGAGGCGCGTATTGACTATCTGCGTAAGCGCCGAGACTTGATTCGTTCGCAAACCCATTTCATCGAGATCGATCTATTACGGGGTGGGGAGCGCACTCCTCTTGATCCACCGGTTGATCGAGCTTCATACTACGTGTCATTAAGTCGAGTAGATTCTAGACCCCTACTTGATGTGTGGACGATTCAGCTTGACTCGCGTTTGCCACGCATTCCTGTGCCTTTAGACGAGCACGATCCTGATGTAATTGTTGATCTTGGCGAAGTCG
>JANMVQ010000356.1:0-42793 GCA_031392845.1 Chloroflexota bacterium
CCTACTGACACCCGCACGCCAACGCCTACCAAAACGCCCACCGACACTCACACGCCGACACCGACCAAAACGCCCACCGACACTCACACGCCGACACCGACCAAAACACCCACCGACACCCGCACGCCAACATCAACCAAGACACCTACCGACACTCGCACGCCGACACCGACCAAAACGCCCACTGACACCCGCACGCCAACAGCAACCAAGACACCTACCGACTCTCGCACGCCGACACCGACCAACACGCCCACTGACACCCGCACGCCGAAGCCAACCAAGACACCTACCGACACCCGCACGCCGAAGCCAACCAAGACACCTACCGACACCCGCACGCCGAAGCCAACTAAGACACCTACCGACACCCGCACGCCGACTTCAACAAAGACACCGTCACCGACGCGCACGCCGACCTTTCCAGTTACGCTCACGCCAACACCTTCTGCCACCGGCAAGGTGGAGCCACCTTCGGTCAACACTGCAACGCCTACGCCACGTGCGTATGACCTATATCTCCCCATCCTGTTCAAGCGTAGCCCGCAATGGCCCGATCTTGTGATCACACAGATGCAAATCGTGCCCGAATCGCCTGTTGAACAAGACGAGCGAGTGAGCCTTCGCTTAACCGTGAGCAATTTAGGGCAAGCTTCGGCCAGCGATTTCTGGGTTGATCTATATGTTGATCCGTTACGTACGCCTATGCTCAATACACCTTGGCAATCGCTTTGTGTTGTGCCCTGGCCCTCAAATAGCTGTATCGGTGCCGCATGGCATGTGACAGAGACGTTGCAACCTGGCACGAGCATCACCCTATCGACCGACACACTGATATCTGACAGCGCTTATTCACATTGGCCAGGGGTTTTGACCCAAGTAGGTGTGCACACAATTTATATGCAAGTAGATTCGTTCGGTCCGTTGCCCACACAAGGGTCCGTTTTTGAGCAGAACGAGCAAAACAACCTCATCGGCCCCATCAATATCGAAGTGATCAAAAATAACACTTCCCTTGGCCTACCGCCGGTTGCGCCTGCAATTACAGAATTGAGAATTGAGAATGAAGAAATGAAAGATGAGAAATGAGAAGTGAAAGATTGCCAAAAGCGGTATAGTCCTCATCGATGCAACACCCTGCTACTCGATTTATTATTGATGCACATTTGGACTTAGCCTATAACGCGCTGGTCTGGAAACGCGATTATCAACATGCTGCACGTTGGACGCGCGAACATGAAGAAGATATGCCCGCCGCCAAACATAACGGCGAATGCTTGGTTGGCTTGCCCGATTTAATCCGTGGTCGAGTCGGACTTATCTTTGGAACGATTTTTACGCAGCCCCAAAAACGCAGTATGAGCTTGTATGAAGAGACATACACCGATGCACATGAGGCTCATAAGCAGGGCATGGCTCAATTCGACTTTTACCGGCGCTGGGCGGAACGCGACCCAGAGCATATTAAACTGGTCACGAACAAAGCCGTGTTGAACGAAGTCTGTGAAGCGTGGGGCGTAGAGCGTGGGGCGTGGGGCGAAGGGCGTGATTTATCGCCTCACGCCTCACGCTCTACGCCTCTCGCCAAGCGTCCTACGCGCCTACATCGCCCCATCGGCATCGTGCCGCTCATGGAAAACGCCGACCCGATCTTGGAGCCGAAAGAGCTGGAGCGCTGGTATGAGAAGGGCTTACGCATCGTTGGGCCAGCTTGGGACAATACGCGCTATGCAGGTGGGACCTGGTCGGGCGGTGGGGTTGGGCTGACCTCGCTCGGGCGCGCGCTGCTGGAGGTCATGGCCGAGTTCAACATGATTCTGGATGTCAGCCACCTGTCGCATCAGTCACTGTTTGAGGCGCTTGATGTGTACGAGGGCAAGCACATTGTCGCGACCCACTGCAACGCGCATCGCTTTATCCAAACCGAGCGTCATCTGCCCGACAGCGCCATCGAGCGCTTGGCTGACCGCAACGGCGTGATTGGGGTCGTTCCATTTAATAAGTTTCTTCAGCGCGAGTGGAGCGGTCGTAAGCATGATGTCACACTCGATGATGTGATCCGCATGATCGACCACATCTGCCAAGTCACCGGCAGCGCCAACCATGTCGGCATAGGCAGCGACTTCGACGGCGGCTTTGGTGCAGAATCTACCCCGCGTGAGATAGACACGATTCGCGACTTGCACAAGATCGGCGATGCCCTGCTCGAACGCGGCTATGACCCAACCCATGTTACACAAATCATGCATGGCAATTGGCTGCGGGTCTTGGGCGAGGCGTTGCCGAACTGAAGAAGTGGCAGAGCTGTCGAGAAAGGAATGTCTGGGGAAGTATCTATAGTGTCAGGAGTGTCGGAGGTATCACGACACTCTTGACACCTCCGACACTCCTGACACTCCTGACACTCCTCGACCCCTCCGCCTCGACACTCTTGGCACCTCCTCCGCCCCTACCGCGCTTTTGTAAGATATGCCCGCATCGCCTCATATACCGGTAACGGGGTGAAGTCTGGCTCGACCATGCGGAAATAGAATTTGGCTTGATTGCGCTCGCTATCGTCAGCCGGTTTGAAAAACCACACCGCGATCACGCCCACCCACGGCCAATCGCGTTTGGCGCGCTCATAGAGTTGCGGCACATAGCGGGCCTGATCTTCCAATGAAGTCAATCCGAACATGCCATAACCAGCGATTTGGTCGGGGCTGGCGGTGGGTGCGTTCCAGTTGGCCTCGGCCAGCCAGATCGGTTTGCGCTCGTCGCCATTGCGCACCATGATGTCGCGGATCAGCATGTGGCGCGCCACGTTGGTCGTTAGGGGGTGGGTACGGTGATCCTGCGGTCCGCTGAACAGGCCATAGCCTTGCGTAGCGGCGATATCGAAGCAAGCGCCTGCACCCGCTTGATACATACGCTGCATAAAGATCAAATCGCTTAAGCCACCGCCGGGGTAGCCGCCGCCATCTTGCCCAATCGTGGGCGAGAGCGCAGCCGCGATCACTACGTTGTTCGGATCAATCTGCTTCAAATGCGCGTGGGCGGCACATAGTAGCTTGGCATAATCTTCCGGGTTGGCACGCTGGTTGCCCCACTCTGGAAAGATATTCGGCTCATTCCAAATTTGCCAATAGGTGATTCGACCTTTGTAACGGGTCGCGACTGCGTCGACGTAATCGGCATAGTCCTTGAAGTCCGCAGGTGGCCCAAAATCACCCAGATCGGCGTAGCCTTGGTGCGCCCACCGTGGCGGCGCGTCGAGCCGCGCAATCACCCGCACTCCGTGTTTCTCGGCAAGATCAACGATGTTGTCGTATTTCTCCCAGGCACTTTTGTGCGGTTCATTGCGGCGGTCTTCGAAGTCGCCTTTGGTATGCACCTCGATATCAAACCACGGGAAGGGTTGACGTATCCACTGAAAACCCGCCGCCTGAATCATGCTCAGTTGTTTGTCACGTTTGGCCGGGTCCACCTCTTGGTGCAAAAATGTATTCACTCCGGGTGAGCCAGTCACGCCATCATAATAATTGATCTTGGCCTGTGGTGCAAGTTGCAGCGGCGGACGGAATTGCTCCAACCCCAAGTTGTAGAGCGCGCGCAATTGTCCGCCGCGTTCGTCCTCACCGGTTAAGCCCTGCAGCTGTTGACGCGTACTGGGCAAAAAGAACCAGATAGCGCTGGCAAGCAGAACGAGTAGCAGGGTGATAGGGCGGATTAGGCTTGTGTTTTTGGGCATGCGTTGATCATTTGCGCCGTAGGTCCCAAATCTGGGGATTTAGCATGTTGGCTGCGCGTTCACCGCGTAGTACTTGCAGCGCCTGAACTGCCGCAGTTTCATACAAGCGATGATGCCCGGCATCGGTATGGCTGGCCACATGCGGGGTAAGCACCACATTGTCCAGTTTCAAAAATGGGTGGTCAATATCCGGTGGTTCTTTGTGAAACACATCCAGCCCAGCGCCCAACAAATGCCCAGACTTCAACGCATCAGTCAATGCTGCCTCGTCAATCAGCGCCCCGCGTGCTGCGTTGATCAAAATTGATCCGGGCTTCATCTGTGCCAGCCGCTCGGCGTTCATCAAGTGGCGCGTCTCGGGCGTGGAAGGCAGGTGCAGCGACACCACATCAGATTGCGCCAGCAATGTCTCCAGTGAATCTACTTTCTGCACGCCTAATGCCGCAGCGCGTTCGGTGTTGATAAACGGGTCATACACGATCACCCGCATGTCCATGGCTAGGCAGGCTTTGGCCACCCGGCTGCCGATGCGGCCCATACCGATTAAGCCAATCGTCTTGTAGGCTAGTTCCATACCTTTGTGCGTGGCAGCATATACGCGCGCCTGACCTGCACGGGTGTTTTCATCTAGCCCGCGCAAGTGCTTGGCCGCCGCCATCATCAATGCCAAGGCATGTTCAGCGGTCGAGATCGTCGGCGCATCCGGGGCATAGCACACGATAATATTGCGCGCACTGGCCGCGGGCACATTGATGTTGTCGTAGCCAATCCCGATCCGCGAGAGCACCTTCATTTTGGTCGCCCGATCCATCAACGCGCCATCCCAGATGCGACTGCCTGGCACAAGCGTGGCATCACAATTTTCAATTTCTGCCATCGGCGCGCCCGGGCCAACCAGCTCTGCGACGCCTGCAAACATGGGCAGACACGAATCGATCATGGGTTCGTCAATCCAAATCTTATACATACTGCCTATTTTGACACTGCTTTGGAAAGAGGGGGTGAGGCGAAAAGCGAAGGGCGAGAGGCGAGAGGCGAGTGACCCCACGGCTTTTTGCCCTTCGCCCCACGCCTTTCGCCCTTCGCTTCAATCTGCCCGCAAATCCGCTACCGTGCCGTGCGTGACCTTTTGTAGATCGGCGGGGGCCAGCAACATTTGCACGCCGCGCACACCAGCGCTGACGCTGATGCAGGGATGGCGAAACGCGTTCTGGTCGATATAAACTGGGAAAGCCTTGCGTGCACCCAGTGGTGAGCAACCGCCTTTCAAATAACCGGTTACTCGAAATAAATCCTCCACGTCGATCATTTCAACCCGTTTGTCGCCCATAGCTTTGGCTAGTTTGCTCAAGCTGAGTTGGCTATTGCCATCCACCAACGCCATCACCAACCCCTTGCGTTCGCCTTTCACAACCAGCGTCTTAAAAAGAATGTCCAGCGACAACCCCAAATGTTCGGCCGTTTCCTCCACTGTAAACTCGCTGGCCTCAAACTCGCGCACTTCGAATTCGATCTTGGCCTGAGTCAACATGTCAATCGCTTTGGTTCGCTTCATCAGGTAAAGAATTATGGCAGAGGAAATCATTGTCACATCGTTGAAGTAGGAAGTTGCAAGAGATTTAACGCAGAGTCGCAGAGACGGAGAGACGCAGAGAAATTAATGCATTGCGTCTCTGCCGCCTTTGTGTTGAAAAGAGAAGAAATCGCTTTTATTTGGCTAAATTAGCGGATAGAGCTGATTTTCTGGATTTTCTAAGCCCCTTATGCTCTAATGCTTGTTTCTTATGCAGAGCTATAAACCCGAAAATCCAGTGATTGTGCAAAGTGACAAAAGTGTTCTGCTGGAAGTGGATAGCCCACTTTATACTGAAGCGCGCGATGCGCTGGCGCGTTTTGCAGAGCTGGAGAAAAGTCCGGAATATGTTCACACCTATCGGATTTCCTCGCTCTCGCTGTGGAATGCTGCCGCCGCCGGTCTCAGCGCCGACCAAATTCTGAGCGAGCTGGAGCACTTCTCCAAATATCCGCTACCCGATAACGTCAAGATCGATATTGCCGATGCGATTCATCGTTATGGCCGCATCAAACTGGTGGTCGAAGAAAGCGAAAGCGGCCCACGGATGCTGGTGATCTCAGACGATTTGGCACTCATGGAGGAAGTCGGGCGGCACAAATATTTCGCGCCGCTGATCAAGGCTCGGCTTGGCCCGACCACTTTCGAAATCGATCCGGTACAGCGTGGGCATGTCAAACGGGTGCTGCTGCAAATTGGCTTCCCGGCGGAAGATTTGGCTGGTTACACTAACGGGGCCGAGCTGCACTTTGAGATGCGCGAGTTGACCGCCCAAGGTGCGCCATTCTCATTACGGGCGTATCAAGAAGATGCCGCTGCCGTATATTGGGCGAACGGCAGCTTGGCCGGTGGCAGTGGCGTCATTGTGCTGCCCTGCGGTGCGGGCAAAACCATGGTCGGCATCGGCGCCATGGCCAAAGCCCAAACCGCTACCCTCGTTCTATGCGCCAACACCGTGGCTGTGCGTCAATGGATCCGTGAGGTGCTGGACAAGACCACCTTAACCGAAGATCAAGTCGGCGAATACAGCGGCCTCAAGAAAGACATCCGCCCAGTCACCGTTTGCACCTACCAAGTGCTGACCTATCACCCGCGCAAGGGGCAGAAGGTGGTGATCCCGACGACCGACGACGGACCACCAAGCATCGAACCTCCGGAGCAGTCGTCGGCGGGTGGTAGTCGGTCGTCGTCCCGTTCCGTGCGCAAACCCATCAACATTCGTGAATATCCGCACATGACACTGTTTAATCAAATGGACTGGGGCATGATCATTTACGACGAAGTGCATCTGCTGCCAGCGCCAGTGTTTCGTGCGACTGCCGAGATTCAAGCGCGCCGCCGTCTGGGTCTAACCGCCACACTGGTGCGCGAAGATGGCTTGGAAGGTGATGTGTTCTCGCTGGTTGGCCCCAAGAAATACGATGTGCCATGGAAAGACTTGGAGAAGCAAGGCTGGATTGCTACTGCCGAATGCCACGAGATTCGCATCCCGCTAGACGAAGAAGATCGCATGGAGTATGCGGTGATGGGGCACGAGTCTAAATATCAGTTTGCCGCGCAAAATCGCAAAAAAGAGCAGATTATCTCGATGCTGATGACCAAACATCGTGAAGATGAGACCTTGATTATCGGTCAGTTTATTCCACAGCTGGAAGCTATTGCCAAGCGCATCAACGCGCCGCTCATCACGGGTGCAATGCCGGTCAAACAGCGCGAGGTGCTGTTCAAACAGTTTCGGGAGGGCGAAATTCGCCAACTAGTGCTCAGCAAAGTCGGCAATTTCTCCATCGATCTGCCCGATGCCAATGTGTTAATTCAAGTCAGTGGCATGTATGGTTCACGACAGGAGGAGGCGCAGCGGCTGGGACGGGTGTTGCGGCCCAAGCGAAACGGGTTGCTGGCCCACTTTTACTCAATCGTGACTCGTGATACGTTGGATCAAGAGTATGCGTCCAAGCGTCAGCTCTTTTTGGCTGAGCAGGGTTATCACTACGATATCTTGTATGAAGAGGAAGTTGCCGGGTTTACTCCCGCCATCATTGCAACCACGGCCGCACCAGTCCGTCGCAAAACCGCGGGCTTTTTGAACTAAAGTTAAGCCCTTATCGCTAGAACTGCTCATGTCGGAAAAACTTTGGCCACTGGCCATGCCCCTTAGCGGCACACCCGTATCGTTGGAATCAACTCTCGAAGTTGAATTCACCACATCGCAGATCCGTGAATTGGCGCGGGTAATGAACGTAAAACTCAAAGGCACGGCCAAAACTGGATTTGTCAGCCAAATTGCCGAAGTTAGCCAAGCCCGGATAGATGGGATGGCGCAAAATTCGGCTGTATTTTTAGAGGGACTTTCCAACGATCAAATCGACTTTGTCTGCCGCACGATGACTGCCCGTGATCCCCGCATGCCGCTGCCGCGTCAGGTGGCCGTGCAGGTTTGGGCACGTCAATATGGGGCCGAAAGTGAGCGCCGACTGTTTGAGATGATCGATTCGCTGCGACGGCGCGCCTTGCTTTTCCCTTCACAAAACTATTCTGCGTATGGCTTTCGGGATGTGTTTTACCAGTGGTTGCCCTTGCCCAAGGTGACGCCGGTGATGCAATGGAACGTCCGCCCTAGCGAACAGATCCCAGCCACTCCGGCGGTGGCTCCAGAAAAACGCGCCAAAAAGCAGATTGCTCCGATTGACCCTACCCATTTTCTTGAAAATTTCGATGCATTCTTGAGCGCGGTCATGGCCAATGGCGTGCTGTTGCGCACGGCGCTGCCGCTGCACCCGCAGAGCAATCGTGTTTATTGGCTGACCGGTTGGGAACATGATGCTAACGAAGTGGAGCAAGTATTGCGCTCACGGCCCAACTGGGTTCCCGAACCTAATACTGGGATTACGATCCAAATGCGTTCGGCATTTGATGCAGACGCCCTCACTCGTTTGGAAAACCAAACTGGTTTCTCCCCCGTCCAGTGCGAATTCTTCTGGGTGATTGCATGTGCCTTGCAGCTCATCAGCCCACCCGACCCGAATAGCTTGCTTACCCAAGCCAGCCTGACCCGCATCGAAGAATGGCTAGCGCTGGCTGACAGCACTAAGCTCACCCGCGCATGGACAGCCTGGAGCGAACAAATCATGGCTGGGTTGGAAGTGCGCACCGCCATGAACGAAGCTAGGCGCGCCTTTAAGGTGATGCGGGCCATTGGGGCGCGCAACCTGACCCCGGCGCAGATGGCTGCCGAATGGGGTGCGCTACGCCGCTACGTGATTCGGGCGCTGCGCGGCGTACCTGCCAAGAGTTGGTTTTCGTGGCCGGAGTTTTCCAACGAACTGTTCATGTTTTATCCCGATTGTGCCTGGACCTTCAGCAACCGCAGCGAGTGGTGGTTTGCGCCCGACACCGGCAAAGGGCGTCTAGAGATGATTAAGGTCGATGAATGGCTGAACACAGTTGGGCAAATCATGAGCCATGTTCTGCGCGATTCGTTGTATTGGTTTGGCGCCCTGGATGTGCAGTTGGGCAAGGATAATCGGCTCGAACAATTCCGAATTACCGAAGTGGGCCAGTGGCTGCTAAGCAATCAGGATAACCCGCTGCCCGAAGCTGCGCAGTCAGACAAACATGCGGCTCCCCCCATCACGTGGAGCAACACGCTCACGCTGCTTGTGCCGCCCGCGCCAGAACGCATCGAACTGATCACACTCATGCGCAAGATTGCGGAGCGCAGCACAGAGCCGTTTAGCTATCGATTTACACCCGACAGCATCGAAGCGGCGCTCAGCCAAGGCATCACCCTTGAGCAGGTGATCGTGCAATTCGAGGCGGCCAAGCTCAAGCTCAGCCCTGCGCTGATCAAGCAGTTTAATCAGGCCGCCAAACGCCATGGCCGAGTGCGGGTGTATGAAAAGCTGACCGTGGTGGAGTTCAGCGATGATTTTGCACTGCGCGAATTATCAGCCAATACATCGCTGGTGCAGCATATGGTGTATCAAATCTCGCCGCGTGTCATTGTCATCCGCGATAGTGCAGTCGATGAACTTATGGAGGAGATGGAGGCGCAGAGCTATACGCCGGGGATTGATGAAGGCTCTCCTCAAGACGCAAAATTATGAACTGGACAGAAGCTCTGAGCAGTTATTCCAATGAATTATTGGCAGCACTCTGTACTGCCAACCGACTAGCGCAGTTTTCCAAGCCGATCACCCAATCGAATCGGGCAGATGCCATTCGTGCGCTGCAAAAGACCCTCGTGAAAACAGCGGTAGTGAAATATGCCCTGAAGTTCATGGGACCGATTGAGAAGACCATTATTAAGTCACTGATGATCAGCGGTGGCACAAACGATCTAGAATCGGTTCGGCGACAGGTACAGATCGAAGGCGCGGCCATGAAACCCGTTCGGCTGGCCGATGTATCTAATTGGCAAGAGGCCCGACCCGATTACCAAGGCACACCCCATTTCGAAGATGCTGTGGCGCGCACGGTCTGTTTCGGGTTGGTCTTTACCCATAACCCGATTGTGGGCCATCAGATTAGCTTTACGCCGGGCCGCATGCTGTTTATTCCAGAGGCCACGCTGGCGCTGCTGGACGAACACCCTGATTTTCAGGGTAAGTCTGAGCCGCCCATGACACAACAACCTCCCATGACCCTACGTGTCTCTGCGGCCGATTTTCAGCGCGACCTCAGCCGATACTGGCGGCATGGACACAAACAGAGCGAGATCGCACTCACCACCCAAGGCTGGATTTACAAGGCCAACTTCAAAACATTTCTGGCTGCGCTGAATTTACCAACCACCGCGCAGAACGATGAATCCTCTAACGCCCGTCTCCACTTCATGCGCCGATTGTTGGTGGCGCTCCATGAGTTTGAAGGCGACAATTTTGCGGATTTTTTGTATGCTACCCAAGACAGCAAATTGCTGGGGTTGCCGATGGCGCAGCGCATCAAAGATACATTTGACACTTGGCAGCATAGCGGGGCATGGAATGAGCTAAACCGTATTCCCACTGACCATCACGGCGTGGATCACAGGCGCGAAGCACCACCCATTTTGGCCAGCGCACGCACAGTGGTTCTGCGCACCATTGCTCGCCTGGGTTCGGGCCACCCCCAGGACTGGATCGGGACAGACGCACTGATTGGGCAGATTCGTCGCAAAGAGTATCAGTTCCTGATTAAACGGCCAGAGCGCCGCTATTATTACGACAATGTCTACTCGAACTCAGAGCTAAGTCACGGTTTCAGTTTTCTTGGCATCCGCGATGAAAGCGTAGGTTGGACACTGGTCGAACAAGCCTATATCGTCAACATGCTGACCGGGCCGCTCTACTGGATAGGGTTGGTTGAGCTGGGTTACAACAAAGATGTCCAAACCGGTGAGAACATCGCGCCGTTAGCGTTTCGGTTGACCGACGTAGGTCAATGGTTGCTGGGGCTGGCCGAAGCACCCCAATTTGCCGAGACGGGTGGACGCTTAGTGGTGCAGCCCAATTTCGTTGTGCTGGCGATGGAACCCATTGATGATCGTGTGCTGATTGACTTGGATCGCTTTGCCGATTCCACTGGTGGCGAACGGGTGATCAACTACGAGTTGACCCGCGCATCGGTCTATCGCGGTCAGCGGCAGGGCTGGCATGTCGAGCGCATTTTGCAATTTCTGGAACAGCACCAAGGGATCCCTGTAGCGGCCAATGTGCGCCGTTCCTTGGAAGAATGGGAATCCCAGCACCAGCGAATCACTTTCCGGCGCAACCAACTGGTGGTGCAGTTTGCCGATACCGACACACAAGCAGAAACGCGTGATGCACTTTATTCTTTTCAAGTGCGCTCACTCAACGCACAATTTGAAGTGATCGAAGGACAACCGGCGGCACAGGTTATCAAAGCCTTGCACGACGCGGGTTGGATTCCCCTGGTGGAACGCGAGAGTCCATCTGCCTCGGCTACCGCCTTGAACAAGGTGATTGTGTGCGCGGAAGATGGCCGAGTCACCTTGACCCAACCGAGCTTGAATGTGACTGAGTTGGGTCAGCTATCACAATTCGCGCAGCAATCGGACAATGACGAATGGCGCATTACCCCCGAGAGTATCCGCCGGGCGGTGGCCAAAGGATTGACGGTGGATCAAATTCTGCCGCTTATCTCGGAATTGCAAGGGCGCGAGGTGCCGCTTGTGCTGGAGAAAAACATCCGCAAGTGGAGTGGGTTTTATGGGCAGGCCTCTTTACAAAGTGCGGTGTTATTGGAGTTGGGAACGGTCGATGTGCTGACGACGCTTATGGCTGACGCAGATATCGGGCTTTATCTAGCACCTATTGAAGGCAGCAGCAAACCATTGGCGATTGTTGCACCTGAACACGCCAATACGGTGCGCACGCTATTAATCGAGCGCGGAGTGCAGATCGTCAAGGGCAACGAATAATCAACGAATAAACGAATGAGCTATCGGCGGCATTCGTTTATTCGTTTTTATTCGTTGACGATTCGTTGTAGTTACTTTCCCACCTAATCGCACCGTGTGCGCACAACTGAATGGGGAGGCTCTTGAACATAGTGTTACTTTGCTCGATCGCCCGCAGCATGTTGCGTTTGCGACTGGTGACATGATCGCTCAGCAACGTGATCGAGCCGCCTTCACCGCCTGCGCCGTTCACCTTCCAACCCAACGCCCCATGCGCCCTGGCAATTTCAATCACTTGTAGCGCTTCTGGGCTGACCAGCGCTGCCCGCAAGTTGGCCTGTGCTTCGGTATTCTCAATCATCACGCGGCCCAATGCAGCAAAGTCACCGGCCAGCACTGCATCGCGCGATTTGGGCGCAGTTTTGCGCAACGCCTCAATTCGGGCATCGCTTGGGCCGGCACCTTCCAACTCGCGGATAACCGATTCATGAATAGTCGACGATGAATGCGGGCGACCCAAATACACCAGCGATAACCGCCGATTCAACTCATGCCAGACCGGTTCGCTGGCATGCACCGGTGAGACCATAGCGTGTGGATAACTGATCATATCGATATACGATATGCCGCCATATGCCGCCGCCAGTTGATCCTGAATGCCGCTCTGTTGTTTGAGCAATTGTGTTTCGACAGCATGAGCCGCGTACGCCAGCTCATGCGCGGTTTTACGACCGGGGGTCAAACAATCCAACGCGGCAATTAGCGCAACCGCCAGCGCTGCTGAAGTGCCCACCGAGGCACCCGGCGGCATGCCGGAAAAGATCGTTACCGTTAGGGCAACATCCTCTGGAACGCGCAGCAAATCGAAGGCGGCCGCAATCAAACGATGCTTGGGCCAGACGCCTGACCCTGGGACCACGGTGAAAGACTGATCATAATTTTCGGCCTGCACAATTACTCGGTCGGATTGTGCAGTGCGCGGGTAGACCTCAATTTGCACTTCAACACCGGGTGTCACGGCGATGTTGAATATGTGTCCATGTTGGGCAAACCAAGTGTCGGTCCAGCCGCCGTTGTCACAAATGCGCGTCGGCGCCACGCTGTTGATTACACGAATTGGATTAGAAGTATTCATTGAGCGAAGGGATTGTGTGCTCACATCTTCCCAAATGCAAACAGCAGAAATTGATCAAGCACGCTGGCCCAAGTCGATGGATGATGCTGCCCGCCCTCGACCTGCACATAGACCCATTCTTTATCACGTTTGTAACCTTTCAGGGCCAACTCGTCAATCAGCTCAGTCGTATCTTGGATGGAGTCAATCACGCCGTTGTGATCGCGATCATCTTTTTCATCAAGCTTCCCCGCCTGGAACCAGAAACGCATGCCCGGACGCTTGGGGCTTTGCCGCACTATTTGGTGGGCAATTCGCGATGTGGTGCGCATCAACACGGTGGCAGAATGCGTCCGCCACCAAAACGAACCCGAGAATACCCCAACAGTGCCAATGTGTTGGGGGTGATGCCAAGCGATATCAAAGGCCGATAGCCCACCTAGCGATGCGCCGAGAAATGCAGTATTCGCCGCGCCTATACGGGTGCGATAGTGCGAATGAATCAACGGTAAGGCCGTGTCAGTTATAAACTGGGTATAAGCGGCGGCCTGTGCGCCACGACCCTTGTAGTCCAACGGATAGGCCGTGCCATATTCGTTGAGGCGATTGCTGTTGGTCGGGATAGCCACTACAACAAGAGGCTCGATCCGATCCGCGGCATAGAGACGCTCCAACGTCTCCTTCAAGCATAGGGCTTTCCAATCCTGTCCATCATTCATCAAGAGCACTTTGTAGCGGGCACGAGACTGGCGCGCATAATCGGGCGGCAAAAAGACGTGCAGGGTGCGGGTGTTGCTCAGTTGCGGCGAATAAAGATCGCTGATTAAATCAATTCGAACTTGGGTCACTGGTAATTTGGGCGTGTAGACCCGCGGCATCATCGTTGAGACGCAAAATTTCGCGTCTCTACGATGATGCCTCGTCTCTACGTTATGCTAAGGTTAATTGCCCTATTGTACTAATCCTCCGGAGGCCAACATGTCTGATCAATCCGTAAGAATTTTCGCTTTACTCATTGGCATCGACGATTACAAAGCGGTGCCCAAACTACGCGGCTGTGTGCGCGATGTAATCGAGCTACGCACATTGCTGATCAATCGCTTCAAGGTGCCTGAGACACAAATCAAACTGCTGACTGACGCCCAAGCCTCGCGCGAGGGCATTATGAATGCCTTTAAAACACATTTGATCGATAACTCAGCCATCAAGAAAGGCGACCAGATTGTATTTCACTACAGCGGGCATGGCTCGCAGATGAATTCGCAAAGTGCAAACGAGCCAGACGGTTTGGATGAAACGTTGGTGGCATGGGATTCGCGCACCCGCGCAGCAAATAATAAGTATGTATATGATATTCCCGACAAAACGCTGGCTGGGCTGATCGATCAACTGGCCGCCGCCAAGGGCGAGAACATCACGATTATTCTGGATTGTTGCCATTCCGGTTCCGGCACACGCGAAATCAAACTCAACACGCGGCGCGCGCCTATCGACCTGACCCCACTGCCCACGGATGCACAGGGCCAACCCATCGCCTTGGATGCCGAGATCGTAGCCTCGCTGGGCAAACGGGGCCTTAGCGGCGCTACGCCCAGTGGTTGGGATGAAGTCCTAAGCAATCATGTGCTGTTGGCCGGTTGCCGTGATGCTGAGGAGTCCAACGAGTACCGCGCTGCGCCCAACCATGTGCAGGGCGCGATGAGCTATTTCCTGCTGCAAGCGCTGAGCAACTTGCAGCCCAATAGTACCTACAGCGATGTGCATGCGCAGGTGGCTGCTCAGGTCAACATGCGCTACCGTGACCAGATGCCGCAATGCGAAGGTCAGCGCAACCGTGCAGTATTCGGCGGCGCTACGTTGCAGCGCGACCCTTTTATTTTGGTTCAATCTGTAAATGACGCTCAGGATGAAGTCGAGCTGAGTGCAGGTTTATTGCACGGGTTGCGTGAGAAAACGGTGCTGGCCCTGTATCCTGAAGCGGTCAAGACCCTGGCCGATGTACCAACACAAGCCAGCGCCCGGGTCGAGGTGGTTTCATCGTCGGCCATCAGCGCCCGCGCAAAAGTGATCGACAAGAACACCGATATCAAAGCATTAATGCGCGCCATCATCACTGAACAACAATTCGACAAACGGGCGGTTTCGGTCAGTGGCGATGACAAAACGGGACTGATGGAACTGCGTAAACACATTGAGGCATCGCCCCACTTGACATTGAGCGAATCGCCGACCGATCTGCATGTCACGCTCACCAAAGGCGCATACACCATCCAAGATGGCGATAAAAAAGCGCTGACTGAGCCACTCAAAGATGTGGCTGAAGCCGTAACGGCGCTGACCAATGTGGCGCGCTACCAACGCCTGCTGACGCTGCGCAACGAGGATGTCGAGTCCGAGATTGCGGGCAAGCTCAAGTTACGTCTGCGGAAATTACAAAAGGGCAAACCGCCTAGCGAGATGGAGATCGTTGCATCAAAAGAGGGTGGCGATATCGTGCTGGATTACAGTCCAGCGCTGGAGAAAGCGGGCGAGTGTGACTTCATCGTCGAGATCATCAATGATTCGCCTATTCGGATCTATCCGCAACTGTTTTACATGGATGGTGAGTATGCAATTCTGACGTTCTACCCACGTAGCGGCCAGCAAGAGGCGATTGAGCCAGGCAAGAGCCTGTTCTGCATGAAAGGTGCAGGCGGGCGCAATCTAGGGATTACATTGCCTGAAAGCTGGGATTGGAGTAACGAGTATCTTAAGTTAATTGGAACGTTGACGCCCACCGATCTATCGACGCTCGATCAAAAAGGGTTGAAAGTGCCTGCCCAGACGAGTCGGGGTGCAAGCCGATCCGCGCTACAGATGCTCTTCGATGAGGCGACTCAAGGCTCGCGGCAGGTGCGCAACGATGTCAACAACGCTGATTGGGGCACCGCCGAGTTGCCCGTGCGCATCGTGCGCAAGTCCACCAAACGCGATTTGCCGATCGACGCGCAAGATGTGCCGGTACTGGACAATGTGCTGACCCTCAAAAAACCAGCCGGCATGACGGGCGAAATGACCGTAACCCCCATTGAAGCCAGCAAGCGCGGCGACATTAATGGTGTGCGCCCGCCACCCGGATTGGAAGCTGCGCCAGATGTGTTCCAACCCTTGGGTGGCCAAGGCAACACCCGCGATGTCGGTGCATCGGGTGTTGCGATTGACTTGAATATAGACGCGGTTTCGCGCGCAGCTATTTCCGAAAGCAACCCACTTATCTTTGAACGCAGCAGTAGTCGTGGCGATCTAAATGCTGACAGCGGCGTGTATGTCGTTGCATTTGACGGCGAAGATTACATGCTGGTCGGCCAAAGCAGTCTAGCCAATTCGAATGAGATCGCCATCACTCAGGTGCCCGAACCAGTGGCCACCAGTCGCAGTGTGGGCAGCACCATTCGCTTTTTCTTCTACAAGAAGATGGGGCGGTTCACCGATGAGTTGGGCTTGCGCTACGCCGTGCCAAACGGCGAGGAGGCCATTTACAGCGCGATCGACAAAACTGTCTTTAAGCCTGGCCAAACAGTCGCGCTGATGGTGCACGGTTTTTCCTCCGAAACCAACTGGATGGTGACCAAGCTATTGCCGTACCTACGTCGAGAGGTGTTGCCGTATGACCACTGCATCACATTTGATTACGAGAGCTTTGGCACGGGTGTGGCTGCTAACGGTCACGAATTAGCGCTGGCGTTGCAACAGCAGTGTGGCTTCACGCCCGAGGATCAGATCACCGTGCATCTCTATGCACACAGTATGGGTTGCTTAGTGTCGCGATGCGCAATTGAGTTGCCCGACGGAGCGACTTTTATTGACAAAGTTGTGCTGGCTGGCCCACCCAACAATGGCACGACTCTGGCCACAACTGGCAAAGGCTTGGCCTATATCGTTTCGCAAGCATTGGGCCATTTTGTGCCTGGACCGGTCGGCACAGTGCTGCGCAAGGGGCTTAATCAGTTGTCCAAGCAGGGCGCAGGCATCGCTGATCTAGTTGTTAAATCAGCTATCACACAGCAGATTAACGAACTGGCTAAGCCCGATAATGTGCCTTACTTATCCCTGGCGGGCTTGAACTCACCCGACCCGACCCAACAAGCGCGCATGCAACGACTGGCGCACAAAATGTTGGATGTCTCATTGGACACATTGTTTGGTGAGCAAAACGATGGCGTGATTGGTCGATCATCTATGCGCAGTGTGCGCAACGGAAGTTATCCACATCTTACGATCACCGAGGCCCCATGCGATCATTTTGGTTACTACGCCGACTCTGTGGCGCAGCAGGCCATCCAAAAATTCATCAAATCGTAGAGACGCGAGATTCGTAGAGACGCGAGGTTCGTAGAGACGCGAAATTTCGCGTCTCTACAAAACATATGCAAAAAATCATTATCACTGGCACTGAACGTGCCGAATTGGTCAACGTAAACGCTCCCAAGGCTAAAGATAATTGGGCAGTCGTCAAAGTGCATGCTGCGCCGATGTGTACTGAATACAAAGCTTGGCGTGCAGGTCAGCCCAGCAGTTTTCTGGGGCATGAGGCGGCGGGTGAAGTGGTTGAGGTGGCGCGGACGGGCGCGGTCAAAGTGGGGGATCGGGTGGTCGTGATGCCGCAATATCCATGCGGGCAATGTGGCTTGTGCGAGTCAGGCGATTACATTCATTGCGAACATCTGGTCGATGTAGAGGCGTATACCGGCACCCGCGAAGGCAGCGCGACCTATGCCCAATATCTGATCAAACCCGATTGGCTGCTGCCCAAGATTCCGGACGATGTGCCGTATGAGCGTGCCTCATTGGCCTGCTGCGGGTTGGGTCCATCGTATGGCGCATTTGAGTTGATGAAACTGGGTGCAGGGCAAACCGTACTGATTACTGGATTGGGCCCCGTGGGTCTAGGTGCCATCGTCAATGCCCGCGCGCGGGGGGTCAAGGTGATTGCGGTGGAGTCATTTCCGTGGCGGGTGGAGCGGGCTATGGAAATGGGTGCTAGCGCCGTGTTGCATCCGCGCGACCCAGCAACGATTAATCGGATCAAAGAGTTATCCAACGGCCTCGGGGTGGACTGCGCATTAGATTGCTCTGGTACCGTTGCTGGGCAGCGCTTGTGCATCGATGCTGCACGGCGGAAAGGCAAAGTGGCCTTTGTCGGCGAGTGCAGCGATGAATTAGCGATCCGCATCAGCCCGGACATGATCCGTAAAGGGTTGACACTTATCGGCTCATGGCATTACAACCTGTCTCATTTCAACGGCATTATGCAGGTGATTCGCACGTCGCCTTTGCTCGATTTGCTGATCAGCCACACCCTGCCCATGCGCGATGTGGAACAGGCTTTCCGCCTACAAGCCTCTGGTGAGTGCGCCAAGGTGATTATGAGGCCTTGGGAGTAGAAGTCCAAATTGAAGAATACAGATTGAAAGCATTCAGGTGTTTTCTCTGTATTCTTTACTTTTAAGTCTTTAGCGTTAGTTTCCGCACATGTGCAATTGACATTTCTGTTTCGCCATATTGGGCGAGATCGGCCAGGGCTTTGCCAACGCCAATGGCAAACTTGAAGCCGTGGCCACTGCAAGGGGAGCCAATGATTACATTGGGTAAGTTAGGTGCGATATCGATGATGAAGTCGTGATCGGGTGTGTTGGCGTATAAACACACCAAGGGGTCACGCGGAGTGGGATCGACACCGGGGATGTAGCGATTCATATAGTTGCTCATGCGTTGCAAGTCGCCTGCGTGCGGCACACCGTCATTTTGATCAGGGCTGTCGATGTAGTTCCCGGCATGGTGGAAGCCCGCCTTTAAGCCATTGCCCAAGTCGGGGAAGCCATACACATGCTCGGTGCGATAGTGCAGCCAGATCGGCCATGCGCCGGGTTGTAAAGCTTTATTCCCGCGTGTGTTGAAGTAAACCACTTGTTCTTTTTCCACTGCAATTGGCAATTGCAAATCAATGTCCTTGATCAACTGGTTGACCCATGTACCAGCCGTAATGATTACTTTGCCCGCGTGATATTGGGCTTTGTCAGTGATCACATCCACCCCATTGCCCGCATCTGCATGCAAGGCGGTGACGCGTTCATGCTCGTTCACGGCTGCGCCAAGCTTGCGCGCGGTGTGGATGGCGGTCAGCACACATTTGGTGGCAAACAGAATTCCGGCGTCCGGTGAATACAGCCCAATCCCATCTGGCCCCAATTCAAATTGAGGGAAGCGTGCGGCAAAGCGCGCCCGATCCATCATCTCGTAGCTGGCGTTCAGACTTTGCAGCGTAGTGGCGACTTCGCGCACATCCGCAAAGCCAGTGGGATCATCGGCCACATCCAGACCACCTGTGGTCAGCAACAACGATTCGCCAGAATCGGCCTCAAGTTGGTTCCACAATGGCTTGCTTTGGATGGCAAAGCGGCTGTAGTTTTTGTCCGGGTAAGCAAAGCGAAAGATGCGGGATTCACCGTGCGAACTACCGTGAGTGTGACCCAACTCGAACTGTTCCAACAACAGCACACTGCGCTTCTCACGGGCCAAATGATAAGCGGCGGCGCTGCCCATTGCGCCTGCACCAATGACAATGTAATCAAAGTTTTCCATATATCTTTACCAGTGTTTATAGTATGGCATACCCTCTTAAACTATGAATGCATCCAGATTGCGGGCCACGATGAACGCCACAGGCATCGGCTATGCTGGGATTAATGGCGTATGGTGGTTGCCAGCAGTCGCACCCTACGCTTTGCCACTCAGCAGCAAAACACAGCTTGACGATATCGCACAAGCGATTTTTGCGCTGTTCGATACGGTGAACGGGTTGTATGAAACGCCAGAAGGCAACACTTGCGGCTTGACTCATTTGTTGCAGCACAAGGTGCCAGCACGCTTCTTACAGTATGCCAGCCGTGCGCCAGTGTTGTCAGTGCGACCGGATTTTCAACTTCTCCACAACCAAACCGCGTCGGTCTCTAAGACCGACGCGGTTTCGACCGACGCGGTTTATCGTTTCGTGGCCACCGAGCTAGAAATCTGCCCGTCCGCGCAAGGCTACGCGCATGCCATGCAAGTGGGCTATGGTTTGCAACCGGATTTGTTACATGCGCTGCTAGCATTGTTGGATGGTCGTGAGCTGATCTTCGTTAGTACTCAACAGTGGAGTGAGTTTATCTGGGAGCAGTTGGCCTTTTGCAAAGCCGTGACCGAAGCGGGTGGGCGAGCACGGGTCTGGCTTGATGTGCCTATCCAGACGCTAGCGACCCAACTACAACGTGGTGAGCGTTGGGTGCCGCCGATGTTTGGCGTTTCGGACAAACCGGATAACTGGGATGACAATATGCTGCGGCGTATTCGCACCCATGGCTTAGACTCTTTTCTGATACAGGATTTACCGGAGGATCACACTGACGTCGTAGCCTTTCGGTTTGGCTATTTGGATTGCTTTGCGCCTGAATTTCTAGACCGGTTGCAGAAATGGGAACACGGCGGGGCGACGTTTCTCAATCCCACTTCGTTTTTGTGGGACAGCAAGGTGTTGATGGCTGCATTGCGGTTGCCATCGGTGCGCGAACAGATCAGTAAACCTCCGAGGTCTCGAGCGGTCTTAGATGTTTTAGACGCCTGTATCCCTGAAACCCATCTGCTGACGCCTCACACCATGCGACACTTTATTGACACTCGTGACCAATGGGTCTTAAAGTTCGCCGGATTCGACAGCGGCCAACAGGCCTGGGGCGGGCGCAGCTTGCAGGTAGGCGCACGGCATACCGATACCTCGTGGCGCGACATATTGCAACACTATTTGGATTTACCTTTCCCGGTTGTCGCTCAACGTAGCGCGCCGAGCGCCATTCTAAATATCGACTACCTCGATGAACAAGATCAGGTGCAGCGGCTGTTGAATGGCCGCACTCGTCTGCGTAGCTTTATGCTGCGTGGTGCGGGTGCACTCGGCAGCCACCTCACTGTAGTCGGTGGAGTAGGTGGGGTGTCGGAAGGCACAGGCGCGGTACAGATGCCAATACACTTTGCAAAGTGAGGTGTGCTTTAATCAGACATGGAGGCATAAGATGACATCACCCTTTCCGGGCATGGACCCCTATCTAGAAGATGCAGAAATCTGGCCGGGGTTTCATGCAAATCTGGCAGTCGAGATTAAGCGGCAGTTGAATCAGGCAATAGGCCCTCGTTACTATGCAGATGTTGAAGTGCAATCGACTCTACAGGGAGTCGAGATTGAGACGGGTTCTGGTCCTACGATACGTCCCGATGTCAGTATCTTTGAGCCATTGGACACGCCCGCGAATGCCCCGCGCTTGCAAGGTGGACTGGCTGTGGCCGATGCGCCGTCGCTGATTCGCCCCGCTTCTAGCGAGGTTCGGCAGTACCGAGTGCGGGTCTTTTTGACACGCACCAGCGAAGTTGTTACGATCATTGAAATCCTGTCACCGGTAAACAAACGTTCTAATACGACCGGGTTAACGCAATATCGGGTGAAACGAGAACAGATTCTGGCCTCACGAGTGCATCTGGTTGAACTCGACTTGCTACGAATGGGTGAGCGCCCTGGTTTAGAAGTACAAGATGAGCCCATTGATACCGATTATGTGATACTCGTAAATCGAGCGGGCGTTTCGCGCTTGTCATCAATATGGCCAGTCGCTATCGGCGATAGACTTCCCAATATCCCCGTGCCGCTTCTACCACCTGATGACGATTTTGTGCTTGACTTGAATGCATCAATTCAGCAGGTCTATACCGACTCCGGCTACAACTGGCGCATTAAATATAAATTGCCGGTGCCTTATCCACCCTTGAGACAATCGGTTGCTCCGGTATTGCAGCAACTGATTGCGGCGCATAATACGGCATGATTCAAACTCCAAGAAAATATGACATATGACATATGACGTTTGACTTCTCACGCAAACACAATCACCCGATTCTGATACACCAGGGTCTTACGTTCTAAGTGCCGCCGGATAGCGCGGGCCAGTACGATTTTTTCGACATCGAACCCTTTGCGGGTGAGCTCATTGATCGAGTCGAGGTGAGTCACGCGGATCACGTCCTGCTCGATGATCGGACCTTCGTCTAGGTCGGTGGTAACGTAGTGGGCGGTGGCCCCGATGAGTTTGACTCCCCGCTCATAGGCCCGATGATACGGTTTGGCACCGATAAACGCGGGCAAAAAGGCATGGTGGATGTTGATCATGCACATGGGGAAAGCCTGCGTAAAGGCCGATCCTACGATAATCATATAGCGCGCTAGCACAACAACATCGATATTGTGCTGCTGACATAGCGCAATCTGTGCCTGCTCCTGAGCCTGACGATTTTCGTTGTTGATTGGGAAATAGTGAAACGGGATGCCGAACTCACGGGCGACCTTTTCGTGATCCTGATGGTTGCTGACAATCAGTGGCACTTCGACGTTCCACTCACCGGACTGCACCCGCGCCAAAATGTCATACAAGCAGTGCGATGTTTTTGAGGTGAATAACGCCATACGCTGGCGTTCGCCGGAGAAATACAGCTTCCAGACCATGTTGGAGCGCTGAGCGATCAACACATCATAAAACTCGCCGATCTTGGCGTCGGGGATGGTAAAACCTTCCAGACTCCACTCCACCCGCATAAAGAACTCGCCCGCCAATGGATCGACGAACTGTTCCAGCGACAAAATATTGCCGCCGTTGCGGGCGATGAAATCGGTTACGGCAAACACCAGACCCTTTTGATCGGGACAATGCATGAGTAAGATAGCGGAGTGAGTTGACTTAATTAGGGACATACCGGAACGGGAAATTTGAAATTGAGAATTGGGAATGAAGAAAATTGGCCGTAGCCAAACTTCCTTGATTCGTAATTTTAAATTCGAATACCCAGCGGCGATTGACTTTTTCGAGATGAGCGCCTAAATTACGGCATTGCTCAGTTTTTGTTGAATCGTCAATAAAGTTCTCTCAAGTTACTTGACAATCCTGAGCAACGAGTCTTTTTGTCCAATCAAATAAACCTAGTGAAGGAGTTGACACATATGAGTCGAACGGATCGATTCCACCCTGCCGTTCCCGATTTGCAGAAGCAATTGAAGGCCGGTCGCATTGGCCGACGTGAGTTCTTGCGCACAGTCACCTTGTTGGGCGTAAGTGCCCCGGCGGCCTATGCATTGGCCGCATGCGTGCCAGTAGCCGCGCCCCGAC
This sequence comes from Chloroflexota bacterium, assembly GCA_031392845.1. Taxonomy (GTDB): domain Bacteria; phylum Chloroflexota; class Anaerolineae; order J036; family Brachytrichaceae; genus JANMVQ01. The sequence continues at coordinate 23,041 of JANMVQ010000356.1, forward strand.
CCGCCGCAGCGCCTGCGGCAGAAAAGCCCGCTGAAGCGACCAAGCCTGCAGACACAGCCAAGCCTGTCACCGCCGCCATCAAACGCGGTGGCGTGTTGAAAGTCGGTATCCAAGTCCCCGCCGTTGACCATCCCGCCCGCTTCTCATGGGTGTTCGACAGCAACGAGTTCCGCCAAGTCTTCGAATATTTGACCGAAACGGGTTCGGATAACATCACCCGCCCCTATCTGCTTGACAGCTGGACGCCCAACAAAGCGCTGACCGAGTGGACACTCAATCTCAAGAAGGGCATCAAGTGGAGCAATGGCGATGAATTCACCGCCGAAGATGTGCTGTTCAACTTCAAAGAGTGGCTCAAGCCCGAAACCAAGTCCTCAATTCTTGGACTATGGGAAGGCTTCCTGAAGATCGAAGGCGTGCTGAAGGTCGATGACCACACCATCAAGTTGATGTTGGATGCGCCGAAGCTGGATGTGGCCGAGAGCCTTTTCCACTACCCGGCTCAGATCATGCACCGCAGCTTTAACGGTGATGTCACCACCGGCAAGAACCCCAGCACCGGCCCAATGCAATTGGTCGAATACAAAGAGAAAGAGCGCGTGGTCGTGAAGAAGCGCGATGGGTACTGGCAGAACGGCGCGGATGGCAAGCCGCTGCCCTACCTTGATGGCATCGAGTACATCGACCTCGGTGGCGATCAGACCGCCTATGTCGCCGCGCTGCAATCGGGGCAAATCGACACGATCTACGACCCAACTGTCGACACCTTCTTGGCCCTGCGCGACAAGGAAGGCATCAAGATCGAGCCAATCGAGACCTCGCAAGTGCGCGTGTTGCGCCTACGCGTGGATGTCGATCCGTGGAAGGATAACAAGGTGCGTCAGGCGCTCAAGTTGTGTCAGGATCGCCAACAGATTTTGGAGAAGGCTTACTTTGGCCAGGGCGTATTGGGTGGCGACTTTCATGTGGCGCCCTCGCACCCCGAATACGCGCCGATGGACCCACCCAAGTATGATCCAGAGAAGTCCCTGGCCCTGCTGAAAGAAGCCGGTGTCACCACCCCGCTCAAAGTCAAGATCGCGGTTGGCACAGGCTGGACCGACATCGTGGCCTACATCGAGACGCTCAAAGAGAGCGCTAAGGCCGGCGGCTTCGACATCGAGCTGGACACCATGCCCAACGACAAGTACTGGGGCGTGTGGACTGAGGCTCCCGCTGGTGTAACCCCGTGGACACACCGCCCACTTGCGGTGATGGTGCTGCCATTGGCCTACATCGGCGACAAAGATGGCAAGCCTGTGCCGTGGAACGAGAGCCGCTGGGTCGACGAGGAGTTCAGTAAGATCCTTAAAGAGGCGCAAGGCACGATTGATATCGAAGCCCGCCGCAAACAGATGGGCCAACTCCAAAAGATCCAAGCCGAGCGTGGCTCGATTGCCGTGGCATGGTGGCAGAGCGTGTGGAACATCAAGTCGCCCAAGTGCCAGGGTATGCCTGCCCACCCCACCCACTACCAGATCTGGCGCGAAGCCTGGCTGGACCCGGACGCCAAATAAAAATTAAAAGGCTAAATTCAAAATTCAAAAGGAAGAAGCCGCAGCGAGACTTCTGGCTTCGACTTCTTCCTTTTTTAATTTTGCCTTTTGAATTCTTAATTTTTTTCACATGACGCGTTTCCTCATCCGCCGCATTTTTTTTCTGATCGTCACGCTCTTTCTGGTGTCGATGGCGATTTTTGCCGTGTCGGAAATTGCGCCGGGCAACATTGCCATTAACTCGTTGGGCAACACAATTACGCCACAACAAGAAGCCTCGTTTAACGCCCAAAATGGCTTGGACCAACCGGCGGTCACCCGTTATATCCGCTGGCTGGTTGGCAGCGATTGGCAAGTGTCGCAGAAGACTGGCGCACCGGTCACGCGTATTTATGATGAAGCGAACAACCAAGAGGGCTGGTGGGGTGTATTGCCCAATGGCACGTTGTATCGCAATCGCACCGAAGACGGGAACACCATGATCCGCATCGAGCGCAAAGCCGATGGCACCCGCACCGAAGTGCCTTTAGGCGATGAGGCTTGGCAAAAAAACGCCAACGGTCTGCCTGTTTATTGGGGCGTCGACCAAGAGGGTCGCGCCGCAATGTGGGTCAAAGGACAGCAACTTGATGAGTGGGTGCTAACTTCGGCCTCGTGGAAGCCAAGCAAAGGTGCGCCCCAACAATACATCCCGATCCAATATGGCCTATTGCGCGGCGACCCGGGCGTGTCGTTTATGACCCGCAAGCCAGTGGCGAATATTATTTTGTCGCGGCTGTTTAATACGCTGTTTCTGGCTGGGCTGGCGTTTGTCATTGTCATGCCGATTGCACTGTTGCTGGGGTTAATGGCTGGGTTGAACGAGGGGCGCTTCATCGACCGCTTTCTCTCCATCGCCAGTTTGGTCGCGACCGCCACCCCCGAATTTGCCAGTGGCATTTTGCTAATTGTGATTTTTGCCACCACCCTCAAATGGTTCCCGGGCGCAGTCGTGACCACCAGCGACACAACGATATTCTCCCGACCCGAGATGCTGGTGTTGCCCGTCATGACGTTGACCCTCATCGAACTGGGCTATGTCCTGCGCATCACCCGCTCCAGTATGGTCGAAGTAATGCGCACCAATTACATCCGTACCGCCACGCTAAAGGGGTTGCCGCGTCGCCAAATCGTGTTCAAGCACGCACTGCGCAATGCGCTGATGGCCCCGATCACCATCATCATCCTGCACGTTAACTGGTTGATTGGCGGCATCGTGGTCGTCGAAACCCTGTTTGGCTTTCCTGGCCTCGGCCGTTATATCCTGGAGGCTGCGCTGTTCAAGGATATCTTTGCCATCGAAGCCGCCGCCATGCTGTTGGTCGGGGTCGCCGTTGGCACACAGCTTGTAGCGGATGTGATTTATACGTATATCAACCCAAGGATTAGGTACGCGTAAGGCGTGAAACGTTGGACGTTGGGCGAACCAACACCCGCCACCTTATGCCTATGTACCACACGTAACAATGGCCGTTCTAGAAAAACCGTCTCCCATCGCTATCCCGCTCAACCGCCGCCCAACGGGCTTGCAAAAGCTGGGCGAGGGGTTCAAAATCATTCTGCGCTCGCGCACGGCCTTGCTTGGCGCGTTGCTGGTGCTGTTTTGGATTATCGTAGCGTTGTTTGCTGACGATCTGATCTTTCGGCCCGATTGCTGGTTTGCCGACTGCAAAACCACACCGCTGTTGGCACGTTACAGTCCGTTTGAGCAAACACGTGGCCTTGGCTGGCAAAAACCTAGCGCCGACCATTGGATAGGCACCGACAAACGCAACCGCGATATCTGGGCCCGCATTGCGCATGGCTCACGGATTGTGTTGGTGTTGGCGCCCATTAGCGTACTGATAGCCTTGACTATCGGTGGTGCTCTGGGGTTAGTGGCGGGTTACTTCGGCGGACTGATCGACGAGATCGTGATGCGCTTTCTCGATGCAGTCATGGCTTTTCCACAAGTGCTGCTTTATTTGGTGATCATTGCCGCATTGGGGCCGTCGGTGGTCAATATTATTCTAGCCATTACCATCGCGGGTGCGCCAGGCATTGCCCGCTTGGTACGCAGCTTGACGCTTGACATCAAAACACGCGACTATATCGCTGCGGCACAGACACGTGGTGAAAGTTCTTGGTACATCATGTTTGTGGAAATTCTGCCCAACGCGCGTGGGCCAATTCTGATCGACGCGATGTTGCGGATTGGCTATACCGTGTTTGCCATCAGCACCCTTGGATTTTTAGGACTGGGCTTGCCTCCGCCCTCACCCGATTGGGGCAGCATCGTCAATGTGGGCCGCAGCGGGATCCAAGCGGGCCAATTTTGGGAGGCGCTATCGGCGTCACTCGCGACCGCCTCGCTCGTCGTTGGATTAAATTTGTTGGCCGACGGGCTACAGGAAGAGTTAAATCGATATCGCTAAGGGACTTCAGCAAAATAAAATGACCGCGCCCCCGAAGGGACTTCACGCAGGCCTCAAGGGCCCCATGTGGGGGGTGCTTGGCCGTTTATTCTCTGACTCGTGACTTGTGACTTGTAACTCATGATTGAACCGCAAATAACCATGACAAACCCCACCCAACAACCCGTCATCGACGTCACCAATCTCGCCATTGCCTATGGCACACGGCAGGGGGAGGTGCGGGCGGTGCGCGATGTCTCGTTCAGCATCAAGCGCGGCGAGACCTTGGGCCTGGTGGGCGAAAGCGGCTGCGGTAAAAGCACCATCGCCTATGGTTTGGTGGGCTATCTGGGACGCAATGGCAAAGTGGCGGCAGGCGACATCATTTTTCAGGGCCATTCGTTGGTCAATCAGAGCGAAGAAGACTTGCGCAAGTTACGCGGCAACCGGGTGGCGATGGTGTATCAGGATCCGATGACTTCGCTCAACCCGGTACTGCGTATTGGCGAACAAATGGGCGAAGTACTGACCGTGCACCAAGGCATGAGCAAAGCGCAAGCCCACCAGCGGTGTGTGGAGATGCTCAAGCGGGTGTATATGCCTGATCCAGAACGAGTTCTGGAGCGTTATTCTCACCAGATCTCAGGTGGCCAACAGCAACGCGTGGTGATCGCGATGGCATTGCTAAACAACCCAGCCTTGCTGATCATGGATGAACCCACCACGGCCCTCGATGTGACGGTTGAGGCGGCGGTGCTTGATTTGGTGGCCGACCTACGGCGCGATTTTGATACCGCAATCTTGTTTATTAGCCACAACCTGGGCGTAATTGCCCGTGTCAGTGACAACGTGGGCGTGATGTATGCTGGTGAGATTGTGGAGATGGCCAGTACGCGTGAAATCTTCGCCAACCCGCGCCACCCTTATACACAAGGCCTATTGCGGGCGGTGCCACGTCTGGGCAGCGATAAGCAAAGCAGCGTTCTGCACGCCATCCCTGGACGCGTACCTTCACCCAGCAATCTGCCCAAAGGCTGTGTCTTTGAACCCCGTTGCCAATATGCGGTCGAAGCCTGTCAGACAGCAAGGCCAGTGCTGGAGGGCATAGAGCGTGGAGCGTCGGGCAGCGAGCGTGTTTATGCATCTGTCGCTCCACGCTCTACACCTAACGATCATCTTGTGCGCTGCATTCGTGCCGAGGAGATCGACGCAACGCAATGGCAGCCCACAAACGCCCAAACATCCAACCAGCAAACTGCAAACGCCAAAACCGAAACCCCTCAAACGCTCCTCAACATCAGCGATCTCAAGACCTATTACAAACAGCCGGGGACGGGCTTGCTAGGCGCGTTTGGGCTGGGCCCCAAAACCTCGGTCAAGGCAGTGGATGGCGTGAGCTTTAACCTGATCAAGGGCAAAACGCTGGGTATCGTAGGCGAGAGCGGCAGTGGCAAAAGCACACTCATCAAAACGATTATTGGCCTCGAAGATGTCAGCGGCGGCAAAGCTGAATTTGTCGGCTTCGACATCAGCGCCCGCACCGGCAAACGCGATATTGACCTCATCAAAGAGATGCAAATGGTCTTCCAAAACCCGGAAGCGACCATGAATCCCGCTTACACCGTTGGCCAGCAGATTGAGCGTCCGCTGCGGCGTTTCAACATCGTGCCCAAAGATAAGGTGCGCGCTGAGGTGATCCGGCTGCTGCAGGCAGTCAAGCTGGATGAGCATTACTATGATCGTCTGCCGCGCCAACTCAGCGGTGGCGAGAAGCAACGCATCGGGATTGCGCGCGCCTTCGCCGGACGACCCGATTTGGTACTGGCCGATGAGCCGGTGTCGGCGTTAGATGTATCGGTGCAAGCAGCCGTGCTTAATTTGTTGATGGAAATCCAAAGTGAGCGCGGCACCACCATGATTTTTATCGCGCACGATTTGAGCGTGGTGCGTTTTTTCTGCGATTACATCGCGGTCATGTATCTGGGCCAAATTGTGGAGATCGGCCCTGCCGAGTCGATTTATTCGCCGCCGTATCACCCATACACCGAGTCGCTGCTGGCGGCCGTGCCGGTGCCTGACCCCTCGATTGAGCAATCGCATATTCGATTGGAGGGCAGCATCCCCAGCCCGGTCAACCCACCCAGTGGTTGCCGCTTCCACACCCGCTGTCCGCGCCGCAATTTGTTGCCCAATGGTGGCGCGATCTGTGAGCAGGAAGTGCCGCCGTGGCACGAGGTCACAGCCGAGCATCGCGTGCATTGCCATATCCCGCTGGAGACCTTGAAAGAGATTGAAGCTGCAGTGAAAGCACGATAGCGTTTGTTGCTCTATATCTATCGCAAATTCAACGCACTCCACGCATTTCTACAATGGCAACACATCCCGCAACCATACCGGATAACGCAACGTGAATGAGCGCATAACGAAGATCATGCGATCGGAGGGCGCATCGCACAACATCACGCTCATGTTTTGCTCGATGCGCCACAGCCATTGCGATGTGCGCGCCAACAGAATGCAGCGGCTCTGCCCGTAGCGCTCGGTGCCCAATTGAAAACCAACTGAATAATAGTGATAAAGCTTGTTGAATTCCTCGTTGCTGCGATACGACACATCGCGCCGAATGGTCAAGTTGGCCGTATGTTTAAAGAGAGTTTGACCGGCGACATAGGTCGCCCCAGGATAACTGAGGTTGTAAGTGGCGCTATAGAGTGCACCCGCCAATCCGCCCCAGAATAAGACACTGACCAATACGATTCCGAAAGCAATTCGTTTGAGCGTGGGGCGTGGCGCGGCAGGTGCAACATTTGCCAGTGGCTCGAATGCTGCAATCCTGCTGGCCGTATTTTGACCGGTTTTCAACCATTGATAATGCGCCATTTGCGAAACACACCGCGATCCGCTATCTTAGCCTCAACATGAGCACTCCCGCATATTACATCTTTCCAAGTCAAGTTTATATCGGCGCAGGCACAGCGAAAAACGCTGGGGCCGAGGCCAAGAAGGAAAATGCCAAGCATGTCTTTTTGGTAGCTGATCCGGGTGTAGTGACTGCCGGGCTGGCGAAACCCATCAGCGATTCGATAAAGTCTGCCGGGTTGGCCTGCACCCTCTATGATAAGGTCATCCCTAATCCGGATACCACTACGGTTGATGCGACTGCCGATGCCTATCGCGTGAGCGGGGCCGATTGCATTGTGGCTATCGGCGGCGGCAGCTGCCTCGACACAGCCAAAACCATGCGGATTGTGGTGGGAGGCACCAAAGGGGCCACGGTTGCTGAATACGCCTACCGCATGGGTGATAAGGCGCTGCCCCATCCGCAGCGCATGCCGCACTTTATTGCCATTCCCACTACCGCAGGCACCGGCTCGGAGGCTACGCCGTGGGGGGTGGTCACCGATCCCACCGACAAGTTCAAGTTTGGCGTAGGCGGTGTGCGAGGCGTGCCCAATGTCGCATTGATCGACCCCGAAGTCATGCTGGGCTTGCCGCCCTTTCTTACTGCTGCCACCGGCATGGATGCACTCACCCATTGCATCGAAGCGTATGTCTCAACCAACGAAAATCCCATCCTAGATCCGATGATCCTGCATGGCATTGTCTTGGTGGCAAAGAGTTTGCCGGTTGCGGTGGCACAAGGCAAGAACATGCAAGCCCGGCTGGACATGGCCCATGCGGCGTATATCGGCGGCATCGCTATCAGTAGCAAATGGCTGGGGGCGTGTCACTCACTGGCGCATCAATTGAGCGGTTTTGCCAACGTACAACATGGCTTGGCCAATGCCATCATGTTGCCACACCAGATGCTCTATAGCCTGCCGGGTGCCATTGAAAAGTATGCCCGTGTAGCTGAGGCGTTGGGGCTGCCACACGACGACGGCACGGTCCGCCAACGTGCCGAACGCGCCATCGAGCTGGTTAATCAGCTCAACAAAGATGTGAGCCTGCCGACCAAACTCAGTGAGGTCGGCGTGACCGAGGACATGATTCAACCCATGGCCAAATTTGCCTACAACGTCGACCTCAATTGGTGGACTAATCCACGTAGCGTGAATGAAAAGGCGATGGAACAAATTTATCGCGCAGCGTTTTAGGATTTAGAGATTGGGTCATTGGATCATTGACCAAATGACTCAATGACTCACGGCTGATCGCGAAAACGCAGGGATTTACAGTGGGAGATATTTGGTGAATCATAAAAATATATAATACTAAGCATGCTGGGCCAACAAGAATTTCCGCAACTCAACTACCTTCCGAAGGTGTTGCCACTCGATAGTGTCGTGCGTATCGAACTCCAAGAAGGAATTCCTATCTTTAGGGCAGCAGCCTGGATGCAAGAGCGAATCCAAATGCTGCTTGATCGCCAACAAGATGGTGTTATTTCGCCTGATGAAAGCCGAGAGTTGGATGGTTATGAAGAAATGGATGACTATTTGAGTTTAGTGAATCGATTAGTACGAAATTTGAAATTGACGCAAGCTTCAAATGCTTAATTCTGATTGACTTGGTTTGAACCTATGCGGCGAAAACTATCCGACGCGCTCATCACTCAGATTCGCATGCGAGCGGGAGGACTTTGCGAATATTGCCATGTGATTGAGCAATGGCAATGCGTCTTGTTTACAGTTGACCATGTAATCCCGTTGGCACTGGGTGGCGATGATACGATTACAAATCTCGCCTTAGCTTGTGCTCACTGCAATCGCCGCAAGTCGTATTCAATTACCTCAATCGACCCACAGACCAATCTTTCCACATCGCTCTTTAATCCACGCTTAGATCAGTGGCGAGATCACTTTATATGGTCAGGTGATGGCACAAAACTTATCGGTACAACTCCCTCTGGCCGTGCGACTATCACCACTTTAGAGATCAACCGCCCACATCTTGTAAGTATTCGACAAGCAGATATTGTCATTGGGCGACATCCGCCTGAGGGCGATCTGCGGCTTTTTTCTTAACAGGTATTTGGTGAAGCTGTTTGACAGCTACGCCCCTCGCTAGTAAAACTTTACTTCTTCCACCGCTCATTGTAGTTTCCCTGCTCCCCTCCTACAAATACATATGCTGTGAAGTTCGTTCAGACGTTCGTTCTCACTAGATCGTGCAATAACCACGATGTGTCGCAAATAGATAAGGAGATTCGATACCAATGGCAAACAAAATTTCGAGGCGTCAATTTATAAAAGCATTTGGAGCAACGGCCGTTGTTGGCACCCTTGCTGCTTGTGCCCCACCGCCCGCAGCGGCCCCGTCCGCCCCGGCTGCCGGTGATAAACCCGCCGCAGCACCCGCTTCAGGCGGCGATAAGGTCAAGTTGAAGTGGGATACCTTCCGCGGCCCTGGCACGGGCTGGAACGAGGAGCGTATCAAGACCTTTGGCGAGAAGAACCCCAATGTTGAGATTGAGTTCCGCCCACTCACCGGTGCCAGTCAGCAGGACAACTATGGCAAGATGTATGCGCAGTTTGCGGCGGGCGATCTGGGTGATGTCATTGCCTTCGACCCCTCGCATTTCCACTTCTGGCGCGCCATCAACAAGAATATTATTGGCCCGCTCGATGATTTGGTCGCCGCCGATAAGACCGATCTGAAACAATGGTTTGACCAATTTATTGGCCTGCAATATTTCAGCGGCAAGCTGTATGGCCTGCCCAGTTGGGGTTGGGCCGGGCAGGATACGATGGTGATCAACAAGGTTCACCTCGATGAAGCTGGCATTGCCGCGCCCGATCCAAAGTCCAATGCCACGGCGATGGATACTTACGCAGAGTGGGCGCGTAAGCTCTACAAGAAAGGCGAGCGTTACGGGCTAGGCATGACCTATGACGAGGGCCATCTGGTCACGCTCACGCGCGCCTTCAACGGCGATTTGATCGACGCCGAGGGCAAGAAGTGTCTGCTGGCGAGTGACAAGAATTCGCAGGAAGCGCTGCGCTGGGCCCACAAACTCTCAGTCGAAGAGAAGATTATGCCTCGGCCTGCCGATGTGCAAGATCAAGCGGCAGCGCTCTTGGATGGTAAATTGTCCGTCATGTGGGGTGGCTCGCTCAATACGCGCAACTTCAAGCGCGATATTGCGGCCAACAAGGCCAAGTCCAAAGCCGAAGCGACACAGGGCTTATTGCCCATCCGCAAAGATGGTAAACCGCCTTCACAGATTCGCGGTGGCACCTGGAATATCTTAAAGGATTCCAAGCACCCGCAGGAGTCCTTTCAATTTATTAAGCACATCACCAGTTTTGATGGTGCGGTCGGCTTCAATCTGGTCGCTGGACAAGGCGCGTTTGTACGCCCGGATGTGTTGCAGGAGCTGATCAAAAAGGACGCAGTGCACGACTGGTTTATTCCCAATCTGCAAAATGGCATCCGGGCCAATGCGCCTTCAAACTCACGTGGTCGTGAGTACACCGATGCCTGTGTGCAGTGGGCGACCAAGATGATGGACCCCAATGAAAATATTCCATTTGAGAAAGGTCTGCAAGATCTGAACGATAACATCCAGAAAGTATTGGATATGGATCCGGCGTAAGACTCAAACGTCAAACGTCAAACGTCATGCGTCAATTTTCTGACGCTTGACGTTTGACCTGAAGGTGACGCATAACGCATGACAAGCCCTACCCTCACCAAAACCCCAGCGCGCCGCATGTCCCCGGCCAAACGGCGTGAGAACCTGTACGGCTATCTGTTCATGCTGCCGTGGCTGATCGGTTTTCTCGGTCTGTTTGTCGGGCCGGGGCTGTACTCGCTATTTCTCAGCTTCACCAAGTACGACGTACTGAGCAAGCCGGAGTTTATTGGCTTGAAGAACTACGTCGACATGTTCACTAAGGACGATTTGTTCTGGCCTTCATTGCTGCGCACGGCTTACTACGCCGGGGTGAGCGTGCCGTTGAGCGTGTTGGGTTCGATGTTTCTGGCGATCCTGCTAAACACAAAGTTGCGTGGGATCACAATCTATCGCACGTTGTTCTTTATGCCGTCATTGGTGCCACTCGTCGCTTCCGTCGTACTGTTCAAAGTATTACTGAACAGTGATTTTGGCCTGGTAAACCAAGGCTTGCGTGGGTTGGGCATGGAAAATCCGCCCGGTTGGTTTGCCGATAGCAATTGGGCCGTGCCTTCGCTGATCATGATGCGTTTGTGGGGCAGCCTAGGCGGCACGCAGATGATCATTTTCCTAGCCGGTTTGCAGGGTATCCCAACCGAGATGTATGACGCAGCATCGATTGATGGGGCCAGCAGCTGGCAACAGACGCGGCATGTCACGATCCCATTGCTCACGCCAACAATCTTCTTTAACACGGTCTTGGGCGTAATCGGCGCGCTGCAAACCTTTGCGGCAGCGTTTATCGCCACCGAAGGCGGGCCGGGCTTTGCCACTTGGTTCTTTGCGTTGCATATTTGGAAGCAGGCTTTCGACTATTTCAACATGGGCTATGCCGCGGCGCTGGCGTGGTTCTTTGCCATTCTGATCGTGGTGTTGACGCTGATTCAGATGCGCCTGTCACGCCGGATGGTGTTCTATTACGGTGAGTAAGCGGAATGGCGACACTTTCTAATCCAACCTCTGTTATTGCGCCGGGCGCAGATCAAAAGGCATCCGAGTCGATGCGCCAACGCCGTAGACTTGGGAAGATTATCACGTATGTGTTGCTAACGTTGTTTGGGATTGGCTTTGCCTTCCCATTATTCTGGACAGTTTCCAGCTCGTTGCAATCCTGGCAGGAACTGCGCTCGTATACGCCGCACTTCTGGCCGTCTGATCCGCAGTGGAGTAACTATACACAAGTGTTTACCCTGGTGCCATTTGCGCGCTGGTTGTTGAACAGCCTGACGATTGTCTTGATCAACATCCCGGGCACTGTCTTTACGGCCACGATGACGGCTTATGCATTCGCCCGCTTTAACTTCGTCGGCAAGAATATCTGGTTTGTGTTGCTGCTTAGCACCATGATGATCCCGGCTATCGTGACGTTTATCCCGCAGTATTTGCTGTTCTTTAACCTGAAGCTGGTCGATACGTACGTGCCGTTGACGATTGGCTCATGGCTGGGCGGGGGCGCGTTCATGATCTTCCTCTTGCGCCAGTTTATTATGAGTATCCCGCGCGATCTGGATGAAGCCGCCATCATCGACGGGGCCGGCCCATTTCGTGTGCTATGGCAAGTGATTGTGCCGCTGATGAAACCCGCCCTCAGCACTGTCGCAATCCTGCAATTCCTAGGTGATTGGAACGATTTCTTCGGGCCCTTTATCTATCTGAATACCATGGTGAAATACACTGCAGCTGTAGGTCTGCGCACCTTTCAAGCCATGCCGCTCGAAGTGACCGACCCGCGCGACCATCTGCTGATGGCCGGTGCCGCAATCATGACCCTCCCGGTGCTGATCGTGTTTTCCCTCGCCCAACGCTACTTTGTATCGGGTGTGGTGATGTCGGGGTTGAAGTTGTGAGCAGATGTGAGTCATAAACGCGTAAATCGCGTAGCCTCTCTAGATGGCTTCGATCAAAGATCGAGGGTGCGCAGACCGTTTATCCCTAGAATCAACGAAACTTCGCCGCCATGATGCAAATCGTGCTCCATCACATGGTAGATCACCCAACTGCGCGACACGTGGTACACCTGTCCGTTCCATTCATCCGGGAAGGTCTTGGCGCAGTCGTCGGGGGTCCAGCGCTGCAAGCGGCTTTCGATAAAGGCCCATGTCTCATCGAGGCCGCGGACCATTTCCACCGCACTGCGTGTAGGTGAATCCCGTTGGCCCCACTCTATATATCCGGTCACCGTTTCATTCTCGTCTTGTAGGGTTCCGCTAAACCAGCCTGCCCTGGCCGAAATAATATGCTGCACAATTTGTCCCAGCGGCCACATATGCGCGGCTGGCTGAATGACGAGCTGTTCATTCGTCAATGGGGCGATGCAGTCACGCAGCTTTTCATGGTAACTCCGCCAATTTTCATAGATCACATCCAACGTTGATTTGGTTTGTTGTTGCATTTTTGCTCCTCACAACCGGGTCCTATGGCGCAATCGACTTTCTGGCGATTTTTACACCATCGAAACAAGTATAGTCTTCCAGACTATACCTAACGCGCGCTTGGCGCTCCCGCAGATTTGGCATACCATCCCCACCTGCACATGATCTGTGCGACTTTATAGCGCCAAATGAAAATCGACTCAATCGAAATCCGCCACTATCGTCTCCCTCTCGACCCGACCTTTAACGCATCGTGGGATCCGCAACCACGCAAACACCATTCGGCCACCCTGGTGCGGGTGTGTGCCGGCGGCTATGAAGGCGTCGGCAGCGGCGATGCCATGCTCGGCTTTGCTGGACATGAGCATTTGTTCATCGGCCGTGATCCCTTCGACATCGAGCGACATGTCCACATTCTGGACAACCTGCAATTCATGTATGGTCGCATGTGGCCATTAGAGGTCGCTCTATGGGACTTGATGGGTCAAATCAGCGGGCAGCCGCTGTGGAAGATGCTGGGAGGTCGCAGCAACCAGGTGCGGCTATATGCCTCATGCGGCGAACGCAAACCTGCCGATGAACGCGCCGAAAGCGCCCGGCAACTTAAAGCCCAAGGCTATCCCGCGCTCAAGATTCGCTTCCATGCGCCCAACCCCAAAGACGACCTAGATGTGATTCAGGCCGTGCGCGAGGTCATCGGCGACGACATGCACATTTTGGTCGATGCTAATCAGGGCTGGCAGATGCCGTGGGACGCATCCGCGCCGTGGGACTTTAAGACCGCCTTGTGGATGGCTGATGCGCTACACGAGCTGGGCGTGTATTGGCTGGAGGAGCCGCTACACCGGCACGACTACCACGGGCTGGCCGAGTTGCGCAAACGTGCTAAGTTGCGTATCGCCGGTGGTGAGGGCAACCGCGACTTCAGCGAACAGCGCGAGTATCTAAAGCATGGTTCGTTCGACGTGTATCAGGCTGATGTGGTCTGGGCGACCGGTATCTTGCGAGCGCAACAACTGGCTCGCGAGGTGCAGGCCGCTGGCTGCATCTACTCGCCGCATACCTGGGGCGATGGCTTGGTCGTGCTGGCCAATTTGCAGGTCAGCGCCGCGCTCAGCACCGCCCCGTTTATCGAGTTCCCCTACGATCCGCCCGGCTGGACGTTTGAGCGCCGTGATTACATTTTGCCCACACCCATTGTGCCTAGCGCACCCGCGACTGTCACATTACCCGATGCACCCGGTTTGGGCGTAAAGATCGATTGGGCGGCCATCGAGAAATGGCGGTTTGATAAGGGGACAATGTGATGCGAATCGCTTTTATCTCAGATATCCACGGCAATCTCACTGCACTAGACGCAGTGCTGGCCGACCTGGCCCGCGAGCAAATTGACCAATACGTGTGTTTGGGTGATGTGGTGGAATTTGGTCCTCAGCCGCGAGAATGCCTAGCGCGAATTCTGGCGCTCAAAGGCATCTGCATCATGGGCAACACCGATGAGCGCATGGCCGTGCCCCATCGCGAACACTTGCATGTGACGGAACCCGGACCAGAGATCGAGATGGAACTGTGGTGCTATGACCAGTTGACACAGGAAGATCGCGCTGCCATTCACACGTTTCGCGCCACCGCCGAAATCGACCTGGGCAATGAATTGCGACTACTGGCCTACCATGGCTCACCCCGGTCGAATGTCGAGCGGATTGTGTCGATGACTTCATATCACGATTTAGACGCAATGTTTGCCAATGCCAACCACAGCGCACGCGTTCTGGTTGGCGGCCACACCCACCAACAGTTCATCCGTCAGTACAACCGTGCGCTGCTGATCAACCCGGGCAGCGTGGGATTGCCCTTTGAACGGCTGGGAGAAGGGCTCGACCATCGTCCTGCCTGGGCTGCCTATGCCGTGGTGAACGCGCGCGACGGACGGGTCTCAGTTGACTTACGCCGCACCCCCATCGAACTGGCCAAACTGCGAGATTCTGTAATGCACAGCGGCATGCCCGACCCAAAATGGTGGTTGCAGGATTGGGAACTGCGGTTGCATAGCAGAGAGTAGAGGACAGGAAATTGAGAAGTCAGAATTGAGAAGTCAGAATGAAGAAATGAGAAATGAGAAATGAGAAATGAGAAATACAATTTGACGTTTGACGTTTGACGTTTGACGTTTGACCATCTACGATTGTGATCGATGCAAATCGAATTAGTGTCACCGTGTTTGTTGCACTTGGGCTGCATCTGGGCTGAGCAAGTGTGCGAGCTGGGCATTACGCTGCAATACCCACAAATTCAGTTGTCGGCACAATCCCATCCTCAACTTGAGATCAGCGGCGCGTGTGCGGATATGGCGCTGGCTGCAGTCAAACACCTGATTGGCAAATATCACCAACCGCTCCCCGCCACTGTCGAAATTGAGTCGGCTATTCCGATTGGTATGGGACTAGGCGCGCAAAGCATGATGGCTGAAAGCATGCGGCAGGTGTATTCGAAGTGGCACCCGTTTGAGGGCAGTTTTCGCACATCCTTGGCCGGGCATGCTGCGAAACACGGCGGATTGCTCTTGGGCAATGGCGATGGTCTGCTACAAACTCGTGCCGATTTGGCAACTCGCGATGACAGCGCTGCCTGGGTCTTCGTATTGGTGCTGCCCAATCTACCTGACGACAATGCACCCGAAGATATCGAGTCGCCGCGCCCGGGCCATTTGCGTCAAGTCTGCCGCCCTGGCCAAGCTGGGTCGGATGCTAAAGCACTGTTCATCGCTGCCGAACAAAATGACTTTGCTGCGTTCGCTCACGCGCTGGCTCAGATACAGGCCGCAAACGAAGCCGTGCTTAATATTCCCATCACAGCGGAAGAACACACGGCATTGGATATATTGCGTAGCACCGGCGCAGCCATGTGCGGGCGTGCGCTCACTGGGCGCGGCCTATTTGGATTGGTGCAAGGCGGGCCAGCCAGCCGTGATGTGCGTGCTGCCCTGCAACATCACTATGGCTACTTTGGCCCGCAGATTCTGGCGGCGACCTGCCAAAATCATGGCATAACAGTCAATACCAACCCGATGGTAGCAAGAGGGGCATTCTGATACAGCACTGGTCATAACACAAGAATGTCAATATACTTACCCCCATGGACATTCAACACCTTCTAGGCAGACTCGAGGCAATCTTACTGGAGGCACGCAAAGTACCAGGCATGAAAGGCATGAAACTGGTCGATGCAGATCGCTGCTTTCAGCTGATTGACCAGATGGTGCTTGCAATTCCTGAAGAGATCAAGAAAGCACAACGTATCCAACAAGAACATGAGCGCATTTTGGGCCAAGCCAAGGAAGAAGGCGACCGTATCCGGGCTATGGCCCATGATGAGGCAACCAGCTTGGCCGACGACACTGCTGTCATGACACTTGCGCAAAACCGGGCACAAGCGATTGAAGAGCGCGCCCGTCGCGAGGCCGAGCGCATGCGTGGTGAAGCGGATGGCTATGCGTTGGACACGCTTTTGCGCTTGAAGGAAGAGCTCGATCACACGTTGGGTGTGGTGACCAATGGCATTTCGAAGCTTAATCATGCTCATGGTGAGCATCTGACCGTGCCGCAATCGGTTGAGGCTGGCGCAGAGTCAGCCAATGGTATGCCATCCTCTTAACAAACCTGCTTGAGCAATCGATCCGAAAAGACAGCCGCAACTGCGTTCATAGCGGCTGCGTTTTTACTTTTCTGCCTCTATAGCGTTACCACGCCCCTGTTCGAAGCCTCCGACGAGCTGTGGCACTATCCTGTTATCCAGCATCTGGTTGCAGGGAATGGGTTACCGGTGCAGCACGCCGGCCAGACCGACGCCAATGCACCTTGGCGGCAGGAAGGCAGCCAGCCTCCGCTGTATTACGCAATCACGGCATTGATCACTGCGCCGTTTGATCACTCCAACTGGCGTGAGCTACGCCGATTGAACATCCATGCCGATATGGGCGTGCCCACCTACGATGGCAACGCCAATGCTATCCTGCACAGCCCTGCCGAAGCCTGGCCCTGGACCCGCGCAGCACTAGCCGTGCGCATCGCCCGCCTGGTCTCGATTTTGATGAGCACCGCCACAGTGGCATTTGCGTACCGAGTGGCGCGGGAACTGTGGAGCGATGAGCGCGGAGCGAGGGGTGAGAAGCGAGGAGCGATGACCGATACGCCCTTCGCCCTTCGCCCTTCGCCCTTCGCGCTGCTCCGCCTCTCCACCATCATCTTCACCGCCTGCATCCCCATGTTTGCCTTTATCAGCGGGGCGATCAACAACGACAACGCGGCTGTTATGTTTAGCACGATTGGACTATGGTGGGCACTGCGATTAATGCGCACTGGCGATCTATCTGCCAAATCCGCGCTCATTGCCGGCCTGATTACTGGGCTGGGCGCGCTCAGTAAATCCTCCGCACTGGGGTTGCTGGGGTTGTTCGGAGTGGCAGCATTGCTGACACAAAATGTAAAAGGCAAAATTGAAAATGAAAAAAGCGCTCACAAACAGCACCCGCTTTTTATAATTTTTAATTCTGCCTTTTTAATTTCTCTTACCCGCTTCATCCTCATCATGAGCCTCACGACGCTCGCCATCAGCGGCTGGTGGTTTGTGCGCAACGTTAACTTATATGGCGATTTGTTGGGCTGGAACGCGTTTTTGGATTCAGTGGGCCGCCGAATACCGCCAGCGACCCTCGCCCAATTGTGGAGCGAGCGCGAGGGCTTTGTGTGGGCCTTTTGGGGGGTGTTCGGTACGCTCAACGTCATCATGCCGACATGGGTGTACGGCATGCTGAATGGTCTTGTGATCGTTGCTGTGCTAGGTTGGTTACGACAAGCGTCAAACATCATCCGCCAACGCCTACGCCCCACGCCTCTCGCCCTACGCCCTACGCTGCTGTGCGTCTTCTGGGTCACGCTGGTCTTCGTCGCCTTGCTGCGTTGGACGTCGCTTACGCCGGCCTCGCAGGGGCGCCTAATGTTTCCCTGTATCGCGGCCATCGCGGCGTTTATGGTGTACGGCTTGTGGCGCGTGCATCGCTTTGTGTTGATGGGGGCAAGCGGGGGCTTGGTTTTGCTGGCAATCGCGGTACCGTTGACGGTGATTGCGCCAACCTATGCGCAACCCATTAACCAGTGGCGCGTGCGCCTACCGCAGCCGCTCAATACCCAATTTGGAGATCGGTTGACCTTGGTCGAGGCCGGCAGCAGCGATACCCACCTGCAACCGGGACAGGCGACATCTCTCATTTTGAACTGGCAGGCCTTCTCTGCGCTGCCCAAAAACTATACGGTGTTTGTGCATCTGGTTGACCAGAATGGCGTGACGGTGGGGCAACGCGACATGTATCCTGGCCAAGGCAACCTGGCGTTGAGCGAAATTCCAAATAATTACCTATGGACCGATCACTACACGGTGCGCTTGTCCACGCGCTTGCCCGCACCCAAAACGCTGCGCTGGCGAGTGGGTGTATATGACGCCCAAACCGGCGAGCGACTCAAAACCCAAGATGGCGGGGAGTTTGTCACTTTTGGCCAAATCGACCTGCAGCCCCGCCCAGCAAACAGCGCCCCGTTGCTCACCTACGCCAATGGGGCACAACTCCGCACCTACACGCTAGACCCAGAGGCGCTGACACCTGGCACTACCCTCAGCGCAACATTGGAATGGACGCACTCTCAAATTGGTGGAGACTATTCCATCTCGGTGCAAGTGCTGGACGAGGGGGCCAATAAGATTGGCAGCCGCGATGTGGCCCTGCCCAAGCAGGCCATCAGCGATACACTTAGCATCGACATCAGCAAAGACGCTACACCCGGCGTGTATCGGGTGTTGCTGGTGGTCTATCGCCCCAGTGATTCTGCCAAAGTCGGCGCCTACGATGAGCGCGGCCAATATAACGGCGAGCAGATCGAACTGACCAAGATACGGGTGAAATAGGCAGTTTTTAGGTAGCCTCTTATTTGCCGAAATAGCGGGTTCCCGTCAGATAAATCTTATCAAGAGGTGTAAACTATCCATGGGCAAAATGCCCAGGAGGCATAAATTTATGCGACGCTTCGGAAACACATCTCAATTCCCCACCGGTCCAGTCAATCCTGCGCTTTCAGCAGATGAGCAATCCCTTATTGAACGGGTGTTTATCACCAAGGTCTACGGCTGGATGGCGCTGGCATTGGCCATCACCGGCGTTGTTGCCGTATCGACTGCGGCCAATATGGAGGTCTTGCTGCCATTGCTGGCTGGACCTGGTCTGATCCTGGTCGTGCTATTCCAGCTCGGGATTGTGCTCGCGCTATCCTTCTTGGTCAACAAGTTGAGTCCGGGTGTGGCCACCGGTTTGTTCCTGACTTATTCAGCATTGACCGGTTTCACGCTATCCACATTGTTTTTTGTCTATACGGCAGACTCGCTGGCTAGCACGTTCTTCGTCACCTCCGGCACATTTGCGGCAGTGAGCGCCTACGGTTATGTGACCAAAACCGATCTCACCAAAATCGGCAGTTTGCTGATCATGGCGCTGATCGGCATCGTCATCGCATCGTTGGTGAATCTGTTTTTGCAGAGTGCGGCGCTATCGTGGATCGTGACCTATGTCGGCGTGATCGTTTTCGTCGGACTGATCGCCTATGACACCCAGCGCCTCAAGCGCATGGCCGTGGCTGTCAGCTATGACGGTGACACCCAGCGCAAGGCATCCGTGCTAGGCGCACTCGCCCTTTATTTGGATTTCATCAACCTGTTCCTCAAGCTCACACGCATTTTGGGCAACAGACG
>JANMVQ010000173.1:0-11186 GCA_031392845.1 Chloroflexota bacterium
GGCATAGTGCCCAAGTACTGATGATTTCATTTGGCTGAAATCCATGGTGAAGCCGCCATAGAACAACACCGTCGCCGCCACATCCTGCGCCTTCGCCGCCGTCATCACGGCCCAGTCCGTGCCCATCGAAAAGCCGAGCAAGCCAATTGGCTGGCCCGGTCGTAGCGATACCAAGTGATCTTTGGCGCCCTTGATAATGGCACCCATGGCATCAAGATCACCTTCGGCCGCTTGTTGCAAGGCTTGGGTTTCCTCTATCGACGTGCCAATCCGACCATCGTAGTAATCCGGCGCGAGCGCGGTGTAGCCACGTTCAGCGAGTCGATCACAAACCTGCTTGAAAAAAGGCTTGAGCCCCCACCACGACGGCAACACCAATAAGCCCGGTCCCCCTTCTAAAGGAGAGGCGATATACACATTGAGCGGTTTTCCGTTGATATCAAGTTTGGTATCTGATTTATAAATGGACATGACACTCACTCCTATCGACCCGATAATACCAGAACATGCGTTCTGAGGGTGCATGTACCAAAAGGGGGGCTGACGAGCGCCCGGAGCGCTTCTTTCGCGGAGAATGCGCACCGGACAAGCGCTCCGGGCGCTTTCCCCCACCAGAAAAATGCACCCCGTTCTGAGGCCTTTCAATTGCGCCATAATTCCAGCATATGGTAAATCCCGCAGAGGTAAAGCGCGCGCAATTAAGCGCCTATATCCAGCAGGAGCTATCACGGTATTTTTGTAGATGTCCACGACGCGATTCAATTCGATTTCAAGCGAGTCAGCCTTCAGGAATGGTCTCGGGATGGGTTCGATTGGCCGGAGCCTGTACGGTTGGAGTTGTCATTAGGGTGGATTGCGTATGGCGACCGTGGCGTAGTCGGGAACAAAGCCACATCGCTCAGCTTGGCTGGTTGCCCAGTTTGCTACGAGAGCGTCCGGCTGATCTTGTTGTTCCTGTAACAAGCAGTCAAGATGGGTATTACGAACGTGCGAGACGACTGGGTGTGTGTTTTATCACCCTAATCGAGCAATGCCAAAAAGATGGGCTCTATGGAGCGGGTAGCACGGCATAAACTAACGAGAAAGATGACTCTTCCCGTCAAAGTCGGGCGAGCCATCAAACTTAACTTATGGATACACCTATCGTTTTGATCGGCCCTATCGGTGCGGGCAAGAGCAGTCTTGGCAAATTGCTGGCCGAGACACTAAACCTGCCCCAACGGGCAATGGATGATCTGCGTTTTGATTATTACAAATATACCAAAGGCAAGACCCCTGAAGAGAGCTGCGCAGAAATTCTGGCGCTCCTGAGTTAGAAGTTGTCTATAAAGCTCTTCGCCCTATTTGTGCTGGCATTGCTGCCGCGTCTGGCCTATCTGCTTTGGCGCTGGTCAGTGTTGCCGGATTGGAATGTGGATGCGATTGGCTATCATCAACTTGCAATAAACTTAGTGGAGCAGGGTGTGTTTTCGCTCAACACGGCCGCCCCCTTTCTCCCAGACGCTGTGCGCACGCCGGGTTATCCCATCTTTATCGCCATGGTGTTGGCCCTATTTGGTCCGGAGCCGCGGCTGGTTTTGTGCGTCCAAATCGTTGTGGATTCGATCACGGCGGTGCTGGTAGCGCTGCTGGCGCGGCGTCTATCGCATACGCCACGCGCAGCCCTCTGGGCGGGTGTGCTGTATGCCTTAAACCCGCTGTGCTGGCGCTATTGTGCAGAGCTGTATGTTGAGAGCCTATTGGCCTGCCTGGTCACAGTCGTGTTTCTACTGCTTATCGCAGTAGACCGCCCGACCACTCGTCGAGTGAGTGGGTTGGCCTTGGTAACCGGTGTGGCAGCACTGTTTAAACCGGCAGTCTGGCCGTTGCTTATCATCGTCCTAGCTGTATTGTTGTGGCGGCACACGGTGCGACAGGCGCTTGTCTGTGGTGCAGTGTGCGCGATCGTGCTGGCACCATGGTTGGCGCGTAACCTGGTCACCTTTGGGCGCCCGATGCTCTCGCAGGTCTTTGAGAATAACTTGGTGACCGTGAGCGCCCCCGCCACACTGGCTGAGGCCAATGCTGAACCGGTGGTACCTTGGTCGCCCAACTGGCAGAGCCACTTCTACGAGATTGTGGCGCAGACGGCACAAATTGAGCCGGCGTTGATGAACATTCCCGAGGCCCAGATGACGAATCCGCAGCGTGATCGGGCCCAACAACTCTTGGCCGGCACTGCCCGCAAAATAATCATGCAACATCCGCTAGCGTTTGTGCGCAGTCATCTGCGTGGGGTAGGGCAGGCGCTCGCGCCACACGAACATCAATTCTGGTTCGCGGCCTGGACTGGCAAGGCGTGGGATGCCGCCGTGCCGGGCGGGATGTGGGCAGCCATTGGGCGGGGTGACTGGCCAACCGTGTCGCGGCTGGCGCGATTGCTGTGGGGGCTGGCATGGGTGAGCTATGGCATCGGCGCAGTCTTGGCAGTGCGCGGTGGCTGGCGGGTATGGCGGGGTCACCGCAGTTGGGCTGTGGCGGCTGCGTGCTTTGGGCTATACCTGATCGTGCTGCCAGGGCCAATCGCTTATGATCGTTTCTATGTGCCGCTCATGCCGTTGTTTTGTTTGGCAACCGGTCTGGGCCTGGGTGCGGCTGTTCGCGTGGTAACTAGGGATACACGCATCTAACGTAGCATCCCACGCATTAAGGCTAGGTCCGGCACCCGCAACAGACGCATGCCCAGCAGATACACTAGCAATCCCATCAACGACCCACCGCCCGCCACCAACAAGTGGGTGCCAAAAGAGTCAACCTGTGTCAGTCCCAGCAAGCCGTTGGAAACCAACCAGACCGTCAAGCCCATCACCCCAGAAGCCAGTGCAATCTTGCCCAACAACTGCACAATCCCAAAGCCTCCGAGCCCCCCAATCTTGCGCATAAGGAATATGCCCATAAGCACTGCATCCACCCCGGTCTTGAGTGAGTTGGCCATGACCAAATCCACCAACTCAAACGGGCGGATGCCACTGCGGTCTAGCCACAGCAGGCCACCGATTAACAATAAAAAGAAAACCGTCGCCACAAGTCCGATTAGGGTGGGTGTGCGGGTGTCGCGCAGGGCATAAAACGAGAAGATAAGGGGTTGATCGATGGCGGCAAAGATCAAACCGGGGATAGCGGCTTGCAAGGCCAGCACGGTATAGGCGGTGCTGGCCGCGCTGAATTGGCCACGCTGAAACAACAACGCGATGACGGGTTGAGCCAGCACCAGCAATCCGACTGCCGAAGGCACAATCAGCACACACACCAGCCGTAATCCCTGGGCCAGGGTGCGTTTGAATGCATCCAGTGTGGCGTGATGCGCTTGCGCCGAGAGGGTGGGCAGGATGGCCGCTGAGACCGCCACCACCACCATGCCCAACGGAAACTGAATCACCTGTGCCCCATAACGCATGCTGGCCGGGCCTTCTGGGCTGATGAGGTTGGCAAAGCTAAAGCTGAGCTGCGCCGCAATCTGGGCCAAAACCAACCCTCCCGCAACCGGCATAAACAGCCGCATAATCTGGCTCACCCCGGGTTGTCGCCAATTGAGCGAGATACGAATGGGCACGCTGCGCAACCCCGGGAACTGCATGATCATTTGCACCACGCTGCCTGCCAATAACCCCAGCCCCAACGCTGCCGGGCCCATGCGTTGCTCTAGCAACAGAGTGCAAAGAATCATGACGATGTTAAAGGCTGTGGCGGTGAAAGCCGTGTAGACAAACCGATGACGCGCAAACAGGGCGGCGGTCAAGATGCCGCTCAGGTTCATGAAGATAACGGCAGGGATGGTCAGACGCAGCAACGTGGTGAGCAAATTGAGATCTTGGTTTTGACCCCCGGTGATGAGTGCGGCCAGCGGTTGGGCCAGCAGCCATAGCACGCCCACGAGTGCGCTCAGGCCCACGGTCGCTAGCCCAATGAGTGCGCCCAGCAGTTGGCCGAATTGGGCGCGTCCCGCGGGGGTGTCTTCTTTGGCGGCATAGCCACTGAAGGTCGGCACCAAAGCCGAGCTGAGCATGCCGCCGGCCAACAGATCGTTAAAGAGGGTCGGGATGTTGGAGGCCAGCTCGAATGCGCTGGCGGCCTGGCTGTTGCCGAAGAAGTAAGTGCGCACCGTCACAGCAACCAGCCCAAAGATGCGGCTGCTGATGCTGCCAATCGCCGTGATCGACGCCGCCCGCGCAATCGCCCGTTGCGAGTTATTGGGGTCAGCTGGATCTGATGTGTGGAGATTCGGGTTGGGGTCTGCTTGAGCGGCATCTACTGCGGTCATCACAAATCATTGTATCGTGTGGTTTTGTCTCCCGATCCGACTGACTCCCTCGCCCCAGTGGGGCGAGATGAGATTGCACTTTGCTCATATTTTGGCATTACCATTTGCACCGAATTGAGATGTGAATATCAGATGTGATTATCAAAAGGGTAGGGTTGAAAATGAAGATAACGATCAACGGAAGTGAAAAGGAGATCAGCGCGCCGGGCGCAGCGACTCAGATGTTGCTGTGGGTGTTGCGCGATGATTTGGGCATGATAGGCACCAAGTTTGGGTGTGGGGTCGGCATCTGCGGCAGTTGCACGGTGCATGTGGATGGGGTAGCGACGCGGGCTTGTATTACCCCTCTAGCTGCGGTCGAAGGCAAGCAGATCCGCACGGTGGAAGGGCTATCCGATAAGCTGAATGATGGCACGATCAAGCTACATCCGGTGCAGGAAGCCTGGTTGCAAGAGCAGGTGCCGCAGTGCAGTTGGTGCCAGTCGGGCCAGATGATGACGGCGGTGGCATTTCTGGCCCAAAATCCCAAGCCCAGCGTAGACCAAGTGGTCGATGCGATGAGCACCAACTATTGCCGTTGCGGTTGTTACACCCGCATCAAACGCGCTGTCACCCGCGCTGCTGAGATTGCGCAAGAGCAAAATCCGGAGCGTGCAGCATGAGCCAGAATAATGCTCCATCGACACCTATGACACCTATAACGCCTCCGACAAAATCTGCGCGTAAGAAGTGGCGCATCACCCGACGCGGCTTCTTGATCGGGGCCGGGGTAGTCGGCAGCGGCGTGGCACTTGGCTATGTGTTCGGCCGGCCGGCATTGCACCTCACGATGGCCGAAATGCTAGATGGTGGCGGCGGTCCGCCTTCCAGTATCAGCACCGAACCCATGGCATGGATTGAAGTGGCCCCGGACAACCGCGCCACGTTTCATATCCCCAAGATCGAGATGGGGCAAGGTGTGCATACTGCACTGGCCCAAATCTTGGCCGAAGAACTGGAGATAGACTGGGCCAATATTAATGTGGTGCATGCCAACACAATCCGTGGCCCTATAGATGGGAGCGGCACGACTGGCAGTACGACGGTGTCCAGCATGTATCCGGTGCTGCGCGAAGTGGCCGCCAATATGCGCGAGATGCTGCGCGCCGAAGCTGCCACGCAGTTGAGCAAACCAGTGGCCGACCTGATTGCAACCCATGGCACGATCACGACTAAGGATAAGGCTGCCAGCCGCACCTATGGCGAGATTATTGTGGCCAAGCGCGGCAAATGGGATGTGCCCAAAGACAAGCCGGTGCTTAAGCCAGTCAGCGAGTTTAAATTGATTGGCAAATCTCTACAGCGGGTGGATTTGCCAGACAAGATCGTTGGTGAGGCTATCTATGGTTACGATGTACGGGTGCCCAATATGTTGTATGGCGCGTTTGCCCATCCCCCGACGATTGGTGCTACCCTCAAAGGCGCGACCGCAGGGACGGTTGGGAGCATGCCTGGTGTGGTCAAGATCGTCATTGAGAAAGACTTTGTCGGGGTGGCTGCCGAATCACGTCAGGCTGCGCGCAACGCCATCGACGCGCTGCAGGTCGAATGGAACGAAGTCAAGCCGTTGCAGCAAGCCGATATCGACGCCATGATTGCGGTGCGTGAGGGTCAAGGTACGATCATTCAGAATGAGGGGGATGCACAAAAGGTGCTGGCCGCGCAGTCGTTGCCACTGCTGCAAGCCAACTACAACACCCCATTCGCTGCGCACGCCCATCTGGAGCCGCAAGCTGCGCTGGCGGATGTGCAGGCGGATAAGGCCCGTATCTGGGTGAGCACGCAGATGCCCAGTCTGGTGCGTGGGGAGATGGTCACATTATTGGGCATGAAGGAAGAGCAAATCGAGATCAACCCAGCTTATGTGGGGGGCGGGTTTGGGCGTAAGGTCGGCAGTGATGCCGCTATGCCAGCCGCCCGCTTATCCAAGGCGGTCGGTCGGCCTGTGCATGTGGGCTGGGTGCGCCAGGAAGAGTTTCAGAATGGCTATCTACGCCCACCCACTGCCCATATGTTGAAGGCAGCTCTGTCGGCGGACGGCCAGATCAGCGCATTGGAACACCAGCAGTCCAGCGGCGAAGTGGCGGCAGCATTTTTGCCGCCGGTAATGATGGCGGTCTTTGGTTCGGACTTTGGCGCCTGGCGTGGGGCCCGTATTCACTACGGTATGCCCAATCGCCGCACAGTGGCGCGAGTGGTCAAGCTGCCGGTGAAGACCGGTTGGTGGCGCGGATTGGGCCTATTGGCCAACATCTTTGCCATCGAAAGCTTCATCGACGAGTTGGCCGCCAGCGTCAAGATGGATCCATTGGCGTTCCGCCTCAAAAACCTAGGCGCGACTGAGGAAGGCGAACGTTTTCGAAATGTGTTAAACACGGTGGCCGACAAAGCTGGGTGGGGTAGCCCAATGCCAGACGGCCATGCCCGTGGGATCGCCTGCTGCACCGATGGCAAGACCATTGTTGCACAGGTGGCAGAAGTCTCGGTGACGAATAAGAAGATTCAGGTGCACAAGGTGCATTGCGTGATCGAGCCTGGGTTAGTGATCAACCCAGACGGCGTAAAAGCACAGAGCGAAGGTGCGATTACGATGGGTTTGAGCAGCACGTTATTCGAAGAGGCGCGGATCGAGGATGGCAAGGTGAATGCCCGTAACTTTGATGCGTATCCACTCATTACGATGCGCGACACGCCGGAGATTGAAGTGACGGTTATCTCACGGGGCGAGACACCCTTGGGGGTGGGTGAGCCGCCGATTGGCCCAGTGGCGGCGGCTGTGGCCAATGCCGTGTTCGCGCTCACCGGTCAACGGCTGCGGTCGTTGCCGCTGAAGCTGGCGTAGAAACTAAACCTGTCAGGTCTCACCTTCGCTTTGCTACGGCCTGACAGGTTTAACTTCTACGCTTTTACTGTTGATGTTGTCTAAATAAAACCGACAAGTCAAAACGGCTTTCATTCAACCCAAAAGTCGCAGAAATACAATGTTTCGCCGTAGGTGTCAAAACAATAAGACTTAGTTGGTTTTATTTAGTTTGCAAAGGCTTGCACCTCGGTAATGCGGGCACGCTTGGAGGTGTTACCACTGATGTTCACCTGACCCGCCACCCGGAAACCGCGCGCTGAGATGGGCGTGCCGGTAAATGTATACGTGACACCCGCTGCCGTGTTGGTATAGGAATATGTCGGCGATAACGTCCAAGTGGTCACCGCCGTCCAGGTGCTGCCGTCAATGGTTTGTTGAAGTTGCAGGTTGGCCGCGAAGATGCCGTTGCCGTCGTAGCTGCCGTTGATGAATTTGACCGTGCCGATTGTGGTGTTGCTTGTCCAAACCACACCTGCACCTTCATAGACATTTGCGGTGGTTTCGTTGGCACTGGCTAGGTTGACATCCACTGAGGTGTTGCCGTCGTTGAGGGCATTAGCGGTGAGCTTCGAGCTATTGCTGATGGCGCTGGACATGGCATACCAGCGTGAGGCGGTACCGCCTGGTGCAAGATTACCACCAGATGTTGGAGTTGCTGTTGGGGTTGCGGTGGGCGTGTTTGTAGCTGCTGGGGTTGCGGTGGGAGTTGATGTCGGCGCTGGGGTCGATGTCGGCGATGCGCTGTTGGCAAACGCTTGCACCTCGGTAATGCGCGCATGCTTAGCGGTATTGCCAGCAATGTTGACCTTACCCACCACCCGGAAGCCCTTGGCCGAGATCGGATCACCGCTAAAGGTATACGTTTGGCCCGCCGCCGAACTTGTATACGGATAGGCCGGTAAGAGCGTCCACGTCGTCACCGAGGTCCAGCTCACACCGTTGCTGCCCAATGCCAGCAGGCGCAAGTCGGTGGCGAACATGCCGTGGCCATCAGCCGTGCTGCCATTGATGAACTTGACGGTGTTCAGGGTTTGCATGGATGACCAAATGACACCAGCCGCCTCATATTTGCTGGCCCCATCGTCTGCGCCGTTGTTTAGATCAACATCCGTCGTCAGGTTGCCGTCGTTCAGGCCGGGTGCAGCAATGGCACCACTGCTCAAGTTGTAGCTGGTCAAACCCGCCCAGCGGTTGGCGGTGCCAGATTGGTGTTGGCTGGGATGGGGGTGGGGGTCGGTGTTGGGGTGTTGGTCGGCAATGGTGTGGGGGTCGATGTGGGCGTGTTGGTCGCTGTGCTGGTTGGGGTCGGTGTGGGGGTGTTGGTGGGCAAAGCCGTTGGGGTGGCGGTGTTGGTGGGTGTGGGGGCAGCGGGCTGGAATTGAGACAGTGCATATGCCTGCGTCTGATGCAGGTTTTCGAAATCTTGCTCCTTCGAATTTGCAGAGCCTAGACCACTGATTTGCCTAGCATTGAATCGCTGCAAGAGATACGGTCCGGGCATTCCAGATTCAATGATTTGCGAGCTCGTAAAACTGACATTGAGCGAGCCTGAAACCAATGCTGTTGTTCCTGATGCCAGAGCAACGTGTGTGCCCGTCAGGGTGGTCAACTCAGCGTTCCAGCCGTATGTACCTGGGTTTGCACCAGTGATAGGCAATATGACTGAAAGTGATTCCGCCAAGCCATTGTTGTTGCCATCGATCAGTGAGTCTGATCCGGTCCCAAAAGCCAGCGGTAAGTCTTCAAATTGGGTGTGCAGATATGCCGATGTAGTGTAGGCATCTATCAAGCTGTCAGAATTGATTGTTGATGCCGTTGTATCACGTAATTCCATTAGCCGAACAAAATAGGGCCCGTCCACGCCATGTCTGCGAATAAGACGTCCATCAAAGTAGAGACGAACAGGCACAGTACCAGGCCCTGCATCGTCATTCATTGACGCGATGTTGAAAACACGTTCGATCGATTGACCGTTAGCATCAACTAGACTTGCCTGCAATTCGACATTACCTCGCCTCGTAATGCTAACTGGAACAGTAATGACAAGGCTATTATATAAACCATCCCCTTCATCATCTCGCAATCCACCATCGATTGGAGCACTCAAGCGCATTGTATCGGGGATAACGCCGATATTTAGCAGATGACTTCTGTGCGTAGACCCGCGATGTGCATTAACAATGAGTGAATAATTGGGGTAGGTGCCAGGTTGGCCAACCATGGTTTGCGCAATGAAATGTGAAGTAAAAACACCATCCCCCGCTGAAGCGTCGCCATCTAATCCATCATCATGGAAAGTCAAGGATTGGTCATTTTCGCTTCCTCCAGAAGCTAGCGTGCTGCTAACTGTAATGTTGTTTGTAAGTATTGTGGTAGCTTCTAACAACCAAGCTGTGATAGTTATGCTTTCCCCCGGCTGCACTTTGTCAGAACTTGTCGCTACACTCAAATGTAAATCGCTTGGCATATCAACATTGAGTAAAACGGTAGCAGTAGTTTCCGGAGAGCTCATAATTACATCCCAACTGCCAATTGTGGGTGTTAACACATATTGTGTTGTATAGCCACCTTCTCCAAATTGTGTGCCAGCAAACTGTGCATATTGACCACCCTGTGATTCTACCGTTTGCGGTGTAATAAGTTGTCCGTTTAGTGAACTCAGTGACACATTAATCGAAACATCACTAAATACCGTGAACCTTGTCGATCCAACTTTATCCAAATTGATAGCCTGTGTCAGGCTCCCACCTGGCGGAATACTCACTGCCCGATTGTCTTGGTCAGGTGGCAGAGGAGGAGACGGCGGCTCAGCAGGATCAGCATTTGAGTTTGGCAAATTGCAGGTGAAGTCATAGCCCAGATAATCAAGAACACACTCATCAACACTTGTTTGTTTGTGTATGTTTATGTGCATTGCTGGATCGCCATACACTTCACCAGCGGACACATTAAGTGAATATAGGACAGCATCAAGATTAGGTGTCAATGGATAAGGCGCATTGTCAGCACGCCATGGATAAGTGCTACTATTCTTTGGGACAATAAGGTCGCCACGATAGAGTACCCCCAAATCTCTTCCTGTTATTCGCATATCACCCGCAATTGTGTAATAACTTACCCCATCCTTAGGTGCAGCTATTAGTTGGCAATTAGTGTAATCAAAACCAAATGATACGTTGCTGAGTTGAGGAACTAATGGCGGTGTGCAGATATAGTTAAAATTCTCCCGTATGTTTTTGTATAAAAGTTCTATTGTGGATAATCTGCAGTTGTTTGCGAGGTTGGGAATCTGGCAGAACCCACCAAAATGATC
Organism: Chloroflexota bacterium; assembly: GCA_031392845.1. Classification (GTDB taxonomy): domain Bacteria; phylum Chloroflexota; class Anaerolineae; order J036; family Brachytrichaceae; genus JANMVQ01. The sequence continues at coordinate 10,516 of JANMVQ010000173.1, forward strand.
ACCCTGAATCACGGTTACTATACTCGGATCAACCCCATGATTTGGCGGCGCGATAGCCACCAAATGAGCAACTGATCCACTCGGTAAAATATCAATGGCCCGACGTGAAACCAACCCGCCTTTGCTATGCGACACAATATCTACAGATTTAGTACGGAATGCATAACGTGTTGCTTTCACTGCGGTTGCAAGCACTTGAGCCGTATCGTCAATTGGGCTTACGCCGCCGAGTAGATCGGCTGCATAAAATGGAATTCCAGTGTTGAGTAGAGTCTTGTCTACAAACACTTCCCACGTGTCAGGTGTACTATTCCAGCCATGTGCAAAAACAATAGGGCGTACATATGAGTCGAGCTTTATATCAATGATTGAATGTTCATAGATACCCACACCATCTAAACCATTGTCGCATGCTGAGTAATCACGCTCGATTATTATTGATTGATTTTTTGATAGCGTCTTTACGTTTTCTACAAAATTTTTGGCGACAGCAATTGGAGATCCGCTCGACATATCTAAATATGGGAGATTAGACCTTATCGGGGATAGCCGTAACGCATATCAACCCGCAGGTTATGTAGCGCACAAGCGATTTCAATCACGACATCAGACATGCCGGGTAAGGTGTTGCGAAAGATATCTTTGACGATGCGGCAGCGCTTGACACCGGC
>JANMVQ010000177.1:0-9044 GCA_031392845.1 Chloroflexota bacterium
TCACTGAAGGTCCAACCGATATCATCATGGCAGCGTACATAGTTAACCCAGGCACAATCCGCATGGATCTTGCTACGCTGGGCAATCGCCTGCGACAGTAGGTTCACCTCGCGGGTAGCCAATGTGTTCCACAGCAGTGCCATCAGAAGCGGGTTGTAGCTGAGTTGACACTCATCGGGCCGAATATATTTCATCACATCGTTCGGATGCACGATGGCTTCACTCTTGAACAACAATGAAGGAGCTGCAATACGAGCAACGGCGTTAAACGCCTGAATGAGGATATGCGCTTCGGGCAGGTTTTCGCAGCTTGTGCCCAATTGCTTCCAGATAAACGCCACGGCGTCCATCCGCAGCACATCTACGCCGAGGTTAGCAATATATAGCATTTCCTCGACCATCGCGTTGAAAACGTGGGGATTGGCGTAGTTAAGATCGAGTTGAAAACTATTAAACGTGGTCCAGACCCAGTCGGAGGACGGGGGACGGGAGATGGAAGACGGTGCATGAGTCGCCGTCTCCTGTCTCTCATCCCCCGCCCTTCTCCAATGTGCCAGCGCAGTAAATGCCCCTGGATGTTGGTCTGGAAAGATTTCGCGCAGGGTGCGGTCGTATTGGTCGGCCTGGGGGCGCGACAGGAAGTGATAGAAAGCCTGATAGTTGGGATCGCCTGCAAGGGCGCGTTTGGCCCAATCATGTTCGTCACTGGTGTGATTGAAAATAAAGTCTAGGCACAGGCTGATGCCTTGCGCATGTAACTCGGCGGCTAGATCGCGCAGTTGATCGATACTGCCCAGGCTTGGGTTTACCGCACGGTAGCTGCTCACGGCATAGCCGCCATCGCTGTTGCCTTCAGGCGCTTTGAACAGCGGCATTAAGTGCAAATACGTGAGGCCCAACTCTTTGAAGTAGGGAATCTTGGCCCGGATGCCATCCAGATTGCCGGCAAACAAATCCACATACGCAATGCCGCCCAACATTTTGTTGGATTGAAACCAGCGCGGGTTGCGCTCGCGCCCAGCATCCAGATCCTGTAGATGTGGATGCCGAGCCAGCCAAGCGCCCGCCGCCGTGGCGAGAATGTCTTCAAAGCGTGCCTGAAAATCCGAGCGCTGGCCGTAGAGGGCAAACAGCAATGCGCGCAGATGGTCATGCTGCTGGGTCAGCCGGTCGACAAATGCTTGCCAGGCCAGTGACGTGGTGTCGATGTTGAGACGTGCGACAAGTTGTGTGAGAAGTGCTGAGAATTGTGTCATGCGGGTAGGGATAATAAACGAGAGCCAAGTTTTAGCCCTTCACCGACCCCGCCAGCAAACCACGCACGAAATAACGCTGCAGGCTGAAGAACACGACCAGCGGCACGATCATGGTGATGAATGCCCCAGACGTTAGCAAGTGCCAGTCTTGGCCGCGTGTGCCCACCATGTCGGCCAGACGCTGGGTCATCACCCGCACTTGCGGTGAGCCGCCTAGAAAGATCAAGGACACCAGATAGTCATTCCAAACCCACATGAACTGAAAAATGGCAAACGAAGCTAACGCCGGCACGCTGAGCGGTAAAACCAACTGCGTGAAGGTAGTGAACGGCGAAGCGCCATCGATAAATGCCGCTTCCAGTGTCTCGCGCGGCAACTGGCTGATGTAGTTGTAAAGCAGATAAGTTGCCAGCGGTAGTCCAAACGTCGTATGTGCCAGCCAGACCGACAGAAAACTGCCGACAATCCCCATGGTCTTGAAATCTTTGAGCATGGGGATCATGGCTGTTTGCAATGGCACAACCAACAGCGCTACAATGCCTGCAAACATAATCTTCTTGAGTGGAAACTTCATCCATGCAAACGCATAGGCCGCAAATGCCGCAATCAAGATTGGAATAATTGTGGCTGGAATCGAAACGGTCAGTGTATTGAGAAACGAGCGCCCGATATCTTCACCCACCTCCACTTTCTCGGTGCCATCTGCTTGTTTAATTTTGAATTGCTGACCCGTTAGCACGTTTTGGTAGTTGTCAGTCGTGAAGTTCCAGTTCACCGCCCATCTCATTTCCTGAATGCTGATCGTGCGTGCGCGGCGGCTATCCCATTTGGCTTGTTGCCCATTGCTCAGCATAACGCCAGCCCGAAGTTCGTCATCAGTCACATTGTCGCCTTTCACGTTGATGGGTTTGTCTACCGGCGTGCCACGACCCAAATCCAGAGTCTCTTTGGTGGTCCATTCGCGATGTGGCAACACATCCCACCAGCCGCTTTTGGCAATGTCATCTCGTGTGCGGAATGAAGATATGAGCAAACCTAGAGTCGGGATCGTCCAGGCGAAACAAATGAAGACTAGCAATAAATTGATCAGAATACTCTGTTGGCGTTTTTGCGCCTCAATGCTCTTGGCTGTTTTCATTCTAGAAGCCCTCCTGTTTGCTAAGTTGGCGCAGGTTGTAAATCATCACTGGAATGACGGCGATGAGCAAAATGATGGCGATGGCGGAACCGTAACCGAAATTACGGCTGGCAAAGAATTGGCGATAGAACTGAGTCGCAATCACCTCAGTTCCAAATTGCCCACCTGTCATGGCAATAACGATATCAAAAATCTTCAGGCAGAAAATCAGAATGGTCGTCGTAACAGTGATGATTGTGCCCTGAATATAGGGAACAATAATGCTGAAGAAGATCCTGACTTCGGTGCCACCATCAATGCGGCCGGCCTCCAACAAATCATCCGGCACGCTTTTGAGCGCTGCCGAGAAAATGACCATGGCATAGCCGGTTTGCATCCAGATCAAAATAAGAATGAGCAACAGGTTGTTCCAGGGTTGCAACAAGCTGATCCAGGCTTGCGGTTCACCGCCCAAACTAGTGACGATGGCGTTGAGCAGGCCAATTTGATTGCTATCGGCTGGCACATAGTAATAAATGAAGCGCCAAATGACCGCTGCGCCCACGAATGAAATGGCCAGAGGCAAAAATATCAGCGACTTCGCTATCCGTTCAAACCGGCTGCGGTCAGCCAAAATCGCAATCAGCAAACCCAGCGAAACGCAGAAGGACGTGCCAAAGACCAACCACAACGCGTTGTTACGAAACGAAACGAGCATTTGTTCATCGCCCAATACCGCTTTGTAATTTTCTAGGCCGACGAAGTTAATAGAATCGTTGTCCAAGAAACTAAACCAGGCCGTGCGCAAAGTCGGGATGAGGAAGAACCACGTCAGAATCAGAATGGCTGGGCCGACAAAAACATACGGCGTGAAGAACTGGCGGGGTGCTGCAGGCAAACTTTCCACCAACCGGTTGAGCGCGTAATACAAAACGCCAATACCACCCACACCCCAGACGATTGCCAATGTTGCATTCAGAAGCTGCGGCAGCCCACCATCTCGTAAAAACAAGAAACCCTGCCACAATACGACCAACGCTGCCACTAGAATCGCAAGCGCAATGAGCAATGAACCAACAGACAAACCAACATTGGCGGTTTGAGGCGCTTTCCGCGGCGCCCCCGACACACTTTGCATCTCGGCCTCCTCAATAATTACGAACTTAAATATGGGCTTTAGAGTATGTGAATCAGCCTTCGCAAGATAAAAACTTGCGAAGGCTGACGTTTTCAGTAATTTACCTTTTGTAATGACAACCGGAGTTTCGTTACACAAAAAGGATATTTACTTCTTTACAGGCCAACTCTTGTCGATGTCGGCAAGGGCCTTGTCGAGATCAACCGAGCCGGACACCCAGTCGGTCATCGATTTCCAGAAGGAACCCGCGCCCACTTCGCCGGGCATTAAGTCGCTGCCATCGAAGCGCAACGAAGTAGCATCCTGAATGATCTTGCCAACGCCACGCTCGATGTCACTGCCATACCAGGCCAGATCGGCATCCTTGTGTGGGGCAATCGCACCACCGGCGGCCATCCAATTCTTGAGGTGCTCGCCCTTGGTGAAGTTTTGCATTACGGCACGCACTTCGGGACGATCGTTGAACTGCGACATCACATCGCCAGCGACCAAGACGGGCTTGCCGTAGGCTGGGTCGAGACCGGGCAGATAGAAGAAGTCGTAATCCACCCCTGACTTTGTATCCTTCGGGAAGAAGCTGGTGATGAAGTTGCCCTGCTTGTGCAACCAGCACTTGGGATCGGGCTTGTCGAACATGGGCTTGGGTGCATCGCCAAAGCTAGTGCTCGCGATGGACTTGCGGCCACCATAGACCAGCTTGTCATCGAACCAAATCTTAGCAACTTCGTCAGCAGCTTTTTTGACCTCGGGGGACGAGAACTTGAGTTCACCCTTCACCCATTTGTCATAGTTTTCCAGGCTGGTGGTGCGCAGCATGAACTCTTCGATCCAGTCTGTAGCAGCCCAACCAGTGGCTGCGCCGGATTCGATGCCAATGCACCAGGGAGTGTCACCGTCTTTAACGATCTGTGCTTGCAGAGCGGTCAATTCTTCCCAGGTGGTGGGAATCTTGTAGTTTGCTGCTTCGAAGGCCGCCTTGGGATACCAAACCAACGACTTGGCATTCACGCGTTCCCATACGCCGGCATTCATGGGCTTGCCATCTTTGCCGGCCACGGTGGCCATATCGAGCCATGACTGGTTATAGTTACTCTTCAACCAATCAGCGCTTATATAGCTATTCAGGTCAATCAACTTGCCTTGCGCAGCGAAGCGAGCCATAAGGCCAGGTTGGGGGAAGTCGGCGATGTCGGGGGCGTTACCGCCATCTACACGAACACTGATGGACTTCTCGAACTCCTTACCACCTTGATACTCGATGGTGATGCCGGTCTTGTCTGAAAACTCTTTCAATGTGGCGTTGAACTTAGCCGCATCTTCACCTGCAAACGCACCGTCGATAGTCACCTTCGTGCCCTTGAACTTGCCGGCCAATGCATCATCGTATTCTTTGCCCGGCGAGCCGCTTGGCATCGCTTCGGTCTTTGTCATGACTTCCGCAGCTTTTGGCGCTTCGGTGGGCTTGGGGGCTTCTGTCGGTGCAGCGGGGGCTTCCGTAGCTTTTGGCGCTTCAGTGGGCTTAGGAGCCTCGGTTGGCGCAGCAGCTTTGGGCGCCTCAGTTGCGGCGGCAGGGGCCACCGGGGCAGCGGTGGGTGCTGCGCCGCCGCAGGCCACCAATACCATTGATACGGCTGCAAATAGACTTAACAGTTTGAAACTTTTCATGGAGTCTCTTCCTTCTTCCTTAAACAATAGAAATAAAACAAGGCTGCAACAGACCCAACATCGGGCCTATCACATGCTGTGCGCAAACTAGTTTACGCACGTCGTCGTGGGGGTGAACGTTATATTCTTTTGTTGCCGACACCTCCTTTTATGATTGTTCGTAGCCTCTAATTTGACTAACGGAACCGGTATCATTCACATGCCAGCGATGCTAGATCAGGCGGAATTCAAGCCAGTTCCCGGATGAAATGCGTATTAAGTTGGATCCTGCGGCGGACAGGTGGTATTTCGAATGACTAGATCGGTCGAAAGACATTCCACATGTGGCACGGTAAGTTGCCCACCCAAATGTTGCAACATCAATTCTGCCCCCCGTTTGCCCGATTCGAATAGGGCCTGGCGCATCGTGGTAAGCCCCACGTATTCGGCAATTTCAATGTCGTCGTAGCCGACGACGGATAGATCCTCCGGCACCCGCAGCCCTAGGTCGCGCGCGGCTTCCATGGTGCCGAGGGCCTGCGTGTCACTGGCGCAGAAAACCGCGGTCGGTCGCTCGGGCCGAGCCAACACGTCACGCATCATGGCTCGGGTGGTTGGCCGATCATGGTGGCAGAAGCAGTGATAGTCGGGATTGAATGCAACCCCAGCGCGATCCAGCGACTGGCGATACCCCATCAGTCGGTTGCGACTGGCGGTGTAGTTGTGGGCCAACGGGTCATGCAGAATATCACTGACGTAGGCGATCCGCCGATGTCCCAGAGCAATCAAGTGTTCGGTAGCATCGTCACCACCTTTCACACTGTCTTCGATTACCGAGGTTAGAGCGGGATGCTGGGTGTCGATCAGGACGACTGGAACGCGCTTGTTGCGAAACAGCTCGATGTCTTCGTCTTTGGTGGGCAACGACACAATAATCACGCCGTCCGAACGATCTGGGCGTGGCACCGTCGAGAAATACTGATCGCGCTTCTCCATAGTCTCCACGTTGAAGACAATAAAGTCATAATCGCTGTTAGCCATGACACTGTCGATCCCGCGCAGCCGCTCAATAAACGAGGGTCGGGTGAAAAATGGAATAATGATGGAGATGACAAACGTTTTGCCAAGCGAGAGTTTGCGAGCAGTTGGGCTGGGCGTGTAATTGAGTTCGGAGATTGACTGTAAAACTTTATTGCGGGTGTCTTCTGCAACCGGAGCGCTGCCATTTAATACACGGCTCACCGTCGCGAGTCCAACATTTGCTCGCTTCGCCACATCACGGATGGTCGGGCCATTGGAGGCAGATTTACTCATGGAAATCGGTTGAACCAAATCATGAAACCGCTTTCAGTAAGTAATATTGTAGTAGTCTCGCGTGAGTTGTCAACTGGTCATTCAAACTCAATCACAACCTGCTCGTAGCCCAAATTGCGCAGAAGTTGGGTCAGTTGCAAGCGAGCCAGAGTCTCGGCCATCTGCAGCATTTTCTGGTTGTGGGAGCTATTCTCTTGCAACTTGGTGCGCGCTTCGGCCAGAGCTTCTACTTCCAGGCCTTCGTAGTTGGAGAATAGCCAGGTGTGGTCAGTCTCGTAGATGCGCGATTCTTCGGGCAGTAGCTCGACCGTCAATATCTTGGCGTGAGGAATGACCATTTTGATGGACTTGCCGTTGATTTGAATCTTGCGCACCGGCAGCTTTTCCAGATCGATGCCCGCCTGAATATTGCCAACCACCACCATCATGACTCGGTCGCGGCCAGGGATGACGCTCTCGATACCTTCCCTAACCCGTTCACGTTCGATGACGATTGTGTTGATGTATTCCAAGCTGGTGAGCTTGGAGGCGGCGCTCCAACTGGGCACTGGCAATGGGGTCGGCGTGGGGACGGGCGTTGGGGTGAGGGTTGGAAGAGGTGTCGCTGTCGGGGATGATGTCGGGGTGTTGCTGGGTGTCGGCGTGTCAGTGGAAACGGGTTGTGGTGTGGGTGTCAGAGGGGTCGAGGGTGTCGATAAGATCGCGGCAGGCGGGGACTGAATCAACATCCGCGTCAGCCCAGCGATCACTATTAACAGAATTGCGATCATCACGGTTGCAAGCACCGCAACGCGTTGGGTTTGAGCGGACATTTTCATGAAAAATTGAGAATTGAGAAAGTAACGCGAACACGCGCTTTCTCAATTCATATCATAATTTCGGCTCTACCGAGTAAAACGGGATTCCTCTCACAAAGATCACCAAGAGCACCAAGAATTCCCCGACTTCTTTGTGATCTTTGTGTTCTTGGCGAGAAAAATCCCGGCAAAGTCGGGAGAGCCATAATTTCTTACTCCTTCACCAAATGTAAGTCTTCTGGCTTAATAATCGCCGGAGCGGTTGGGTCGAAGCAGATAAACTCGAAGTAGCGCAACGGACCATCACCCGTGTTAACAATCCGATGATGATGCTGATTTGGCACATGCTGATAATCGTTATGCTTAAAATTGCCGCTCATCTTCTCAAGCTCGATGCGGCATTCGCCCTCCAGCACATAGATCATCTTTTCTTTGATCGTTTCATATAGATCGCCAGTGTCTGCGCCTGCTTCGAGTACCCGCACGTTGGTGCTGATCCGCTCATCACTGGGCATTTCGTTCAGCGAATCATCGATAAAGGCGCTCTTCATCGGGGCATGACCTTCGAATGCACCCGGCTTGAAGTCCTTATAGCGCCAGCGGGACTGCTTGTTGTTGGGCACCACCAGCACATACAGACACACCGTTTCATCGCCAACCAACCAATAGTTGTGATATCGATCTGGCGGCATAAACAGCAGCTCACCCGGGCCGACGCGCTGCTTGGTCTCGCCAACCTGAATATCCATATGACCAGCGGCGATATAGATAATCTCGCTGGCCCCGTCGTGCGAGTGCGGCAACGGGCCGAGTGGGTCGTTGATAAACCAATGCGCATCCGGTGTCCAGACCAGTGCGCGCGATCGCATCCGCTCGGTCCAGATCAGCGGTTGCTTCATCCATTCTTTCCAGTTAGGGGTATTCATGATTTTTTATAAACTCAACGGTTACCGGACTTATGAGTCATAAGTCCGGTAACCGTTGTGCATTGATCTTCTAGTTATAGATATCCGTACGCCAAGTATCCCCCGTCCACATATAACGAGTGGCCAGTGATGTAGTTGGCTTTGTCGGAGCATAGGAAGGATACCGCGTTAGCGACATCCTGCGGTTTGGCCAGACGGCCAAGTGGAATACGTTTTTGGATCGCATCGACCGAGATCACGCCTTTTTGGATATTCTGCAACGTCATTTCAGTCTCAGTGTGTGAAGGGCCTACCGCGTTGCAGCGAATGTTGTATTGCGCCCACTCGATCGCCAGCGTTTTGGTCAACATGGCCACTCCGGCCTTGGAGACGGCGTAGCCGGTGCGCATGGGAAACGCAGCCTCGGCATTGATCGAGGTAATGTTCACAATCACCCCACCCCGTTCTTTGCCCTGCTGCGCCATCTGCTTGCCCGCCGCCTGGGCACAAAAGAACACTCCATTCAGCTGAACATCGATCATGCGGTGCCATTCTTCTGGTTTTATTTCGAGCGTCGGCTGCGGACGGCTGATGCCGGCGCTGTTGATCAGTACATCGACCCCGCCAAACTGCTGCACAGCGTGGGCGATCACGGCATCGCATTCGGCGGGTTGGGTGATATCGACCTTGATCGCGCTGGCTTTGGTGCCGTGCTGTTGGGCAATCTCTTGCGCGGCTTCCTCAGCTGCATCGGCGCGCAGGTCGGCGATGACCAGAGCGAAGCCATCGGCAGCCAATTGCGCCGCGATCGCTTTGCCAATGCCCCCGGCCCCGCCGATCACGACAGCGACGCGGGTGTCGGCTGCTCTATCT
>JANMVQ010000185.1:0-5949 GCA_031392845.1 Chloroflexota bacterium
CTTCATTTCTATTAATCCTCCTGGATAACACGAATATCTTTCTTTCGAAACTCATAAACATCAGCTCTGGATATAAACCGTACAAACTGATAGTAGTCTAGTTTTAGCACAACTGTGCAGGGTGAGCAAACATTAGCCCAATCAGTCGAATGGCTAGCACTATTCGAAAAGTTGCTGTTTCGGATTGTGCGAGTTATATTTTCAGACCCTTCACCCCTGTCGTGGGCCGGTAATCACAGAGTACGAATGTTTATATGTAACTTGATAAACCGAACTCATAAAAGAACGACGCCCGATGTCACCCCTGACAAGATAAACCGACAGCCTAATTTGGCTGTCGCGGCAGCAGCGTTGTTGCTTAGCGTAGTGCTGCTGCTGGCTTATATCAGTGCCGGAGCATTGGCACCGCCCACGCAAACGCTCAATGTGCAGCCCAGCCCGCCCGCAAGCGAAGGCGCGAGCCAGCAACAAGGGCGGGAGCGCGAGGCACGCGTGTGGGCCAAACTCCGCGAAGAAGGTTATGAACAGCCCTTTGGCGAAGACGATCAGCTCATACGCCAAAACCTGCATCTCAAGCCGGGTCAGAAAGTCGCCGACTTTGTCGGGCGGAGTGCGGATGGTGAGCGATATTTGGTTGCGGAGAGTAAGGGCAATGATATAGACAAAGCGTTCAGACAACTCGACGAAACCGCCAACGCTTTGTGGAAGAAGAATGTCGGTGCGACGCCTGCCAATACGGAGTTTCGAATTTATGTGAACGACACAACATGGTCAAAGCTACAGTTGTCACCAACTTTAAACAATACAGGTGGCTATACTGTATTAGAGGGCTATCTTGGGCATACCGGTGAAGTAGAGGTCATTGATTTGACGATGATTAGCGGCAACAAAATTCTGGTTTTGTTGGCACCATAAATTGGCAATTTGTATTTATGACTAGCACATATAGAAAACCCCTGAATGAAGCGCAAAAATTGCTGCGTTTCCAGCAACTTAGTGCTGGCGGCAAACGCGAGGCTTGGTCGTTTGTCGTGCAAAAAGATTGGAATCTGGAATTTGCCAAAGAGCAACTAGCCGATAAGGAAGAATTTCGTGCTTGGCCCTCAATTCAAGATAGCCAAATGGCCCCGGGTGCCAGCCCGCGCATCTTTGTCGATGCTTATATTCCAGCACTAAAGGAAGCTATTGAAATCATTGAAATTCAGCAAATTGAGCCGACGGTTAATGGCGGCTCACTCAGCGAAACGCAGAAACAATTGCGCTATCAGCAGTTAAGCGCAGGTGGATGTCAAGAAGCTTGGTGCTTCGTGGTGCAATGCGATTGGAATCTAGAGGATGTTCGATCACAGCTTGCCGACAAAGAGGAAAGCCGATGGGATCCGACCTTACAGGATAATCAAATGGCCCCCGGTGTCAGCACACGCATCTTCATCGATGCCTATATCGCGACGCTGAACGAGGCCATCGAGATTATCGAGATTCAGCAGGTGGAGTCGGTGGCAGCATAGCTCACGAAACAGCCTAAAGGTCTCGGAGACCTTTAGGCTGTGCTTCAAGCCTTTCTAGAAATTCAACGGCAGCCCTTCCACCCCATGGGCGGCTTCCATCAGCATCTCGCTCAGGGTCGGGTGCGCGTGTACGGCGCTGGCGATCTGGTCCGGCGTGAGCTCGGCGCTCTTGGCCAGCACAAACTCCGGCAACAGCTCGGTCACTTCCGGCCCGATCATGTGCACACCCAGAATCTCGCCGTATTTGGCATCGGCCACGATCTTCACAAAGCCGTCGAAGTTATTCAGCGCCACCGCCCGGCCACTAGCCCTAAATGGTGCCTTACTGATCTTCACCTCGTAACCCTTGTCACGGGCCTGCGCCTCAGTCATGCCCATGCTGGCGACTTCAGGATGGGTATAGGTGCAGCGCGGCATGGCATCGTAGTCCAGCTTGGGGATGTGCCCAGTGTATTTGCCCAGCATCGCCGCGATCGACTCAGCCGCAATCACACCTTGAGCTGAGGCCACATGCGCCAAACGCAGTTTGCCGTTGATGTCGCCAATTGCGTAGATCGTCGGCACATTGGTTGCCAAATGTTCGTCAACTGCGACGTAACCACGCTCCATCTGCACGCCCATTTGCTCTAACCCGATCCCACTAGTATTGGGCACTACGCTGACCGCCGACAGCACCCAGTCCGCCTTAATGGTTTGCTTGGCCTTGCCGTCGTCATAGTGCACTGTCACGCCGCTGTCCTCGATGGTGGCGTTCTCAACCTTGGCACCGGTAATCGTCTTGATGCCCGATCGATTGAAGGAGCGCGTAATCTCCGCACTGATTTCTTCATCCTCGAGTGGCATGATGCGCGGCAACGCTTCGATCACCGTGACATCGGCTCCGTAAGCATGAAACACATACGCGAACTCCATCCCGATTGCGCCAGAGCCGATCACGATCAGACTCTTGGGCACGGTCTGCACCTCGAGCAATTGACGATACGTAAACACGCGCCGACCATCTGGAGGCAGGAACGGCAATACCAATGGCTTGGCACCGGTTGCCACAATAATGGCACTTGCACTGATCACGCGCTCATCACTCTTATTTTCAACCCGAATCTGGGTCGGACTTATGATCGTGCCTTCGCCTTTGAACACCTGGACCTGATTTTTCTTCATCAGGAATTCGATGCCACGCGTCATACGGTTGCTGACTTCGCGGCTGCGTTTGTAGGCGATTCCGTAGTCCACTTGAAAATTATCAAAGCTAATGCCATAGGTCTTGCCATCTTTCAACAGCTCAACGATTTCGGCATTGCGAATCAATGATTTGGTGGGAATGCACCCCCAGTTCAAGCAAATGCCACCCAGCGCATCGCGCTCAATGATGGCCACTTTTAGACCCAATTGCGCCGCACGAATGGCCGCGATATATCCGCCAGGCCCCGCGCCCAAAACCGCCACATCAAACGCCGGTGTGACAGAGGAAGTTGAAACAGTTGTCATAGTTCTATCTTCGCCGTTAAAGACTAGAATTGTAACGTCATGAGCGCGGACATTCGTGAGAGATTGCGCCGGTTGGGTGTACACAAAGGCGTAGCCCATCTAAAGCCTTCTCCAGCCAAAATTCTAGAAGTAGAAAGGGCAAAGCTGGAAGCGGTAGAAAGTTCAAAGTTGAAAGTTGAAAGTGAGTACGTCACTGACACGTTACCACTTTCAACTTTTGACTTTCCACTTTCTACTATCGACACGCCATTTGGCGACGCTACTTTTAGCCGAGCTACTTATGCAATCGATCATACCCATGGTGACCGCCCAATACGGCAAGCATTGCAGCACCCGCATGAGCTGCTCGGACGACTGGCCGGTCGTGCTGTCCCTGCCTTTGATTTAAGCGACGCGCTGTTCATCGATACTGAGACGACGGGCTTGGCCGGTGGCGCAGGCACGCTGGCGTTTATGGTCGGGGTGGGCTACTTCGAAAAGGATGAAGTGAGAAGGATGAAGGATGAACGAACGAGTGACACTTCATCCTTCATCCCTCATCCTTCAACCTTTGTTGTTGATCAATTCTTCCTGCGCGATCCTGCTGAAGAGATGGCCATGCTGCACCAGATCGATGCGTTGCTAGCGTCACGGCGACACATCGTTACGTTTAATGGACGCAGTTTTGATGTGCCGTTGTTGGAAACGCGTTTTACGCTCTCGCGAATGCTGCCCAGCTTTGACGAGAAATTGCATCTCGATCTGCTCATGCCGGCTCGGCGCGCTTGGCGAAACATGATCGGTGCCTGCAATCTAGGCGCGCTGGAATATCACCTGTTGGGCGTGCGGCGCGACCAGCATGATATTGCCGGCTTCCTCATCCCGGAGCTATATCGCGAATGGCTGGCCCACAATACCGGTGAACTCAACCAAGACATGCAGCGGGTGATGTATCACAACCTGCATGATATTCTGTCTATGGTCACCCTGAGCGCCCGCCTGTGCGAGGCGTTTGCCCAGCCCAGTCACCCCAGCGAACATCTGGCCATCGGCAAAGAACATGAGCAACGCAGCGCCTGGGACCAAGCCGAGCAGGTTTATCGGTCAGCCAACGCTCAGTTGCCCAAACCCGATATGAATATCTCACGGCGGCTGGCCTATACGCTCAAACGTCAGGGGAAGCTTGATGAGGCCGTACCACACTGGCAGGCCTTGGCCGACAACAACGACGTGGAGGCGCAAATTGAATTGTCCAAACACTACGAATGGCGCAACGTCAACTACGAATTGGCCCTGCGTTTTGCCCAACGCGCCCTACGGCACACCCAAAACCCAGTCGAACAACAAGCCCTCATCCACCGCATCGAACGCTTGGAAAACAAAAAGAGGCGAGCTTCACAACTCGCCTCAAAACCAGCCACGAACGACCAGTCACCAGCTGCTAATTGCCAGCCACTAGCCACTAACGACTAGTCGCTAAATCAACGTATACCCCGATCCACGCATGTTCTCAATCCGATAGCCGAAGCGCGGATGGTCGGCCAAGCGGCGACGTAAACGGGCCAGGTGCGTGCGCAACAACTGGATATTTTTGGCCGGGTCGATCTCGGCCTCGCCCAATGTGCACTCGATCAACTCGGGGATGGACACTGTGTCCCCGCGGCGGTTGAACAACAGATCAAAGGTGCGGCCTTCAACCGGGCTAAGCTGCAAAAAGTCGGCATCCCCAATGTGAATGGTGTTTGCGACCGGATCCCAGCGCATGCTCTCCAGCACTGGCACGTACGACATGGTGCGGTTGTTCATCATTGGCAGACGCCGCGCAGGCTCGATGTTTCGAACCGACGGCTGCGCCTTGGCCTGGGCTTCGCTGTGCTTCTCGACCAGTTGGCGGGCGTGCTTTTCGCGCTTCTCCGAGTTGTCTTCGGGCAATAGATAGTCGCGCACGCCGTGTTGCAGCGCCCGCAATGGCACTTGGATATCGCGGCCTTCGCGATCGACCAACATGGTCGGTGGCAAGTCCAGCCGCTCTTGTTTGATCATTTCCAACAGCGCCAACCCGCCCGATTGCACGTCGGCAATCAGGATAGGTGTAGATGGTTCATATGTGCGGCGCTTGCGCAACATACGTGCAGAACGCACCTGCGCGCCCAATTGGCGCAGTTCGTTTATCGTATCCGGAATATTGCGTGTCTGCTGTATTCTGCATCCTGCAGAGATCAGCCCCCGCTCAACTGCTTCATCCAGCAAATAACTGCTGAAATAGATTGCGTGCTTCATGCTTTTCTCCCTTACCGTAGCTCTGTGTATAGAGACAGTGGGTTTCCACCTGTTGCGGGGGTGCGGCAACAGGTTTTACCCCCCATATACAAATGAGTTGCGGGGGAAGCATGTTTTTTCTCAACCTTTGTGTGGAATGTCTATTGACACTATATGCAACTTACGCGCAAGTTGCATTGTGTACGACAGATTTCAATCCAATTTCTGCATTTTCTTGCAGCATTTGACGCAACTGACAATATGAGATTTCATGTCTTGTCGAACATTGCAATATGTCTAGGGAATCATGCAAAAGCCGCTGCTGTATAGCCTATAAATTAGCCATCCAAAAGTTAGATGTAGAGCCACGCCGAAAGTCGCAGTTTAGTGTAGGGAAAAGAGAGGACACGGGAAAAAGACAAAAAACATCCCGGACGTTTCGAATGTCCGGGATGTTTTTTGTCAGCAAGACAGAGCCCTAATTCTGGCATGGTTCAAAAAGCCACAAAGTTAGATTGACACTTCTAACACGGCCCAAGATTTTTGGCTCGTCCGGCTTTGGCGGGATTTGAATCACGAATCTCGCGAATAATTCGTTAAATTCGTGATTTATCCCGTTATATCTGGTGGAATCAGATTTTTATATGGTGGAGGGGTGGCTGCAAATCGGCCATTCCACCGATAAAACTGCGACCACTTTCTGTTATGTTCAATA
>JANMVQ010000188.1:0-2812 GCA_031392845.1 Chloroflexota bacterium
AAGACCGAGTAACGCTATACCGCATAATGCAGTAGTCGGGTAATTGCGATGAGACCAAAGTGGGAAGCAAGTTTTGGAAAGTTCGTATTTTCTACGCCTGAGTGGGGCAAAGTTGTCAAAGACAACTAGCACCAAAGGTTAAATAATCGGCAAGAGACTAGTACACGTGGGTGGAAATAACCGACAAGCTGACCTTCGTCATCCTGCGGGCGAACTAGCCAAGGCGAATTTGTCGTAGATTTCCGCTCGACTGTACTAGCCAATTGCGCTAGGGAAATTAGGACTAAAGTCTGATGCGAACACAGCAAAAAAGCCGAGAATAAACGCAACAAAGAAGCTTATAAACGCAATATTTGTATTAATTTGAGCGAAATAGAGATTTTGCTCAGACGTTTGATGGGGGGAAGCTCAGCCAAACGGTCTATGTCTCTTCCAGTTTCCATTCACAACACTACAGGAGTAAACAATGAAGCACAACACACAACATAATTTCAAGAGAACATCTCGTATCGTTAAATGCCTCATCGCAGGTCTGCTGCTCGTCAGCATGGCCATCACCGCCAACCCCGCTGCAGCGGATGGCGGAACCAATGGACAGCCTACTGCCCCTGCTACAACAAATGTGGCCTGGGGTGGTTGCGGTGGCAACTGTGGTCAGTAATTTTTGGATGTAGCACGTTTAAGCGATCCGACTCTGCCTCAACTAACAGATCGGATCGCTTAAATGTCTTTTCCATATCACGTGAAATGTGCATTTCGAGTCATTTTGTAGGGCGTCACACAATATCGGATGAGTAATCTCTCCGTCAGGGCCAGGCAGTACCTCGGTGTTTCCTTTTTGCTGGCGGCTCTCATCTCGGCGGGACAAATTGTCCATCTTGCGACGCATTACAACCTGGTCAACTGGTGGACAGTCGCCATTGCCAGCGTCTGCGCCGCTTTTTTTAACCTCTTTCGAGTCTATGGCCCCAATGAGACCGACAACTACGATCTGGCTTGGATCATTTACGGGGGAGCCTTATTGCTGCTCGATTCATCAGCGACCATGCTGGTGATCTGGATTGCGCATCTGGCCGTTTTCCTCTCTCGCAAACATCGTTGGCCTTGGTATGTGCATGCCTTTAATATGGCCTCGTTTACGATAGTCTCCGCGCTCACTGCATGGGTGTGGCATAGCGTTTTGGGGCTGCTGGGGAATAGCGCATCGGTGCATATGCTGTCTATTTGCGCGGCCATTGGCACTTTTACGGTTACCAATCACGTCCATGTAGCTGGGGTGATGTGGGTAGTCGACGGCCAAGATCCACGCCGTTCGTCCTTGTTTACGCGCACCTCATTGCTGATGGATGCCACCATGTTGGCGGTCGGCATGTTGTCTGCGTTGGTCACCTATGTCAATCCGCTGGCGATTATGTTAGGCGCAGCGCCGACCTATTTAATCTACAAGGCATTGCGTACCCCAATGTTGGAAAAACAAGCCAAGACCGATGGCAAAACAGGCTTATTTCACGGCCGACACTTCAAATTGGCTGCGGCGCCTGAATTGGCGCGAGCCAACCGCCTTAATCGCCCGCTCACGCTGGTCATGGCCGACTTAGATTTGCTACGCGATATTAACAACACCTATGGTCATTTGGCAGGCGATCTCGCCATCAAAACTGTGGCCGATGTGTTAATCCAGTTCACGCGGGTAGATGATATTGCCGCGCGCTTTGGCGGCGAAGAATTTGTGCTGTTGATGGTCGAATTGTCGCTCGATGAGGCATTGCAACGGGTGGAACAGTTACGACAAATGGTGGAGAGCGCCGTGCCAGCGCTCCCCACCGGTGAAAAGTTAAAGATTACGATGAGCTTTGGCGTTGCCCAA
The DNA here is from genome assembly GCA_031392845.1 of Chloroflexota bacterium. Classification (GTDB taxonomy): domain Bacteria; phylum Chloroflexota; class Anaerolineae; order J036; family Brachytrichaceae; genus JANMVQ01. The sequence goes on from JANMVQ010000188.1 coordinate 1,868, forward strand.
CGCAATGAAGGCGACACCGAGGTGGATGTGTTGGTGCAGCGGGCCGACCAGGCGCTCTATCTGGCCAAAGGTGCCGGGCGCAACTGTATCGGCGTACACCAACAACCCAGCGCGGTGCTGGCCCCTCAGCGTCGCATCATGATGGGCATTGATATGTTGGCTGCAACGGCGATTAAGTCGAGCTGAACCGAGTTGTTGTTGAGGTCGGTCAGGACGATCTGTATGTTGGAGTTCAGCAGGGGCCGAATGTCGTTGATGTCAATGCCATAGGTGCCGTTGCTGCTGCTCTGTGTACGGCGCTGGACTGGTTGCTGATTGGGAAAGCCAAGCAGATTTGATACAGTGACTTGCAGTCTTGTATTGATCGGGGTCTTACCGACAATCGCGCCCGACTTGCCACGATATTCGGCGGTGAAGGCCGGCACCGGATATGTGAATGTCTGGTCAGCGTATTTGAGCTCCAGGATATCCCCTATGTCAATGGATCGCGAGAAAACTGCGCCAAAACTATTTCCACCGAACAGTAGATTGCCTATGGGTTTATCTTTCAACTGGTTGTTTGCAGTCCGCAGGGTTAAGGTGGCTGTGGTTACGTCGCTGGGCAATATGCCAGAGGCAGAACGATCTTTCAGATTGATCATCGAGCGAACAGGGCTGAGATTGATCACTTTCCAAATACGCACTGTTTGAACATGATCGTAGCGCACAGCGAGATTGAGATCGGGCCGACTGGCTAGCACCGACGCTGGCAAGGTCAGGCTAAACAGTCCAGCGGGGCTAATGTTTAGCTCGGCGAGCTGTGTCACTAGTGCCCCGTCAAGCCTTAATTATGGGGTAGAGATGCTTCAGTTTCACGCGCGCCTCTAGGATACGGAATTGCCAGTCAACGCCACGTTGTTTGGCATTGGTTTTGTCGGACCAGATCGCGATTTCAGTTTGCAGGGC
>JANMVQ010000190.1:0-4660 GCA_031392845.1 Chloroflexota bacterium
GGCCCGTGAGGCTGCGCTAGATCGAGTAGAAATATGTCTGAGATGCAAAAATATCCTGTGACAAGACATTGTCCACCCTCTATGTTCTTCTCGGTTTCAGCTTATACCGCATTCGAAGCAGCTAAACTCATCCCACTTTGTCAAGCGATCTTTGAAGAATTGATTACACCGCATCGCTATATCCGCGACAGACATGTATCAGTAGCTTGGTGGTTGATCGCTGCTTCACGCGGCCATGGCTTTCCACGCGACAAGGTTGACTGGTTAAAGCTGGAGCGAATCGCCAATCTGGATTTCTTTGACCTGGAATTGCGTGAAGAAGAGCGCAAATTTAGCTTTGAGCGTCCCGACATTGCCAAAATCTCGGCTGATTGTGAACCCAAGGTGGCGTCGTGCTTGGAATGCCATCTGGACCGCAATGTGCTTTTTGGCGAACATATTCCGCGTGTGGCCCAAGATACCCTGGTCAACATTGCCAAGGAAGCTTTTGCACAGTTGAATGGCGTCACGGGATACATTACTGTCGATTGTGTAGGGGCAAGAGAGGGTGGCAATGAGAGTCCATATGAAAGCACATTGGGCTTGTCAGCTCCATGGGCTGCATTCGATAAGTATAAGGGCGAAAGATTATTCCACAAGCACACGCGAGGATATTTCTGGGGAAACTTTTTAAGTCAAAGCCATGTAGAAATCTTAGGCGGTGAGCGGATATTGGCACAGGCACCGGTGATTGCCGTGGAACGCGTCGGAACAGGCTACTACTTGCAATTGACTGAGGACATTAATGAAATTGATTTGATACAACTACGCAAACTCAAAACCTTCCTAGAACCTGTTTTGCCCATAGCCTATTACGACACATACATGACTCCCGAAAAACTAAAAGACTTGCCGGATTTTGTGTTGTAGTTTCGGTTATACCCAAACAAATACTGCTTTCATTCCGAAAGTGCAAAAGTCACCCTGGCGGGGGTGGCTTTTTGCTTTGCTATCGCTTTTCGCCCGAAAATCCCCCTAAACACTCTAGGTATCGCCATCCCGCCACCGCCCCACTACGATAAGGCGGCATGCCAAACCCAAACGATCTCCTGATCTTCTTCCGCGATAGAGTCGGCGCGGTCACCGCCATCTCGGCCATCGTCGCGGCAGGCGGTGCGCTCATCGCCTATCTGGGCCTGACCTCCGTCCGGCGGGTGATGCTCTCCGATGAATACAAGCGCATCACCGGCATCCGCGAGCCGTCGCTATCGGAGCGGCTGCAACTGCGGCTCAACCAATCCGGCATCCGCCTCAGGCTGGGTGAGTTTGTCACGGTGGGGCTGTTGGTTGGCGCAATCGCCGGGGCCATTCTGATCGGGTTGGGTTTTGTCACCATCGGCCTGTGCGCGGTGCCAGCCGGTGTCGCGGCATATTACCAATACCTGATGGCCCGCCGCGCCCGCGAGTATGTGGCCTTCGCCGAGCAACTGCCGGATGCCATCGACGACGCGGTCGAATACTTCGCTGTCCACAACAACGTGACCGAGACCGTGCGGGCATTGGCCAACGATGGCCCACCCGCGTTACGACCGGAGTTTCAGGCAGCGCTGTCGCTTATCCAACGCACTGGCTATGTCGCACCGTCGCTGGTCGCCAGCGGCCAACAGCGCCCGGAGGCGTTCTGGCGACAGTTCATGGACGCGCTGGCCACCTATGAGACGCAAGGCGGCAACCTGCGTGAGATTCTGGAGCGCATCGCCCGCGCCCAGCGTGCGCAATCGCGCCTGCACCGGCGTATCGCCGCTCAACAGGCGGTGGCCGCGTTGGGTTTGGCCCACATTGGTGATGGGTGCTGAGCTTGATGATCATAGGCGCTGTGATCGTTGGGAGCAGAACCCAAGCCAATCCTGCTGCGTCGCCAATCCGTCAATTAGTGCTGGCAACCATGCCAAGCCAAACGCCAAAGTTGGCGCTTGCGATCGTGCAATTTGTCAGCGGCCAATGACGATTGGCAGAAGCGCCTGCCGCGCAACGCGCAGGGTGAGATCATCGGTGGGGCAACATTCCCCATCGCCAACTACTCACCCACTATGATCGCGGCCCCACACGGCGTGCCCTGCCCACGGGTGACCCAATGGACGTTCACGGTGATCAAGCTGCAATCGCCGTTACGCAGCTATGGCATCAGCGACGACCCATGCGTGGTGCAAAACGCAGTCGACGACTTGCTGCAGGTGTTGCCGTTCTATCCAGCCTTCAACACCTCGGAGACCTTTGCCGAACTCGCCAAGCGATACAACAGCGACCCCGCCCTGATCAATGGTGTGGAGAAGACCCTGCGCAGCAGTTGGCTGGAGGCTTACCGGCAGGGGCGGCAGAACTACAACCGCTGCGACAAGCCGGTCTATCACCTGCTGAACGTCAGCCCACGCACACCACTGATCGCCAACAATGACGGCAGCGTGAGCGGTCGCGTGATCCAGATCAGCCTGTTGCGCGCCACCCGCGATGTCAGCCCGTTCACCTGCCAGTTTGTGTCGTATGCCGCTGGCACGGTCAAGGGTCAGTTTGCCGTGACGGCGGACATGATCGCAGGCAAGGCCCCAGCGCGGCAGGTGACGTTTGATTTGATGTGGGATGCGCGGGTACAGCGATGGGTGTTGTATTTGGTGGGTGGTGCGCCGGTGGAGGGGTATGCGGAGTTGGTGCGTGGTCTGTGGGCGACAGAATCACCAAGATCGCAATTTCACATTCCACGATTTTATTGATTACAGATATCTAGGTATATAGCTGCCAATGTCAACTTTTCGCCTTGAAACCCCGCAGCAGTCACGATTTGATGCTGACAGTTCATCACACCAATCGGCCCAACACTCAATTTCTCGGACGCCAGCCTCAGCTTGGTCGATATAAAAAAGTGCCCCATTCCCTAAATCTGGCAACCATAATAGGCGATCAAAATTGCATGCGGTCAAGTCCTTAATTCCAGAAGCAATGGCGGAGCAAGCAATATGCCGTGTCATCGAATCCTGAAGATTCGAGTCACTAGTGACTACAACGATACACCGAAGATCGTTGCCGTTTGGCCACTTCCTGAACTTTGCATTCTTATTTTCAATTGCCGACCAGAAAAGTGTTGATAAAGGGGTTCCCAATCGTTTATGTATATCTTCCAATGGGCCGAATGGTGACAGATCAACTGCATACCGCATGCGCTCGTTCATCATTGCATTAATCCGCGTGACTTGAAAAGCATAATTGCGCTTATCCTTTGTTGCAAGCAGATCTGCAATAGCTGTTGTCTTTGATATCGTAGAGTAATTTTCACGTAGTAATTGGTCTATACATCGAAGCTCTGCCCATGCATTCATTATTCGACTTGCTAATTCATGGCAGTCAGAAATATTACCAATTTCTGACAGAATATCCTTGGTACAACCAACTGTCTCAATTCGTTGTAACATTTCTTCGAGCATCGTCGAGTCATTAACCACTCCTACAAACCGACCACCACTCTGGTCATGCTCATGACAAGCTATGAGTTGCACAAGGTAATCTTTGAAGTATTTATAGGTCAATGGTGAATTACTCAAATCTACTTTCATATCGACAACAATACTCCGACCAAACACTAAAATTATGACCTGTGCGTCCAAGAAACTGCTCGTCGCCACATCTGTTCAAACTGCTCATAAAAATATGCGTGCCACTTATCATCACGGGTTGGGGTCAGATCGAATACTGGAGTGTTTCCCCATCCCACAATGTGCGGATACATCTCAACAAGCAGTCGACCAGTTGGTTTATGTGCATCAAAGCTATAGATCGCAAAAGAGGGAGCAAAACTAAGCAAGTGAACTTCGATACTACCTCTGGCAGAAGGACCCAACTTGCTTTGATATCGACATAAATATGAAAGGTCATGAAGCGATGCTTGAAGTTTAGTCTTATGATATTCCAGATTTTGTTCTTCGCTCCTTTCAGAAGCCATTGCCAATGCATTGGAGTCCGGATCAGCAACCATTACTCGAACTCTTGCTCCTCGTGACATGCTTTCGCGAATATTGTTCAATTGCCGATTGATCGTTGACGTAAGAAATACGCCACACAAATCAATCTGGCTGGATTCTTGAATCAGATCATCAAATATAGGCAACCTACAGAAAAATGTTGTTGCAGGAGGCCGATAGGCAATCCGCTTTTGTAGTCCACCTTGATTCAAATCATGTTGAGCTACATCACCACTCTCAAATATTCGAAGATTTGGTCGAGCGCTAATAATGGCACTAGTCAAGCCTTCGATTTTGGCATGCCTTGTAGCATAGGCAATTAGCTCTCGCGCCTTCCCATTCTTATTTTCTGCAGCCAGATTGGCATAGTCGATACCAAGCCCGAAACAGAGCGTTTTGAGTTCATCATCATCGAAGTAGGTTGTCAATAGGTCTAGAAGATGTGCGGTGTCCATAGCAAAAGAGTAATTGAATTTGAATGAGTCAGTCCAAACATCTCCCATTCTATTGGCCGATCCACGACTGTCAAAAACATCAGTTTAATTTCGGACGAAAACAAACCTCTCTAAACAATCTAGGCATCGACGCCCTCATCCCCACCCTCTACCATCTCCCACAAGATGAAGAAATCAGCAGCCCTCACCCTCATCGCCCTCCTCACTAACCTCATC
>JANMVQ010000213.1:0-26680 GCA_031392845.1 Chloroflexota bacterium
CGGTTGGATATTGCGGTGGCCAACGCGGCCATCTCCGTGCGCCAGCCGGTGATTGAAGCGGATTGGGAGTCGGTACGTCGTACATTGGAGGTGGCGCAATTCGGTGTATTTCACACTCTACAGATGGCGGCCCAGCAGATGGTGAAGCAGGGCCCACGCGCTGATGCGACTCGCAATGGCGGCAAGATTATCGTGATTAGCTCTATTCATGAGGAATGGCCGGTGCCAAACAGCGCGGCCTATAACATGGCCAAGGCGGCCGTTAACCATCTGGTGCGCACCATGGCGGTCGAGCTGGCGGGCGCGCGCATCAATGTCAATGTGATCAACCCCGGTTGGATCGACACCCCCGGTGAGCGGGCCTTCTTTAGTGAGGCTGAGCTACACGAGGGCGGTCAGCGTCTGCCATGGGGGCGCATTGGAACCCCCGACGATATCGGCAAAGCCGCGGTCTTTCTAGCCAGCGATGAAGCCGATTACATCACCGGCAGTATGCTGCGGGTGGATGGCGGTATGTTTGTGGCGCGGACGTAGCAATTGCAAAATCATCTATCAATGTCAATAGATGTGCTGGGTTTGATCTAAAACTGGCAGGATGGATGATCCGGCATGGCGGGTTGGATCGACAGGGGCGGCAGGTTGGATGATCTGGCAGGGCGGGTTGGATCGACAGGGACGGCAGGGTGGATGATCCGGCATGGCAGGTTAGATCGACAGGGATGGCCGATTTATTCAACGAATGTCACTGGCCCTGTAATGGTTCATGATTTAATTGAATCATGCTGTTGCACCAAGCTCGCTTATTTATCAAACGTTTGGGGTTGCTCTTGTTATGTGCCGGGGTGGCTGTCTTGATCGACCAACTTAGCAAGGCCCAGGTGGAGCGCACGCTGTTGTTAGGAGAAAGCGCCGACTTTCTGCCCCCCCTCTTGACCTGGACCTATGTCCAAAACACCGGTGCTGCGTTTAGCATGTTGCAGAACGGAGGGCCAGTCTTCTTTGTGTTGGCGGCAGTGGCGTCGGCCTTTATTGTGGTTTATACCTTTAAGCTGCCTGAGAAGGATCAGCTATCGCGATTTGCGCTGGGCCTGATTTTGGGTGGCATTACTGGCAACATTATTGATCGAGTACGGCAGGGCTATGTAACCGACTTCATCCACTTTCAAATACCATCCATCAGCTTTAGCTTTGCGGTGTTCAATGGGGCAGATAGCTTCCTGTTTATTGGAGTGGTTATCTTAATTATTTTGAGCTTGCGCAGGGAGCAGAAAGCTGCGCCAGCAATCTCACTGCCATCGTGATCATGAGCTACACCATTCGCCCTATGGCGCAGGCTGATATCGACGGCATCTATCAAACCTTCGTGCAGGTGAATAAGACCCGCGAGCAGTTCGAGCGTTACTGGCGGGAGAATCTTGATCAGAAGCGCATTACATTGATTGCGGAGATAGATGACACGCAACAGATTGCGGCATATACCAACCTGGTCTGGCAGTCCGCCTATTCACCCTTTCAAGCCCAAGGGATTCCTGAGATCAACGACATGCATGTGATCGATGCGTTTCAGCGGCAGGGGATTGCCACGGCCTTAATCAAGGCGCTTGAACGCATCGCACTTATGCAGGGTCATGCGGTCATTGGCATTGGGTTTGGACTGACAGCCAACTATGGGAACGCCCAGCGCTTGTATCCCAAGCTGGGCTATATCCCGGATGGTCGCGGTGCATTTATGACCCCTTGGGGCGATGTGCTGTTCTTGACCAAGCGATTGCCTAACCTGTCGCCTGCGAGCTTGGCTGTTGCGCCACCCTTGCCCATTCAGACCGCCCGCCTGACCCTGCGCCCATTTGAGATGCGCGATGTCGATGCTGTGCTGGCCTATCACTCGCTCCCGGAAGTCGTCCGTTATATGTATTGGCAAGTGCGCAGCCGGGCTGAAGTGGTTCAGGTGATTAAGGATCGTCTCAGCATGAGCCAACTGTTGAGGCAAGAGGATCGTCTGCAAGTGGCAGTAGCACTCCGAGATAGCAACACTGTGATCGGCGAAGTGGTCTTAATGTATCGTAGTGCCGAGCACCAACAGTGTGAGCTTGGGTTTGCCTTCAACCCGGCCTATCAGGGTCAGGGCTATGCCAAAGAAGCGGCTGAACAGGTCTTGGCGATTGGTTTCCGCGACTATCACTTTCATCGAATCTACGGCCAATGCGATGTGCGCAACACTGCCTCATACAAACTCTTGGAGCGTCTAGGCATGCGGCGCGAGGCACACTTCATCCACAACGAGGTATTTAAGGGTGAATGGGGCGATGAGTTGGTGTATGCCATCCTACGCGAAGAGTGGTTGGAGCGGGTGTAAGAGTTGTAAAAACACATGTCATTCCGAGCGCTAAATAAAACCAACAAGTTAAAACGGCATTCATTCAGCGCAAAAGCCGCTGAAATACTCTGTTTCGGTATGTCAAAACCTTAAGACTTAGTTGGTTTTATTTAGCGAGGAATCTATGCGCTGGACGAAGCAGGTGATGGCATGGGTAAAGATTCCTCGCTGCTGCTCGGAATGATATATGTTCCTGTTCATCTGCCCTCACGGCTTGAGCATCTCAAATCGCTCGATAAAGTGCTTCTCTGCGTCGACAGGGAAGGGCGAGCCATCAGGTCCAGTGAAGATGAAGGGAGTATCCAAGTCGGGTGTGCTGCCCCTGCGGACACGCTCATATTTCTCCAGCCAGCGGTCGTAGTGGGCGATTAGGGCATGGGCGTCTGGCATCAGATTGGGTGGGATGAGATGGGCTTTGTCGATCAACAAATCCCGTACGGCCTGATTTCCCTTGCGCACGATTTCGCTCTCTAGGAACAAATTCTTTCCGGTCCAGCGGTGCATGGCGTCGCGGGTGCGCTGCAGCTGAATCATCATTGGGGTGAGCAGATCGCTAAAGAAGGCGTTGGGCGCTGCGTTCTGCTGCTCCACTGGGGTGACAGCCTGGATCAGCGTTGTGCTAAACCACTCGCGCTCAGGGCGCACCCGCTCACAGGCCTGTAACAAGACGGGAAGTTGATCGCGTCGCTCACACGCTTGGATCAACTCGCGCATCTTATCGTAGTGGGTGTGTTTGATGGGGACGGCGATACTCTCGTAATCCACATCCATATAGAAACACACATCGCGCAACTCGCTTTCGTTAAGCGCCTTGCGCATTTGGTCATAGAGTTGGGTGCGGTCCATGGGGTGAATGATAGCGGTATCGATGAAATGACTGGTGACTCGAGACTCATGAGTCAAGAGCCACCAGTCACCAGCCTTGTGCTAAATGAGAAATGAGAAATGAAAGATCAGCTATAAAATTGAGTTATCACACCTCTAACCCTTCGATCCCATCAAGAGGCCATTACTAATTACAGTGGCGGCAAGCTAGCAGTGAGTGCTGTGCCGGGCAGTGGCAAAACCTATACCTTGGCGGCGCTTGTCACACGGCTATTACAACGGGATGTTTTGAAAGAGGATGGCGAGATCCTGGTGGTTACATTTACCAATTCGGCGGTGGATAATATCAAGAACCGCATCCGGCGTATGCTGACCGATGTCGGGCTACCGGCGGAGATTGGCTACCGGGTATTTACCCTGCATGGTTTGGCCAATGCCATTCTGCGCGAGCGACCGGATCTAGCGGGCACCACCTCGGACTATCGGGTGGATGACGAATTGAGTGGTCAACAGTCTATGCCCGAGGCCGTGCGTTGGTTTATCCAACAAGAGCAGGCCTATTGGCAGAGCTTTCTTCCCTCGGACTTGCCTCCGCAACGTCGCATCCAGATCGAAGACGACTGGCGCGAGCAAACCATCCGCCTCGGCACTGAAGTGACCAAGTTAGCCAAGAACATGCGCCTAACGCCGGCCGCTTTGAACAAGCTCATCTCGTTGCGTTCGGGTGAGGATTTGAGTGAGGAGATAAGGGGACGCTTCGCGGGAGATGATGAGACCTCGGCTACCTCATCCCCTCACCTCATCACCCCCTCACCTCATCACCCCCTCGCCTCATCACTCGCATCCGCTTCTCCCTTCTTGCGCATCGGCGCAGCCATCTACGAGCGCTATGATCGCATCCTCAAGATTGGTGGTCGTTTGGACTTTGACGACTTGATCTGGGGTGCAATTCAAGTAATGGAGAACGATGAAGGGTTTCGCGCGCGGCTGGAGCAGCGTTGGCAATACATCTTAGAAGACGAAGCGCAGGATAGTACGCCGCTGCAGGAGCGCATCCTGGGTATGCTCGCGCGCGATCACGGCAATTGGGTGCGGGTGGGTGATCCCAATCAGGCCATCATGACTACCTTCACCGCGTCGGATGTGCGCTTCTTCCGCGAGTATATGCAGCGTGCTGATGTGCAAACGCTGCCCTTGCCGGTCAGTGGCCGTAGCGCGCAGAAGATCATCGACTTGGCCAATCGTTTGGCAGACTGGGCGGTGCGCGAGCATCCAGAGCCGGAGATCCGCACGATGGCCTTGGACAGCAGCAACCCCATCCAGCCGACCACCTTGGAAGATTTGCAACGCAATCCCCCCGATGAGCGCGCGCGCATCCATGTGCAAGCCTATGCCGAGGAAGATATGGAAATCGACAAGGTGTCTCAGGGTGCCACCCGCTTTATCTTGGCCAACCCAGAGCGCACTTGTGCGATTCTGACACCGACCAATGCGATGGGCAAACGAATCGTAGATGCGTTGGAAAAACAGCAGGCCAAGTATCCCGACCGGATCATTTATCAGGATCAACTGAAGAACCCGCAGGTCGTGCGCAATGTGGCTAGGTTGTTAGCTAGTGCGGTCAAGTACTGCGCCACCCCGACAAACACCAGCGCCTTGGTCGATTTACACATTGCACTGGGAGAGTTGGCGGGCGGCGGGCAGAGGGTAGGAGACAGTAATCAGAAGGTGGAGGGCAGTGGGCAGAGAGCAGAAGGCGGAGAGCAGAGGGCAGTGGGCAGTGAGCAGAATGAAACGACCGATCATGTTCCACGCCCCACGCCCCACGCTCTACGCTCTACGTCTCCCCCTACCTCTCGTCTGCGCACACTCCTACGCAGTGCCAACCCCGAACGCTTGCTCTACCCGGCACCGGATGGTGCGCCCGCGTTGTCGGACAAGATCGAGGTCACGGCAGCCGAGCAGGCCGAACTGCAACGCATCGCAACACTGGCGGCCAAGTGGTTGCGGGCCAGTGCGCTGCCTATCGACCAGTTACTGTTGACCATCGCCCAAGACAGCTTGACCCGTGACAGCGACCTGGCGATTGCGCACAGCCTAGCAGTTAGCATGCGACGGCTGGTATCGGTCAACCCTAATACCCAATTGATTGACTTGGCGATCAATCTCGAAGATGTGGCCGCCAACCGGCAACGTTTCTTGAGTAACGCCTTGATCGAGTCGGGCTTTGAGCCGGTTCCGGGCATCATCACGATTACCACTATGCACAAGGCCAAAGGGCTGGAGTGGGATCGGGTATATCTGACTGCAGTAGATGAAGGTGAGTTCCCCCATGACAGCGATGTGCGCTTTCGGGGCCAGTTGTGGTACCTGAATAACCATGATCCGGCGACTGAGGCGAGGAAAGAGTTGGAGGCGCTGATGAGGACGGAGGACGAGGGGCGAGGGGCGAAGGGCGAAGGGCGTCAGCCCGGAGGTATTCGGGCTGCCCATCTCGAGTACATCGCCGAGCGGCTGCGGTTGTTATACGTCGGCATTACGCGAGCGCGCAGTGAATTGGCGATCAGCTATAGCAAGGAGCGCTTTGGGCGGGAAGGGCGGCTGGCCCTGGCAGTAGCGCGCATTGTGGAATGATTGGTAACCAAATGACTTATCAAAAATCTGCGGCCTATTACGATGCCATCTACAGCTTCAAGGACTACGCACATGAAGCTGAGCTGTTGCATCGGATCATTCAAACGCATAAGCGTTCAGTGGGCAATCAGCTATTGGAAGTGGCTTGCGGCACGGGGGTGCATCTCAAGTATCTCAATGCACATTATCAGATTGAGGGGCTGGATCTATCGGAGGACATGCTGGCGCTGGCGCGCCAGAAGCACCCAACGGTAGCGTTCCATCAGGGGGATATGCGCAACTTTAATTTGGGACGCCGCTTTGACGGATTGATCTGCTTGTTCAGCTCCATCGGTTATATGCAGACCGTATCTGATTTGCAGATGGCGATTGCCAACATGTCCCGCCATATCGTGCCGGGTGGGGTGCTGATCGTGGAGCCGTGGTTCAGCCCCGATCAGTTTATCCCCGGCACGCTGCATGGCAACATGATGGTTAACACGGCTGACCTCAAGATTTGTCGGATGAACGTGAGCGAGGTACAGGGACGACTGTCGATCATGATGATGCATCACCTGATTGGCACTCAGGCTGGGGTTGAGCATTTTGTTGAGCGGCATGAGATGGGCCTGTTCACCCATGCAGAGTATCTGGAAGCCTTTGTTGCTGCTCATTTGCAAGTAACACACGATAGTAACGGCTTAGATGACCGCGGCTTGTACATCGGCACTCCAACCTGACCTCGATGTTTGATAATCACTTCACTCATACTAAGTTATTCGTGACCCGTGACTCCTATGACCCTTCTACCCCTTGAATTTAGATTCAGCCAACACAGCTTGAGCGACTTTGCCGAGTGCCCGCGCCGCTTCTACTTGAAGTACATTGCTAAGCAAGCCTGGCCGCTATTGGAGACCGGCCCCGGTGCAATGGATGCGCTGACGTATCAGGCCTACCTGCGGCGTGGCACGGTGCTGCATCGCTGGATAGAACGGCATTGGCTGGGGATAGGAAACGGAGAACTCGCTTTGCGTTCTCCATCGGACCCAGATGATACCGAGCTTACCCTCTGGTGGCAGCGCTTCATCCATACTGACTTCAGCGATGTGCCGCCGGTGCGCCTGCCCGAGCTCGAGTTGGTGGCACCGGTGGGTAATGCCCTGCTTTATGCGCGTTTTGACCTGTTGGCGCTGTCACCTATGCAAACCTCGGCGGTCTCCGAGCCTGCCGAGGTTTATGAGACGCCGAATCTCATCATCGACTGGAAAACCTTGCGCGGTGAGTACCCACCCAATACAACATTCTTCAAGAATCGTCTACAGACCCGCATCTATCTATATGTGTTGGCCACCGCAGGCGCGCCGTTTAACAATGGGCAAGCCATCGCGCCGGAGCAATGCGCCATGCGCTATTGGCTGGCCAACTTCCCGGAGCGACCTTGGGTTACGATTACCTATTCGCAAGCCGAATACGATGCCGATGCTAAGCGCTTGCACAACTTGATTGAGGATGCCGCCCATCGTGGCAGTGAGGCCGACTTTGCGAAGACCCTCGATGAGCGCCACTGCACCTACTGCAACTATCGCACGTTGTGCCAGCGTAGCGGAGCTGATGGTGCTACGCCCCCCGACGAAGAAACTGGCCTGATAGACTTGGAGACAATTCCGACGCTCGACTACTGACAGACTTCATACTTCTCTTATGAAAGGCATAATTCTTTCCGGCGGCTCCGGCACGCGTCTGTATCCGCTTACGCTCTCGCTGTCCAAACAGATCCTCCCGATCTTCAACAAGCCGATGATCTACTATCCGTTGTCGATCTTGATGTTGGCCAATATCCGTGAAATTCTGATCATTTCGTCGCCTCAGCATATTGATCTGTATCGGCAGCTGTTTGGAGACGGTTCGCGTCTGGGGCTGCAAATTGAGTATGCGGTGCAACCCGAGCCCAAAGGAGTGGCGCAAGCTTACACAATTGGGGCAGACTTTGTGCGCGGCAGTACTAGCGCTTTGATTTTCGGCGACAATTTCTTTTATGGGCATGGCGTGTCCGGTATGTTGGAGCAAGCCGGACGTATTAGCGATGGGGCACTGGTATTTGCCTATTATGTGAATGACCCTGAGCGCTATGGCGTGGTGGAGTTTGATGCCCATATGCGTGCGATCAGCATTGAGGAGAAACCCAAGAAACCCAAATCCAACTATGCCGTGACCGGCTTGTATTTCTACGACAAAGATGTGGTGGACATTGCCCGCGATCTGAAGCCGTCTTGGCGCGGTGAGTTGGAGATTACGGATGTAAATAACGCCTATTTACAGCGGGATCAACTGAACGTGCAAATGCTCGGGCGTGGTACCGCTTGGTTGGACACGGGCACCCACGAGAGCTTGCTGGAGGCCAGCAACTTTGTCCAGACTATTGAGCACCGCCAAGGCTTGATGATCGCCTGTCTCGAAGAGATCGCCTACCGCAAAGCTTGGATCAATGCCGAGCAGGTGCTCAAGATCGCCGGGGTATCGAAGGACAATGAGTATTGTGTGTATCTGCGGCGGATGGTGGAAGGGCAAGGCAGAAATTGAGAATTGAGAATTGCGAATTGCGAATGCAGAAGGCAAATCTGTAATCTCCAATCCCCAACCTCCAATCTCTAATCTCTCGCCAGCGCCTGCCCGGCGATCCATCCGGTTGTCCAGGCGTTCTGGAAGTTGAAGCCACCGGTGATGCCATCGATGTCTAATATCTCACCGGCAAAATACAAGTTGGGTTGAATGCGGCTGGCCAGCGTCTTGAAGTTGACTTCATTGAGAGCCACCCCACCGCAGGTGACAAACTCTTCTTTGAAGACACCTTTGCCCGACACCTGAAAGACAGCCCGACACAATTGTTCGACCAGCTTAAGCAGATTGGCTTTGGGCAGCTTGGCCCATTGCTGTTCCTCGAAGATATCGGCGGCTTGCACTAGGCGTTGCCATAGGCGTAAGGGGATTTCGCCAAATGGGGAATGGCTGGCGACCTGGCGCGCACCGATGTCGCGCTTGCAGCCATGCAACCGTTCGATCACATCATCCGTGTGCCAATCGGCCAGCCAGTTCACCCTGAGTTCAGATTGATATTGCCTGGTATGTAGCGTACGCGCTTCCCAGGCTGAGAGACGCAATACTGCTGGTCCGCTCAGCCCCCAATGGGTGATGAGGACCGGACCGGTCTGTACGCTGCCCTCGCCGCCTACGAGGTGAACGCTCGCCCGTGTCACCGCTACGCCTGCCAGCTCACGCAATCGCTCATCTTGAATATTAAATGTAAACAGCGATGGCACCGGCGGCACAAGCGTATGCCCCATCGCTTTGGCCCAAGCATAGCCCTGTGTATTACTGCCAGTGGCCAGCAAGAGCTTGTCAGCATGGAGCGGTGGTTGGTCCTTTAACTCGATCGTAAAGTCGCTTGAAACATCGGAGGTCTCTGCGGCCTGCGGTGTTTGATTCACGCTTATCCCCATTACCTGCACATTTGTCTGAATGTGCACACCCGCCTGCTTCGCCGCATCTATCAAACAATCCACAATCGTCGCACTGTTGTTGCTGATCGGAAAGATGCGCCCATCAGCTTCGGTCTTGAGCACCACTCCGCGTGACTCAAACCACTGCATCGTGTCGCGCGGCTGGAAGCGGGTGAACGGCCCACGTAGCTCGCGGCTGCCACGCGGGTAATTTGTGATCAAGGTGGCGGGGTCGAAGCAAGCGTGCGTCACATTGCAACGCCCACCGCCGGAGATGCGGACTTTGCCCAGCACGTTAGGGTTGCGCTCAAGTAACGTGACCTGCGCTGCTGGATTGCATTCGGCAGCAGTGATGGCGGCAAAGAAGCCCGCCGCGCCGCCGCCGATAACAACTAGAAACATAGGGAGAAGTATGAAATATGAAAGATGAAGTATGAAAGATGAGTCGATCGTTATTCTTAATACCTCATACCTCATACCTCATACCTCATACCTCATACCTCCTACCTCCTTTCTCATATCTCATATCTCATATCTCATACTTTACACCTCATACCTCATACTTTACACCTCATACCGCCTACTTCTTATGCGCTTGCCGCACAATATCTGCCACTTGTGCCACATGGCTTTCCTCGTGCGAAAGACCACCAATAAAACGAGTAATGGCGTTCATCTCGCTTGCACCGGGGTAGGGGGTGTAGGTGATCTCCAGGTTTGGCGCATCTGGCCATACCTCCAGCATGGCCAGGCGCATTCGTCGACTCTCTTCTAGCCGGTCGCGGCATTGTTGGAGGGTCGTCACGGATTCCCAGGCTACTTCCCAGCGTGAGCGGCCATGATTGGGTACGCCACGCGCCATCTCAGCGGCCAAGAACGCTGACTCTTCGCTACTGGCGGTCATATGAACAATAACGTGGCCAAGCGTCCAAGAAAGATTTTTATCTTCTTCTTTCCCTGCAAACGTATCGTTGGCATTCGGATCAATGGCCGGAAACGTTACATCAGCATCAACACAGTTGCGGATCAGATTCTGGGTGGTATCAACAATTTCATACGTCAATTGGCGCAGATCATCTTTCGTCAACCCTTCAGCCAGTTGGGCCAGGGTGAGTTTCTTTTCGCGGACACTTTTGAAATCGAGCATTTTTGAAAGTCCTTAGGTGAACGTCAAACGTCAAACGTCAAACGTCAAACGTCAAACGTCAAACGTCAAACGTCAAACGTCAAACGTCAAACGTCAAACGTCAATGGTAAATGACAAATGAAAGATGAGAAATGAGAAATGAAAGAAACGCGTTGTATCATGGAAATGATATGAAGCAGATTCTCAACGGGCTATGGACATTCGAGACCCTCCAAGTTGGGCGTGTATATGCGATCAAAGATAGTGATGGCTTGACGCTCATTGACACCGGCCTCGCATCGGCTGTACCCAAAATCATCAAAGAACTTAAGATGCTCAACTTTGAGCCGACCCACGTCAAACGCATCATCATCACGCACGCCCATCGTGATCATATTGGCGGGTTGCCTAAACTCAAAGCGCTGACTGGAGCAAAGGTGCTGTGCGGACATCGAGAGAAGCCTTATGTGGAAGGCAGCTTGCTGGTGCCGGTTGCACCCAAGAAAGACTTACATGGGTTGGATAAGTTGCTTCCGCTTAAGCCGCAAAAACAGGTGGGCACCCCCGTAGACGAAGTGTTGCGTTCGTGGGAGCGCTTGCCTGATGTCATGGGTGGCCTACAAGTGATCGACACCCCAGGTCATTCGCCGGGTGCCATCTCATTGTGGCAAGCCGATTGGCGGTTGTTGTTTTGCGGCGACGTCATGATGAATCTGCCCAAGCCTCGTCTGCCCTATGCACCCTTTACATCTGATATGGCTGAGAACAAACGCTCTGTCCAACGTTTGGCCGAGCTGAATCCCAGCCTGATCTGTTTTGGCCATGGCCCGCCCATGCTGGTTGAGGCCACCCAGGAATTGCGCGTCCTTGCGCGTAAAGTGCGTGAGTGATTAACTGGGCTTCTTGTCATGTCCAACAAAACGAAACGATTCCTACTCCGTTACATCATCAACAAACACAACTTGCGCTTTGTGATCGTCAATAGCTTTACGATTGCCAGCATGATGCTGGGGATGACCTCGCTTATCCTGACAGTGACCGGCTACCTGACATTTGCCGCGCTATGCTTACTGGGCTGTGTTCTGTTGGATGGGTTTGATGGCAATCTGGCCCGCAAATGGAATGTGGCCAGCTCGTTTGGGGCTCAGCTCGATTCGCTGGCCGATATGACCGCCTTTGGCGTGGCTGGCTCGGTGCTGGCGTATTACTGGTTGGCGCAGAAGTCTCCAGAAATTTTGGTGATCGCCATCGTAAGTGGTCTGGTGCTGATGATGGGGGCAATTCGTCTGGCGCGTTTTAACGTCGCCCCCAAAGATGACCGTTACTTTCAGGGCATTCCCACCACCGTCGTCGCTGGGATTATTGCAGCCACTTATCTAACCTCGCCCAATTTGCCATTTGGCTGGGCAGCCTTGTTGGTAGGATTGCTGGCTGTGCTCATGGTCAGCGCGTTTCCGTATTTCAAATTCTCACAGGTCAAACGCATGCCCAAATGGGTTCCGATCATCGTCATCATCGCCGCGATTATCGATCTGCCCGTCACGGTGCTGATCGTAGCCTCGGCCTACATCTTCAGCGGCCCGGTGTTGTGGTGGCGGTTGCGGAGGGCGGCGTAGGGCGTAAGGCGTAAGGCGAGGAGCGTGAGGCGCATCACAATCGATATGCCCTTCGCTCTACGCCCATCGCGCAATGACCGTCGTCCCGCCTTCCACTCGATCCCCGGGTTGCACGGCTGCGACAGCATGATCGGCGGGCAAATACACGTCCACCCGTGAACCAAAACGAATCAGCCCAAAGCGTTCGCCCTGTGCCAGTAGATTGCCCGTGCGCGCCCGGTTGACGATGCGGCGGGCAATCATGCCTGTGCGTTGCACAACCACGCAGCGGCGCTCTTTGGCGTCTTCGATGAGGGTGTATTGCGCCATGTTGTGTTCGGCATCTTGAGTGTTGGCCATGGCGAAGCCGCCCTCTTCTTCGATAATCTGGATCACTTTGCCGGCAATGGGGGCACGATTCACATGCACGTCTGTAATCGATAAGAATGTGGCGATGCACAGCCATTCGCCGGGGCCAAAGCGCTCATCCCGTACGCGGGTTACACTCAACACGCTGCCATCACATGCGGAATAAGCTAGGCCGGTGTCGCGGAACACGCGCCGATTGGGGTCGCGTAAAAATAGCCCGGCCAGGGGTGCAGCCACGGCCGGCAACAACCAAAGGCTGGACTTGGGTGCGGCTTTCTTCAACAGCCAGGCGGCCAGACCCAGCCCACCCGCAAACAACACGGCATCCTGATCAAAACCTATCTCGCCGAAACTGACCCGGTTGGTTTGCATGAGTGGAGCCAGCGCATCTGCCTGGGCGGCCTCGGCGGGCGCAAAGCGCAAGTGATGCACCCATGCCGGCGGTAGATTGCGCCACACCGAATCGCGGCGAAACTCATGGGCAGCCAATTCGCGTTCCACCCATTCGTTGACCGCATAAATTGGGTTTGTCGTATCGCCATTGGCCAATTGCAACTTCAACGCCCGCCCACCCATGTATTCGATATAGGTCAGTACGCCGCCTGGTTTGAGCAGCTGGCGATAGTGCTCGAACACGGCCGCCACAAAATCAGCCGGGCAGTTATTAAACGGGATGGCCGAGATGATGTAATCATATTTTTGTGCCACAGGTAGATCGAGCACGCTGATCTCCAGTACTTCTGATTGCGCTTTGACTTGCTTGAAGTTTGGGTCACGCTCAAATCGTTCGCGCAGAAATTCGACAAACTCATGCTGAATTTCGCATAGCATCAGTCTGTCATCCGGTCCCAGATGTTTGACAATTTCGGCGGTGATGGCACCCGTGCCTGCACCCACCTCCAGTACCCGTTTTGGTCCACGATGACGCGCACACTCGCTGGCCATCGTCGCCGCCGCAAAGGGTGATGTGGGTAGCACCGAACCTACGGTATGAAAGTTGGTCTGAAACTGCTTGAAAAAATAAAGCGACTCTTCAAAAGGCATAGCTAAAATTCCTCAAGCGCTACTTTACCGCATTGACTTTCAAAATTGAGTTCAACCGACCCATCCATCCGTATACTAAAGCATTGCTCTCGGCCATCCCAGTGGCTGCACGTTTCACCCGCGCTGTCCGGCGTTTGAATCTGGGTTGTGCGAAGTGACGGTGCCGCAGTTAGTAAATGTAGGTTCGAGGCTTTAGCCGGTGACCGAACGCTTGTATAAGCACCGGCTAAGGCCTGGCTTCCTGATCCTGCAGTATCCGGAGAGTTCGAAGTTTTTCAAAAATCTAGTAAGGAGTGACCACTCAGATTCGCTCCTCGGCCACGTATGGTGCCTTGGCGGAGAAAGTTGCCAAGCTGATGACTGACGGTAAGAACTCGGACAGTGACGAGTGGAAGGCAGTGGCCAAAGAGGCTACCGAATACCGGCCCACTGGCGTGGTTGTGTCTGGCCCGTATGTGATCGACCCCGCCAGGGTATTCGCATCATCCGTGCGCCGACCTATGGTGGCCCCTCGCTTTACTTTAATAATGACACCGCTCCCTTTGACAAGAAGGAAGTCCGCCAAGCCATCGCCTATTCCATCAAGCGTGATAAGAACGGCAAAGTCTCGTTGGGTGATTCCGGCGTGAATCACAAGTATATGATTGGCTTGAGCGACAACTTGGTTGATCAGTGGATCGAGAAAGATGCGCTAACCAAGATGAACATCTACGAATACGATTTGGGCAAGGCTGAAAAGGCATTGGAAACTGCCAGTTTCATGTTCGCCAACAACTACCTTGAATCTACTACCGGCAAGGGTATGAACTTCCCGATGAAGCAGAAAGTCGGCGACAAGGAGATCGACTTGCAGGCGCTAATCGTGGATGCGGCGGTTGGTCTCGATGAGTCCAAGCAGAAGGCCAACATCACCGCAGTGGCGGCGGTCTTCAACGATTTGCTGCCCATCGTCCCGCTATGGGAACGCTATGGCAACAACCCAGCACTAGACAAGCGGGTGACAGGCTATCCTGCCGATGGTGATCCCATCTACAAGAACGCCGTCTACGGCGACAACTTCGTGGTGATGATGATCCTCGATGGAACGCTCAAGCCGAAGGCATAGCAGCGCGTTCAGCGAATGTACAACGGATCAACGGATACGCATCCGTTGATCCGTTGTATATTCGTTGACCGCATCACCTACACCAAAATCAAATCCTCGCCCAGCTTGAACAGCTCGGCGATGTATTGGTCGCGATCCGGCGGTTCGATCCAGCGGACTTGCTCCCATTGTTTGGGCGTGACGGTGCAGAGTTTATGCGCCAAATCTATTGGGTGAATCCCGGAAGATTTGCTTTGTGCCCCGCCAATGGCATCTTTGATCGATAACCCCAGTTTGGAACAAAGCCCCCATATGTCCGACAAGTCGCGTGGCTCGTCGCGGCCAATCAACGCAGTCAGCTTATTGGCAAGAATATTCTCCCGGCTATCAATTCTTCCAAACTCAGGATGATTGCGAATTTCGCCGATATGCGCCAACACGTCGTTGATCAGCTCTATTTTTAGCGAAATGCCACTTCGATCTAGAAATAGACGCGTGAAATAAGGCTGCCGCATTGAGATGTTCAGCGCCCATTGAGGTTCACGTTGGAGGTTCTCGATTATTTGGGAACACCAATCGCCGTAGTTTGTATTCCAGTTTACAAACAGGTCTAGATCGTCCGAGAAGCGATGTTTAAGATCAACGCGTGAGACAACCGTGCCCCCAGTCAGGTAAAAGCCCGTTCCCGCGTGCGATATGATCTTTAGCGCATCATCTTGGAGTGGGTAGAGCTGGTCAAAGTAAAAAGATCTATCCATCTGCATGGGTTGGCTCTCCGCTAATTAACTCTGGATGATATTGTGGCACCCA
Organism: Chloroflexota bacterium; assembly: GCA_031392845.1. Classification (GTDB taxonomy): domain Bacteria; phylum Chloroflexota; class Anaerolineae; order J036; family Brachytrichaceae; genus JANMVQ01. The sequence continues at coordinate 15,341 of JANMVQ010000213.1, forward strand.
TCCAACTAGAAAATCAAAGGACTCGCGTTGTTGTTGCGAGCGAATACGACTGCGCCAGCGCGACCAATTCTTCACCAGCATCGGAAACCCAATCAGCCGGATCATGTCTTCATACTTGGCCCACTCAATCAACCGCACCGCCGCCCAATCCTGATTCAGATGGCCGTCCTCATATTCCCCGGCCAGCATTCGGTCGAACTGCTCCTGGGTCAAGTCGTAATCCCACACATACTTTGCGCGTCCCTGGTTCATCGCTGGCCTCCTTTATCCATAACTCTAATTATCTGAGGATTTTGTCCGCGAATCACGCGAATCACGCGAATCCTCGCGAATTGATTAGCGCAGATTCGTGTGATTCGCGGATGACAGGATTTTCAAGATAAGATATTTGTTCGTAATTATAGAGACATACCCCGCTACAATCCGCCTCTGTGCAAATTGCCCTCATCCACGATTGGCTGAACCAACTGGGCGGTGCCGAAGACGTGCTAGAGACGCTGCATCGCATGTTCCCCGCCGCGCCGGTCTACACCAGCATTTATGACCGGCCCCGTATGCCAGCCCATTGGCGTGCTTGGGATATTCGCTCGTCATGGCTGGATCGCCTGCCAGGGATTTATCGTCATCATCAACCCTATATGCCGCTCTTCGCCGCCATGTGGGCACGTCGGCGCATTCCCGCTGAGTATGACATGTTGCTCAGCAATAAAAGTGCCTTTTGCATCGGGGCGCGCCCATGCAACCCACAAGCCAAGCACATTTGCTACTGCCTCACGCCCACTCGCTTTACTTATGACTTTGACAGCTATATCAGACGGGGTGAAAAGCTGCCGCCGGGAGCCGGGACTGTACTGCAAGCGCTCAATGTTGGGCTGCGCCGCTGGGAGACTCAGGCGGCCCAACGGGTTACGCACTTCATCGCCATCTCGCGTGAAGTGCAGGAGCGTATCCGCCTTCTATATAAGCGTGACTCAGACCTTATTTACCCGCCAGTGAATTTAGACCCAGTGGATTTGGGTCAAACCCGCGACGAGGGCTACTATTTTATTGTTTCGCGTCTGTTGCCCTACAAACGCATCGATCTGGCCATCCAAGCCTTTGCCCAGTTCAATTTGCCGCTACTGATTGCGGGTGATGGGCGCGACCGCCCCCGATTGCAGGCGCTGATAGACCATTTAGGTGCAGATAAGGTCAAATTGATGGGTCGCGTCGATGATGCAACCTTGTCCAGTTTACTAAACGACTGTCGTGCATTTGTCTTCCCTGGATTCGAGGATTTTGGGATCGCCCCGATCCGGGCGATGGCCTATGGCAAGCCGGTGATCGCCTTTGCAAAGGGTGGCGCGCTCGATACGGTCATCGACGGCTTAACCGGTACGCTCTTCCATCACCAGACTCCGCAGTCGCTCGTCCAAGCAGTCGAAAAAAATTCTGAGGTAAGATTCGCGCCCGTCGACATCCGCCGCCACGCCGAACAGTTTGGGGCGGGTAGATTTATGTCAGAACTGACCAAAGTGATGGCTAGTTGTTAGTCGGTAGTACTAGCCACTTGTGACCAGCGACCCGTAAACCATTCATGGAAGCCTTTTGTTTTAAATGCCGGGGCAAGCACGCGCTGCTAAACCCCCAACCTACGTTTTTTGCCAATGGTTCTCCGGCAACCCAAGGCACTTGCTCAAATTGTGGCAACGAAAAAGTCTACAAAATGGGCCGTACCCCGGAGCACGCCAGCTTGCCCCCGCCAGTGGTGGTGCGTAAGCCGCGCGTGCCGAAAGAGACGAAGAGCGTGAAGCGTGGGGCGAAGGGCGACGGTGCTTCTCGCCCCACGCCCATCGCCCCACGCTCTTCGCCCCACGCCAGTGGCCCTCTCGTCATTGTCGAATCGCCAACCAAGGCCAAGACCATCGGCAAATTTCTGGGTCGCGCGTTCATGGTCCGTCCATCAGTCGGGCATATTCGCGACTTGCCCAAAAACCGCCTGGGCGTGGACACCGACAAAGACTTTGAGCCGTCGTATGTCATCCCGATGGACAAGAAGAAGACGGTCAAAGAGCTGAAAGAAGTGGCGAAACTGGCCAATGCGATTTGGCTGGCCACGGACCCGGACCGCGAGGGTGAGGCCATCTCTTGGCATCTGACCCATGCCCTGGCCAGCGAGTTGGAAGGCAAACCAGTGCATCGGGTGGAATTTCACGAGATTACCCCTGACGCGATCAAGCATGCTTTTGAGAATCCGCGCGTGATCGACATGAATCAGGTTAATGCGCAACAAGCCCGCCGGATTTTGGATCGGCTGGTGGGCTACAAGCTCAGCCCGCTGATCAGCGATAAGATGAGCCGGCGTGGCCTAAGCGCTGGACGGGTGCAATCGGTATCAGTGCGCCTTGTCGTCGAACGCGAGCGCGCAATTCAGGCCTTTGTGCCGGTGGAATATTGGACGATTGAGGCCGAGCTGGCCAAGATTTTAGAACGAGGAGCGAGGAGCGAAGAGCGAATTGCCTCACAGCCCACACCTGACGCCTCACGCTCGGCTTTTCGTGCCCGCCTCTTCAAAGTGCGTGGCCAAGATCCTGACCTCAAGAACGCGACGGATACGCAAGGCATTGTCGATGCACTGGAAGGGGCGGACTACGTTGTGCTGAGCGTCGAGCGCAAAGATCGTTCACGCCGACCGGCCGCCCCATTTACGACCAGCACCCTGCAACAAGAGGCTAGCCGTAAATTGGGCTTTAATGCCCGTCGCACCATGGGCACAGCGCAGTCGCTCTATGAGGGTATCGATGTGGGCGAGGGCAACGTCGGGTTGATTACGTATATGCGTACCGACTCGGTGAATGTGGCCGAATCGGCCCAAGGCGAGGCGCGCAAGTTTATTGCCGAACGTTTTGGTGCCGAGTTTATGCCCGACGCGCCGCCCAAATACACCACCCGCTCCAAGAACGCCCAAGAGGCGCACGAGGCCGTCCGTCCTACATCAGTCTTCCGTACCCCGGACTCGATCAAGGGCCATCTGGACAAAGACCAGTTTCGACTCTACGATCTAATCTGGAAACGCTTCGTTGCCAGCCAAATGGCCAATGCAATTTTCGACGCGACCACAGTCGATATTGACGCAAAGCCAGTGAATCCTGATGAGGTGATGAGGCGATTGGGAGGTGAGGCGAATCCTCCCATTCCCCCCTACCTCCCCATCTTCCTCTTCCGCTCTACCGGTTCGATCATCAAGTTTGCCGGCTTTCTCAAAGTCTATGAGGAAAGCCATGACGAGGGTGACAAGAATACCGAGGATGACGACCGTGACCGACGGTTGCCGGAGTTGTCGGCCCGCGAGCCACTAGATTTGCTTCAGCTGTTGCCGGAGCAGCACTTCACCCAACCGCCGCCACGCTTCACCGAAGCCAGTTTGGTGAAAGCGTTGGAGGAATATGGCATCGGTCGCCCCAGCACCTACGCCGCGATCATGACCACGATTCAGTCGCGTGATTACGTGCGCAAAGAGGGCAAGTCACTGGTGCCAACTGATCTGGGATTCCAAGTCAATGACATGCTGGTGGCCAACTTTGCCAACTATATCGACGTGAACTTTACCGCCCATGTCGAAGATGATTTAGACAACATCGAAACCGGCACACGTGAGTGGCAGCCGATTTTGCATGAGTTTTACGACCCGTTTAAGTTGGCAGTGCAAACAGCAGCCGAGAATATCCCGAAGCAAGAGCGGGTGATCGAATTTACTGGCGAGATGTGTCCAGAATGCGCTACTGGCCAACTGGTCTATCGTTCGGGGCGCTTTGGTAAATTTATTGCGTGTAGCAACTTTCCCAAGTGTCGCCATGTAGAGCCGATCACGATCCCCGGCGTGCACTGCCCCAAGTGCGGCACCGGCAAGTTATCCGAGAAGCGCATGAAGGGGAAGGGCCGCCGTGCCTTTTTTGGCTGCACCAATTACCCCAACTGCGACTTCACGACGTGGAACAAGCCTCTGGCGCTCAAATGCCCGGACGGCAGCAATGGCCTGGTCGTTGAAGCTGGCAAGGGCAAAGCCAAATGCCTGGGCAGCGATACCGTCTTCGACATTCCAGAGCAGATTGCGTGAGCGTAGAAAGTGCAAAGTCAAAAGCCCCGCAGAAGTGTATTAACTTCTGCGGGGCTTTTTCTGCACTTTCAACTTTCAACTTTGCACTTTCAACTTCTTACTCATTTCCTCATCACTGGCAAAAACGTAGGCAGCAGCGCTTGGATCAGAATCATGATGCTGTTGTAGGTCAGATTGGTGATGGGTGTCGTGCTGTTGAGTACCTGCACCGAGTTGGTGATACGGGTGCCGTTCGGCCCCGACGCAGTCGCCCGGAAGCGCAGCAACACTACGCTGGGTCTGCTACCCTGAGCCGCCGGGATAACCACATTCTCCCAGGTGAGTTGGTTGTTTGATACATTTGGTGTGAATTCACCCACCACGGACACCAACGTGATGCCGGTGGGCAGCACATTCTGAACCGTCGCCGTAATCGCTTCATTGGTTGGATTGGCTATAGAAATAATGTAGACCAGCTCCTCTCCATTATTCACCACATGCTTGTTGGCATCGATGGCAATAGCCGGATCAGACCCAGCGCAGACCAGAATCGTGGGATCGGCCACCCCGTCCTTGCGCGGAATTAGGCCATCTGGGCTAGCGGTTTGCACCACGGTGTTAAGGCCGCCTAATATTTGGCCCACTTTAAGTTCCACGGTGAAGGCCATTTGGCTGCCAAAAGAGGTGCTGGGTTTCTCGCTGATCTGCTGGCCGTACCAGATCACACTGGTTTCACCTTCATTGTTGCGTCCAACGCTGGGGGTAGGGGTGCCATCCACTGCGCGGCTGAAATACAAGCCCGGTGGCAAGGTGATGGTGATGCCCGTTTGAGTGTACGAGTGTACGTTGGTGTTTAGGATGGTCAGGCGATACAACCGTGTGTCGCCCGGTAGCGCGCAACTACTGTCGGCAATATATGGCTCCATCGTAATGAGTGGCTGGACCGCCACACCGGCCACCGCAAACACTTTTAGCTCGGCATTATCTTCGGCCGATACACATACGCCTTTGCAAATGGCATCTAGCAGATCGTTTGCGTCCACGGTCATATAGTTTTTGGCTTGGGCCACCAAATTACCAGAGCGTGTCTGAAACTTGATCGTGATCTTGCCCGTCTTGGCAATCGATGGCACATACCAAACTAGCTTAGTGCGGCCATCGGGAAGCTCTTCAATCGTCGGCAGTGTCTTGATGATGCTGTTGGTGTCCATGCCCACAAACGTAAATGCCTCGGGCAGAATGTTGGTCACCGTTACCGCGGTCACCGTATTAGCGGTATTAGTGTTGGTGACAAATAACGTGAAGGCCACCAGATCGCCCAAGCTGACCGGCGTGCGGTTGGCTATTTGCGAGTATTCCAGTACATTGGTGCCGCAAATCACTTTGACTTTGGCCTTGACCGAAGGCAAGGGTTGCACGGTGTAGATCATGTTGTCGAAGACATCGCGAGTTAGAAAGCGCGCTTCGTTATAGTAGTCTTTGGTCTGGCACACATCGGGCGTCTTGGCCACAATGGTCGCCTGGATTTCTTCACCCGGGCCGACGTCGATCACATCCCAGTTAATGATGCTGCCGCTAACCGTGGGTGCGCTGTAGCCGCTGACTTGGCGCACATACTTGAATGAGCCCAGCACGTCTTGCAGCCCGAGTTGAAAGCTATCGGTAGGCTCATCGTTGCGCAGGGTAAGGGTAAAAGTCACTTCCTGATTTTTGCCGGTATTGGGCGTATTGGCAACCTTAGTTACAAATATCTTCGGGTTGATGCGCACACACACCGTTCGATCTGGATAGCGCATTGTCTCGCTGCCGAGGATGCCCTCGACGCTGTTGCAATAGCGCACGAAGTTGGTGCCATCGATTAGCAGTCGGTACTTGATCTTAATCGTCTCACCAGGTTGCACGGTCAGACCGCTCCAAGTCATGGTGCCGGCGAAACCATCTTGCACTGTGTCCGGCCCGCGCGGGCTGCCGTTTAAAGTGGCGCTGTTAGCTACATAACGGAAATTCGCGTTGAGATCATCGGGCAAATGGTCGACGATGGACAAACCAGTGGCTGGTTCGGTGCCGCCGTTGGTCACGTCGATCACATAGCCCATTTCGCTGTTGCGGTCTACGATGATATCGCCCGTGCTTTGCGTGCCGTTGGTGGTATCGGGACTTTTACGAATCGAAAGGCGGGCCGAGACATTGACTTTGCCCACTTTGCTGGCAACACAGGCCGAAGGCACCTGGACTGGCACGATCAATGCCGCCACGCCAGTGCCGGTGCCGGTGGTGCCACCATAGGCCGCCCGCAGGCGGATGCTAAAGCGTACTTCGGATGGGTTGATCTTGGTGCCTGCCGGCATATTGAAGACCCAGCTCACCAATCCACCTGGCGTAGAGTCGGTTGGCACACTTGTTGCAGCAGGGGCGGCGCTGTTGGCCACGTAAAACGTATTCTGCTGAATCGGGTAGTTCAACTGCAAGTTGCTAATGGGCTGATCCCAGTAGCTTTGCACGATGATCGTGAGCCCCGTTTCTGCACCAAAAGCGATACTCGGTGGGTTGGCAACGACCGATTTGATGAGCAAGGGTGTGGTAACTGGCACACTACTGGCTGCACCGACGATGGTGGCACGCCCATTATCATTTAGCGGGAATTCATCGCTGGTGGCGTTGTAATCTTTGTTATTGAGTTTGGTACAGTCTTGGTTAATATCCAGTTTGCGGAAGGTAACTCGCAAATCTTGCGATTGACCCACCGCGAGCGACGGCAAGGTCCAGGTGATCAATCTGGCATCGCTATCGACCTGAAAATCTCCGGTTGCGCTGACAAAGTCGCTGCCCAGTGGAAAGACATCGTGGATGATCACGTTGTTGGCCGGACGGGCATCGGCGCGGATTTGGCCACTGTTGCTGTCGTAGGGGCTGGTTGCGTTGCCCACCCGGATCACGAAGTCGGCTGTTTGTAGCGGGTAAATTGCGCTGTCGACCATATTGGTGACGCTTTTGGATATGGTTAGCACTGGGCCAACCACAATCGTGTTAGAGGTGTCGTCGCTAACGATGCTGTTGGTGTTGTTACTGACATACAGTTTGCCGGACACAGCAGGCCGTACGATTGCTTGCCCGGTCTTGGGGTAAATGTCGCTACGCGTGCGTAGCCCCACCACAAAGCTGCCGGACGCGCCAGGGCCAAGATCGCCGATTTGATAGCGGGCACTCACACCGATGGGTGCACTTTGCACTGTGATGGCAGGACCCACTATGCTTTGGGCTGGGCAAACAATCGGCTCGCACCATTGGCGTGCGCTGCCGGTGAACACACTAAAATCACTCCAAATGACATCCACCACGATCCCAGTTGCTGTGCCAGCGCCGGTGTTTTGGTAGCTGAATGCATAGGTGATCAACTCACCGGCGCGTACGCTGTCCGGGGTAGACGCATCGAGTGTGACTGCACCTTGTATGGCTGGGCTGTTTAGATCAAATATATCTGCTGCAACGGCTGCAACAGGTTGTGCGTCAACCGTGTATTGGGGTGAAGTATGGTTAACGGCAGGTTGAGTGGGGCGGGCGATCGTGTTGTGTGCATTGGCCACGTATGGCTGTAAGCAGGCATTTAGGATGATCAGCGCAGTGCTGAATACTGCGCTGAGCTTGCTTCGTTTGCTGCGTATGTGTTGGGGTCGATGTAGTTCCATAGAGTAGCTCCTTGGGTGTACTTGAATGTATCGGGTTGGCAGCGTTTGCTGGATTTGTGTAACCAACCTAATGTAGTATTGCGATCAGTGTTTAGATGTGTTGTGAATTAGTAATTTAGACTGAATAAGTGATCTAGATTATAATGTTTTACTTGATTTGTTGTTGCTAATCGCTATAAAACTTTAGTCTTATTTTTGTTCAGCAGCCTTGAAATCGAACGTCAGTTGCGAAGATGCCGACATCATTTTGGGCATTTTCTAGGGATAAATACATGAGGGTGAGGATATTTTTCTTGCAAAATGACGTTTATTGTGTAGACCTGTTGGACAAATGAATAAGGAACTTGCATTTCACATTGACATTAAGGTACGAATTGATTCAAGTTACACAAGATGGCTCTGCGTGAGCTGATTTACAAACAGGAGAAGCTGCATGTTGAAATTGTTGCCTGCCCGCGCAGGCTATTTGGTGGTGGTGTTAGGTTTAGTATTGGGTGTATTGGGTTTACCGCATCCTTCGAGCGCCGCAGTGCATATTGCGAATCTGCCTCCCAATTTTGTGGGCGAGCCAGTTATTACTGGCAAGTTCATCTTCGATCAGCCTACTGCCGTGACTTGGGCTGCCGATGGGCGCATGTTTATCGCCCAAAAAGAAGGCACAGTCAAGGTTTGGCAGAATGGGGTAATTCTGCCGGACTATTTCATTGATCTGAAAACCGAGGTGTCGAACAGCTCGGATCGCGGCTTGCTCGCGATTGAGCTCGACCCCCAGTTTCTGGGTAGCCGACCCTATATGTATCTTTATTATGTGCATGATCCGGTTGGGGTCACGCCTGATCCAAATGAAGGTGCCCGAGTTAGCCGCTTGGTGCGGATCACGGCTGATGTCAATCAGAATCGCAATGTCGGCATTCCCGGCAGCGAATTGATTCTGTTGGGCAAAAACAGCACAGTGGACCGTATCGGTAATCCCACCTCATATACCGATAATGCCCATCCCAGCTGCCAAGTCGGCGGCTTGACCGGCGACTATGTAGCGGACTGCATCCCCTCTGACAGCAATACCCATGCTGGGGCTGGCCTGAAATTTGCGCCAGACGGTTCGCTGTTTGTGAGCATTGGCGACGGCGGCGGGTTTGGCGGGGTGGACCCGCGTGCGCTGCGTTCGCAGAGTCTGGAAAGCTTGGCCGGCAAATTGCTGCGTGTCGATCCCGATACGGGCAATGGACTCCCCAGTAACCCGTTTTACAACGGCGATCTGAGCAGCACGCGTTCTAAGATCTATAGCTATGGCATGCGCAACCCGTTTCGCTTCGCGCTAAAGATTGATACCAGCGATGCCAGTGAGCCGTACAAGCCCTATGTTGGCGATGTGGGTGATGGCACTTGGGAAGAGATTAACACCGGACGCGGGGCTAACTTTGGCTGGCCGTGTTACGAGGGGGGCAATGGTGAGAGTCTGGAGCAGCCCTTCTACCAATCTGACCCTAGCACGACAGTGCAGTGCAATGCGCTGAACAAGAATGCGGTCAAGCCATCGGCGTATGGCTATTTGCACTATGTGCCAATCGGCGCGGGTGCGGGCACCATCCCGCAAGGGTCAGTGCAGGCGGGAGCATTCTTCTCGGGCACGGCGTATCCGGCCGAGTATCAGAACGCGCTGTTTATCACGGACTACGTTCATGATTGGGTGCGTTATCTCAAGTTGGACGCCTTGGGGAATGTCACGGGCGTGTTCACCTTTGCGACCGATATCTCGCCCAAAGGGGGGCCGGTGCAACTGAGCCAGGGGCCGGATGGCAATCTGTATTACTTGGCATATGACTGGGATGGCGACAGCGGCGTGTATCGCATTCGTTATACCGCGGGCGGCAACAATCCGCCCACAGCACGCGCGCAAGCTGATAAGGTCTACGGTGCGCTGCCCTTGGCGGTTAATTTTACTGGCAGTGGTTCAACCGACCCAGAGGGACAAGCGCTGAGCTATTTATGGGATTTTGGCGATGGCACGACATCGACGGCCAGTAACCCGGCCAAGATCTACACGGTTGCGGGCACTTATACGGCCACGCTGACGGTGCGTGATCCGCAAAATGCCAGTAGCACGGCCAGCATTCGGATTGATCCGGGCAATACGCCGCCGGCAGTAACGCTGAATACACCGATCAGCAACACCTTGTTCAAGATCGGGGATGTGGTGAACTATGCGGGTAGCGCCACAGATACGGAAGATGGCGGTGCGGTGCCGACCGGGCGTTTGCAATGGAAAGCATTCTTGTTTCATGGTTCGCACGTGCATCCCAATACTGTGAATTCAGTGGGCGCTAGTGGCAGCTTCACAATTTCGCAGCACGACGACAACAGCTACTATAAGTTGTGTCTGGAAGCAACCGATAGCAAAGGATTAAAGGGCAGCCAGTGTGTCGATATCTTGCTGCGCACGGTGCGCTTCAGCTTCTACACCGACCCACCCGGATTGCAAGTGGCCTATGGTGTGGAAAGCCCGCGTTTGTACAACACGCCGGTTACCTTAGACACGATTGTGGGCTCAGTGGCCAGCATCTCTGCGCCTGAACCGCAGTTGGGTTTCAACTTCACCAGTTGGTCCACGGGCACGCCGAGGTTCTTCACCACAACCGTTACCACGACAGAACGCAGCTTTACCGCCACCTTTACCGCACCGCCCCCTGTAGCAGTGATCACCGCCACACCCACCTCCGGCCCGGGTCCGTTGAAAGTGCAGTTTGATGGGAGCGGCTCCACCGTAGGTGGGGTCACTGGCGCGATTCAAACTTTCCTGTGGGAGTTTGGCGATGGACTGACCTCAACGTTGGCCGCGCCGTTGCACGTATATGCAGTTCCAGGCAGCTATACCGCCAGATTAGTTGTGACGAACTTGAGCGGTTTGCCGGGCGAGACCACCCGGGCGATTACCGTCAACGATCCTGTACCGAATGTCGATCTGCCTAAGCCGTATGTCTATGACTATGTTGGCACCGGCACCACCCTGTCGGCGGCCAGCAGCTACATTAACGGTGAGCTGATCGCGTGCAGCAGCGGCATCGACTTGTATGGCTTGAACGATGAGATTGGCTTTATCCATCGCGCCATGTCGGGCGATGGCGAAATCATTGCGCGGATGCTCAGCTTGGATGCGGTGCCGGATTATGGGGCCAAGGCTGGCTTGATGATCCGCGAAAGCATCGCGTCGGATGCGAAGTATTTCGACCAATTGCAGACGAATGCTTTTGGTCATCGGGTGGAAGTGCGCGCGCAAACGGCGCTGACCGAAACACAAATCGGGTTTGTGGGCGGGTTTGGGATGCCCACTTGGATGCGCTTGACACGTATCAACAATCTGTTCGCTGCGTATCGCTCGGATGATGGCATTACGTGGCAGCCTATCGACAACGGCAGCGCTACTGTGTCGATGAACAAAGATGTGCTGGCGGGGTTTGTGGTGACGAGTGTCGACCCAACTCGCCGCACCTGCGCTCGCTTTGACAATTTACGCTTCCGCGACGCCAATTCAAACTTTACGATCTATCTGCCGGTGGCGAATCGATAGGGAGCCGTGAG
>JANMVQ010000217.1:0-1730 GCA_031392845.1 Chloroflexota bacterium
GAGACCGACGCGATGTCAGCCTAATGATAGGGCGGCTATCCCTTCAACAAAATCAAGAGTTAGGGCAAGTTTCTTTTCAACAGATAGACAGCTGCCAGCCGACACAGCGGATAAATCACCGCGAAGGCGGACAGAATGCCCAGCGACAGATTATGCGGGAAGACAAGGCCTGCCACATTTCCGCCGACCAAAGCTGAGAACATTACAAATACCGGCACCCACAAGGCAACCGCGACAAAGGCATAAGCCATAAAGCGCCAGACTCGCATCGGCCCAGCGCCGGCCGCGAAGTAGGCGGGCAAACGCGAGCCGGGCATAAATCGGCTCAGCAACATCGATTTGAAAGTTCCCCGCTGTAAGTGGGTCTGCCACGCTTCGACAGCTTGCGGGGCAATCAACCCACGTAGCCATGAGCGGGTCAACCCAGCCGGGCGAAATCGTCTGCCGGTGCGGAAGACCAGCACATCGCCGATAAAAATGCCGACAAAACAGGCGATCATGGCTGGCAGCAGCTCCACTCGCCCCAGCGCGATCAGCACCCCAGCGGCCACGCACGCCAGATCTTCGCTAATGATGGTCGTTGCGGTCAGCAATATGACAAAGGCAAAGGTGGCGATGCCGATCATCTTGGCCATCGTCACTGGCTCATTGGCGGCAGCAATTCGTTCTGGGCTGGCTTGGGCGCGGGTGGTGGCCTGCCCAGCTTCGACTTTGTTAAAGAATGCCAATAGCGGCCCGGCCAATAGCTGGGGCTGACCAAATACCATGCCGTGTCCTTCGTCAGTCATGATCATTTCGCTCTGCGGCACCAGGCGATGGTGTTCGAGCGCCGCTTCGGGTGGCACCTGCCTTACTTCACCGGGATTGGAATACACGATGCTTTGCGCAGCTATCTCAAGCGCGACATTCGGCATGGGTTGTGTAATGCACATCTATTGCGCGAACTGACCGGACTGGAAGAAGACACCTGTCAGCGTTGGCCGCGCAAGCTGAAAGATTTGTTGATTGAAATGAAGACTCAAGTTGAGCGGACAGTCGAACGCGGTGCAACCGCTTTATTTGGCGCGCTGCAAATCAAACTGGAATCGGAGTATGACGACTTAGTCAAACGCGCACTTCAATCGAACCCACGACCCAAATATCAACCTGGACAAAAGGGTCGTCCACGTGCTTCACCGGCTCGGAATTTGGCCGAACGCTTACGCAAGCATAAAGATAGCGTGCTGCGTTTTATGCGTGACTTTCGGGTGCCATTTGATAACAATCAAGCTGAACGCGACATCCGCATGATGAAAGTCAAACAGAAAGTCTCCGACTGTTTTCGTAGTTTACAAGGCGCGCAAATTTTCGCAACGATTCGCGGTTACATTTCAACCATGCGCAAGCAAGGCCACAATGCCCTTGTTGCACTGCGTGCTTTGCTTGACGGTAAGCCCTTGTTGCTCAATTTGGCCTGAGCAGTAACCGGTTTTTATCTATTGAAAGTTTAAGGCACACTCCTGTTTTTTGGCGAAGGTATTGATTTCTATGAAGCTATTGTTGATCTCCACTACGACTTAGTGCAACTAAACGAACAGTTTCACCACATCCCAATTCTGGTTGGAAGTAAACGGGTTGTCGAATCAAGATATCGAATTGGTTTAAACCCAGTTGTCAAATCTGCTAAGTAAAGCCCTGACCTTAATGCCAATACCCCGCGTGTTAGGCTGAGGTGACACAAACCCGGAGAC
>JANMVQ010000221.1:0-22362 GCA_031392845.1 Chloroflexota bacterium
CAGTGGCAAAGAGAATGCGGCTCGTTCCCCATATCGCCAAGCCCTTCGGGCTTATTCTCAGCCCGAAGGGCTTCGCTTTACGTAGCCGCGACTTTAGTCGCCAGGCAATAATTTCAAGCCAGCGCTGGTTTAACCTTAGGCTGTGGTGCGCCAGCCGTCGCCAGCTGAAAACCCACAAACAGTACCAGTACACCGGCAAAAATCGCCAGATACTTCAAGGTGGAACCCAAGGCACTTAACTCGGGCGTGCTTTCGGCCAGCTTCACGATGGAGCCAGCTGTAGCCGGCAAGAGGCCGCCCAGTGCAATCAGAACATTGCCCAACACACGGTTTGGCAAAATCTGCTTGCGGAAAAACAATAGCGAAGACTGAATCGCCCCACCCACCAGCAGCAATGTACCGTAAGCATTCATGATTGGTGGCAAGGTGCGGCGTATTACCGATTGCGGCAAAATATTCTTGTAGCTATCGGTCAAAAACGCACCCACATCGCCGTGTGGCTGAAACTGATTAGCGTTCAGGGGGAGCGAAAATATCCAAATGAAGCTGATCAATCCAATGATGCCAATGACGACTGAAAAGATGGTCGCGACATAGGGTTTCCGGACTAAGAGGTGCATACTGCCCTGCCCCAGCACGGCTGCCACCATGATGGCCCCTGCCCAGTACCATAGCCGAAAAGCTACGTCACTCCAGCCAAATGTCAACCACACTTCTGTGCTGCCACTGATGAAATACAACAACAATCCCAGCCCCCAAACGAGCAAGTGGGTCCCGCCACGCTGAAAATAACGAGTCAGCACTAAAGCTGCAAAAACAGCAGAAACCGTCGCGGTAGCCAATCCAATTGAGAAGTTCATTTTTGTAGGGTTCCTTTAGCCCTCAGCCCTCTACTTTCTACTTTCTGCGTTCTACCTCAGCAATGGCAATAGGGTGGCCACCACGACTAAGCCGATGACAATAAGCAACCCAACGCCAAGCGTGGCCAAAGCGGCAGGCACCCCAAATTTGAAAGCTGCATCATTCGGCGCACGCATCACAGGCACACGAGCAGTGCGTTGTGCCAGTGCGACAGGTGTCGCCAGTATTGCAGCCATCGCCATGCGAGCGGGGGATTTATTCATGCTAGTGATGCGTCGCCCGAACACGGTCACCAAAATCACTCCCACCACGACGACTGGCGCGAAACCAAGCATCATCAAAAATCGCTCATCCGGGTTGCCATTGCCCAAGGAAAAAGGGGCAATCGCGCCGGCCACGATAAACACCCCCCCAAATACAATACCCCATAGGCTAGACCCCAGCGGGCGCCCATTGTTTTTACGCAACCAGGTGATCCGCTCTAGATCGCGGGCGCTAGCGCTAGCTGAAGCCGAGCGTGTAACACGCGCTGCCTGACCACTCTGCTCCCCCAACGCGCCCGAATATAGCGCCAGCGTGCCCAACAAACCAAATGCCAGTGACATCATAAAGACATCCTACCGTGGCCCACGCGGCACGACGGGCGGAAAAACCACTGCAACAACCAGGGCCATGATGACTAATAATGCACCGAAGCCCAGACTGAATTTCGACCAATCGCGTTGGGCTAGTTTGGACGGCTGCTGTGGCTTCAACACGTTTTGCCTATGCGAATCATTGGTCGGTGGAACTTTATCCCCAATCGGAACAATTGGCGCAGCAGGCTGCTCCGGCGATGTCGCCGTCGCAACTGGTGCTGGCAACACGGTTTGGGTTGGCAAAGCTGGGGTTGACCCAGACGCTGCGGCAGTGATGGCTGCCGTAACCGCGCTGCTGGCTCGATTCACAACATCGGCATCGCCTTCGATCTGTATCGACGTGCGAATCTTGCGTTGATCGCCGATTGAGACGAAAATCTCTAAATTAACTGTGACGACTTGAGTGCTCTCGCTCATGAAGCGCGATCCTAGCACGCTTACAATTGTTATGCACCTGCCTTTTTACAGGGGGCAACACTACCATGTGGCCTGTTTTGCCTTTGAAGCAAGTTCCGGTCCACCCCACCCCTACAGCAAAATGGGACGCGGATTTACCGGATGACAGGATTTTTAGGATATCGTCATCCTGAATAATCCTTGCCACGCTGGTAATCTGCGTTCTATTTCAGAGCGTCCGGGCATAACGAAGTTGACAGATGAAGCAGGTTTAGGTATAGTTTGACCGCGATCAACAATTTATTTGACAGGCGCAATCTAAACATGAGTGACCAAACGCAGGATGTCCATGCTAACCAAAATGATGCAGTCAGCCTCAATGACGCCACATTGCACTATCTGGACGTCATTTATCGGCTCACCGCCACTGGGACTGAGGTAGCAAACACGACCGAAATTGCCGAGAACGTGGGTGTGAGCGCGTCCGGAGCAAGCGTCATGTTAAGACGGTTGGCCGAGCGCGGCTGGGTACAGCTGACACGCTACAAAGGTGCCACCTTGACCCCGATGGGCAAACGAGTGGCCCTGCGCACCGTTCGGCGGCATCGTCTATTAGAGCTGTTCTTACATGAAGTGATGAAGTTCGAGTGGCACGAAGTTGACACCCATGCCCACGCGCTTGAGACCTCGATCACTGAAGCGTTTGAAGATCGAATGGATGAATTGCTGAATCACCCCATCCGCTGCCCGCATGGCCATTTGATTCCAGCCAAGGATGGTAGCCTGCCCATAGTCAAAGATGTGCGATTGGTAGACCAATGCGTCGGCACAGCGGGCATCTTGCGCCTTGTTGACACAGATAACAGCGATTGGCTGAAATATCTGGGTGACCAGGGTCTAAAACCGGGCGTGAACCTGAAGCTAAAGGAAGTGGCTCCATACGGTGGGCCAATTACCATTGAAACCCAGCAACATACCCACAATTTAGGCCGGAGTCTAGCCGAGCTGATGTTTGTGGAAGTGGTTGCCTAACGACTCAGGATAGAAAAATTTATGGATCAAACAATTCCACAAGGGGTGGGCCAGGTGCTCACCCCTTCGCTTTTAAAGTGGCTGCAAGTCTGGTTAAATACCGAACGACTCGAGGCCGCGGCCGTGGTCATCACCTTTGTGAGCATGGTGACCGGGCTGGCACTGTCTACCAGCAATCCAAGCGCGTCGACAGGGTCTTATGTGATCGCCTATATTGCGGGTGGCATTTTTGGCCTACAGGCCGGGCTGGCGTCGCTGCGCAAATGGCGCATCGATGTCGATCTGCTTATGATTTTGGCGGCGCTGGGAGCCGCTGCGATCAATGCCCCGTTTGAAGGGGCCATGTTGCTGTTCTTGTTCTCATTATCGAATGTGTTGCAAGCCTTTGCCCTGGGTCGCACCCGTAACGCCATCAAGTCGTTAATGAAGCTACGCCCGACTCAGGCCCTGACTCGACGCGGCAGCGACACCCTACTGTTGCCCATCGAGAAGCTCGTGGTCGGCGATGTGCTGCTGGTGCGACCCGGCGAGCGCATGCCGCTGGACGGGATTGTGGTCGAAGGCAGCAGCACAGTAGATGAATCCTCACTCACCGGGGAGTCAATGCCTGTCAGCAAGGAGATCGATAGCCAAGTATTCGCAGGCACCATCAATAATCAGGGTGGTCTCGAAATCAAGGTTACCCGGCTGGCAGCCGAATCCACCATCAGCAAGCTCATTAAACTAGTGGAAGAGGCCCAAGGCGCCAAAGCACCCACTGAGCGCTTCCTGGACAAATTTGAGCAGTACTACGCCATCGGTGTCATTGTCGCCACCTTACTCATGATCGTGGTGCCCATTCTCATTTTTCGCGAGGCCTTTCAGAGCGCGTTTTATCGAGCTATGACGCTTATGGTCGTGGCATCGCCCTGTGCACTGATCATCAGCACCCCGGCGTCTATTTTGTCGGCCATCGCCAATGGCGCACGCAAAGGCGTGCTGTTCAAAGGTGGCGCCTATTTGGAAGAAGCTGCCAACATCAAGGTCGTTGCTTTTGACAAGACGGGCACGCTGACCGTGGGTAAGCCAGCCGTGACCGATGTGACGTTAATTCCTATTTATGACTTCATCGCACCTGCTGGCGAACATATAGATGCCGAGTTAGCGCAGCATGCGGCCAGCCTGCGCGAGCGACTGCAGACTGCACCCAATGAAAATATTCTGCTCAGTTTGGCTGCGGCAGTGGAGGCCAAGTCGGAGCACCCGCTGGCGCTGGCGATTGTAAACACGGCCAAACATCGCGGCCTGCAGATTCCGGAAGTGACCCAATTCAATGCTATAACCGGCAAAGGGGTGCGTGGACGAGTGGCCTTTATGGCTGGATTAGACATCGCCGTAGGCAACCCGCGCTATTTCCAAGAGATCAACACTCTGGGCCTCGACACGGCCATGCAAGAAGTGGAGCGCTTGCAGGATGAGGGCAAGACCTCGGTGATCGTCGGGCGCATTCGGCCTGATCCACTGAAAGCTGACCAAGAGCAAGCCATCGTTCTGGGCGTCATCGCTATTGCCGATATCATCCGTAGCGACGCCGCAGCCGTCATCAAAGAGCTGAAGACAATCGGTGTAAAACGGGTGATTATGATAACGGGAGACAACGAGCGTGTGGCACGCGCCATCGCCACACAGCTCGGGGTGGATGCCTTCTACGCCGATTTGTTGCCCGAGGACAAAGTTCGCATCATCAAAGAAAATTTGGCCTATGGTCCTGTCGCCATGGTGG
The DNA here is from genome assembly GCA_031392845.1 of Chloroflexota bacterium. Classification (GTDB taxonomy): domain Bacteria; phylum Chloroflexota; class Anaerolineae; order J036; family Brachytrichaceae; genus JANMVQ01. The sequence continues at coordinate 4,690 of JANMVQ010000221.1, forward strand.
GCGACGGGGTCAACGACGCACCTGCGCTGGCCACCGCCTCATTGGGCATGGCGATGGGTGCAGCCGGCACCGATGTGGCATTGGAGACCGCAGATGTGGTGTTGATGTCGGACAACTTAAAGAATATCGCATATGCCATAGGGCTGAGCCGTCAGGCCCGCCGCGTGGTTAAGCAGAATTTGATCTTTGCTTGCGCCGTGATCGTAGTCCTGGTCATGAGCGCATTAGGGTTCAACCTGCCGCTGCCCGTCGGCGTGATTGGCCACGAGGGCAGCACCGTGTTGGTCTGTTTGAATGGGCTACGGCTATTGGCCTATCGCGGGAAAAGTTAAAAGTTAAGAATCTTAGAGGTGAATTACGTCCCAAATCCTAGATTCGATATTTCTAAAAGACCTCTACGGCACCGACGAGATGCGCGCTATCTTTGCGGATCATGCGCTATTGCAAAAGTGGCTCGATGTCGAAGTGGCCCTGGCGCAGGCCGAAGCTGAGATCGGGGTCATCCCGGTCGAAGCTGCTGCCGAAATCACCCGCGCAGGCAAAGCCAACCTGATCGACACCGTGCGCATGAAGCAAATGATCGACCAAACGCTGCATCCTATCGTCCCGTTAATTAGGGCCTTCAAGGACATTTGCGAAGGTGGCGCGGGTGAATATATTCATTGGGGTGCGACCACCCAAGACATCATGGATAGTGCGGTAGTGCTGCAGCTTAAGGATGCCATAGCGATTATTGAGCAGCGCCTGCATGAGATGGACGATGTGTTGGCGGAGATGGCCGCCCGCTATCGCGATGCCATCATGCCAGGACGCACCCATGGCCAACACGCCCTACCGATCACCTTTGGCTTCAAAGTCGCCATTTGGCTGGATGAGTTTCGCCGCCATGTCGCGCGCTTAACCGACTGCAAACCACGGGTATTGGTGGGTCAGTTTGGCGGTGCGGTCGGCACGCTGGCGGGCGTAGCCGAGCACGGCCTCGATATCCGACAACGCATGATGGATCGTTTGGGTCTGGCGACCCCGACGATTTCCTGGCATGTCGCGCACGATGGGTTTGCCGAGTTCGCTTCGATTGCGGCCATGATCGCCGGCACTTGCGGCAAGATCGCCAACGAAGTGATCGCGCTGCAAAAATCAGAAGTGATGGAGCTTGAGGAGCCTTTTAACGAAGGCAAAGTCGGCAGCAGCACCATGCCACACAAACGCAACCCAATGTTGTGTGAGGCGATTGTCGCCACCGCCCGGCTGGCCTTTAACTCGGCCCGCAACGCCTTCGATTGCCTCATCCCCGACCACGAGCGCGACTGGACGTTTAACCACATGGAATGGGCTTATCTGCCGGAGTTGTGTGTGCTGACCGATGGTGCGTTGGTGCAAATCCTACGGGTGCTGCGGGGCTTGCAGGTTGACCCTGAGCGGATGCGCCAAAATCTCGATGCGTTGCATGGACTGATGCTGTCCGAAGCAGTGATGTTGGCGCTTGGCGAACATATCGGGCGACAAACCGCGCACGATGTGGTCTATGAGTCGGCCATGAAGGCGTTTGAGCAACGCATTCCATTTGTCGATGTGCTGTGTGAAGATCCGCGGGTGAGCCAGCGTTTGACCCGAGCGCAACTTGAGGTGTTGCTGGATCCGACCCGTTATACCGGCTTGGCTGGGGCGCAGGTGGATTTGGTCTTGGGCCAGCAACGTTAGAGCATTTTCAACGCAAAGACGCAGAGGGAGGCGCAAGGACGCAGAGCAAAGAAATCTTTGCGCCTTCGCGTCTGCGCGCCTCTGCGTTAAATATCCCCGTCTTTACTTGTGATTGACTTTCTTCCAAGCTTGGTATTCCACCTGGGCCTCAGTGGACAGCGGGTAATATTTGCGCAGGTCGCCGCCTTCTTCCAGCTTGATCCGTGAAAACTCTTCCCACTCCACATGCTCGGTGGCTTTCTTGACCAATTCAGCCGCCAACCCGACTGGCACCACCACCACGCCATCATCATCGGCCACGATGATGTCACCCGGCATGACCAGCACATTGTTCATGGCGATGGGGACATTAACCGCAAACGGAATCAAGTTGGTTTGAGTGTGATAGTTAGGCGTGACATCCTCCAGCCACATGCCCAAGCCTTCGATTTGTTGCACATTGGGCCAATCGCGCACGCAGCCATTGATGACCACACCCGCACCGCCGCGCCCGCGAAAATAGGTCAGCATCATCTCGCCAAAGATGCCGCTGGTCAGGTCATTGCGGGCATCCACGACAACGATATCGCCGGGTTGGGTGTGATACAGCACATGCCGGTGTAACTGCTTCTCCGGATCAGCATACTCATTGACGTTATACAGATCCTCGCGCTTGGGCATCATCTGCAAGGTGAGAGCCGGGCCGACCACGCTCGCGCCTTTGGTCCACGGACGTGGGCCGACCACGAAGGCATTCCGAATCCCCAAGCGGCTTAGCTCTGCGCTGGCCGTGGCGGCCCCAATGTGCTTGAGGCCTTCGATCAATTCCTTGGACGGGCGAACAATATCAGGTGTTTCAATCATGCGACCAAGAATAACCGTAGCGTGAGTTAGACGCAAGTCTGTCAAGCAAACGGCTGCTCGATCGATGGACTGGGCTGGGTGAAGAAGCGCGGACCAGTATCTGTCATGTAAAAGCAATCTTCCAGGCGCACGCCAAACTCGCCGTAAATCGCAATCATGGGCTCGTTGGTAAAGCACATGCCGGGGGCAAGCGGGGTCTTATTGCCACGCACCAGATTGTGCCATTCATGTACGTCTAAGCCGATGCCGTGGCCAGTGCGATGTGGCAACCCCGGCACTTTGTAATCTGGCCCCAAACCTGCCTCGGTGATGACCTTACGAGCAGCGGCATCGACCGCCTCACAGGGCACACCGATTTGGGCGGCAGCAAAGGCTGCGGCTTGGGCGCGTTTCTCTAAGTCCCAGATGTCGCGCTGGCGCTGATTGGGTTTGCCAAACACGATCGTACGCGTCATATCCGAGCAGTAGCCCTCCAACCGACCGACCGAATCCATCAATACGATGTCGCCCTCTTTGAGGGGTTCGATCTCACTGCTGCCGTGCGGGAAGGCCGAGACTTTGCCAAATTGTGGGCCGATACCGCCAGAAATGCCCAGCGCTTTGTAAGCCGTTGCCCCATTTGCGACAAACTCATCCGGCATCATGCCCTCGTGCAGATGTGAGATGCAGTATTTGAAGACCTCCGCCGTGATCTCATTTGCGCGTTGCATGATGGCAATTTCGGCAGATGATTTGTGGGCACGGCAGGGAATGGTGATGGCATCGGCACTTGTGAACTCTAAATGCGGCGCAGCTTGGCGCACCCCATCAAACAAAAAGTAACGCACTCCTTCTTCCATGCCGATGCAACCGCTGCGGATACCATGATCAGCCAAGGCTTGCGCCACGCGCTCGTAAGGGCTTTCATGCTCCTCCCACACTCGGACTTCGCCCTCGATAAGCAGCATTTCTCGAAAACGCATTTCTTCGAAGGCCGGGCAGATATAAGTTAAACCGCCGTCGGCCATCACAATTGCCGCAATCATGCGCTCGCTGGGCCAATGGTCGATGCCGGTGAAATAGCGCAGGCCCGAGCCGACATCGAGAAACATCGCCTGATAGCCATTCTCGCGCATTAAACGGCGTGCTTTGTCCAGCCGCCCCTGGCGTTCGTCCACGCTGATCGGTTTGATATCGCCAGTCATTGGTTTTAGATCGGATAGTTGTTTGATTTTCATATTCTCAAGGGGAATCCTTGACTCCCTTCGCTTTTTCACAGTTATCCGCTAATCACACGCATTCACGCTAATAAATTCGCGGAGATTAGCGTGATTCGCGGAAAAAGCCAATCGAGTTTGAACGCGATCAATACTTTCGTGAAGAACTGCGTGAGCTTGAGCCACCCAAAAGCCCGCCCAAGATGCCGCGCACAATGGATCGACCAATGCTGCTGCCGACTGCGCGAGTGGCGCTTTGTGCCACGCCTTTCAACACATCGTCCACACCGAATTCTTGTTTCTTACGGCGCGCTTCTGCCGCTACGGCTTTTTCTTGCGCTTTATGTTCGGCTGCATCGGCCTTTTCGGCCTGCTTGCGCGCAATCTCGGTTTGCCGTACCGCGATGGCCGCTTGCTTATCCGCCTCTTTCTGCTCCTTGGTGGCATTTTCAGCCTCCGCCGATGCTTCGGCCTTGCCTTTCAAAATCTCATAAGCGCTATCGCGATCCTGCATCTGCTCGTAGTGCCCAAACAGGACAGAGTCCTTGATAATGCTCTGACGCTGGTCGGGGGTGATCACACCGATCTGGCTGAAGGGTGGGATGACGAAAGCCCGTTCGACGATACCTGGGATACCTTTCTCATCAAGAAAAGATATGAGCGCTTCGCCTACGCCCAACTGAGTAATGACCTCTTCGACGTTCAGCTTGGGGTTGGGGCGGAAAGTCTCGGCGGCAACTTTGACCGATTTTTGATCCAATGGTGTGAAGGCCCGCAGCGCATGTTGCACGCGGTTGCTGAGCTGTGCCAACACCTTTACCGGCACGTCGAGTGGATTCTGGGTAACGAAATACACCCCAACCCCTTTCGACCGCACCAACCGCACAACTTGCTCGATTTTGTCGATTAAAGCCGCTGGCGCATCATCAAATAGCAAGTGTGCCTCGTCGAAGAAGAACAGCATCTTGGGTTTATCGACATCGCCGACTTCTGGCAGGCGCTCCCAAAGCTCGCTCAGCAGCCATAGCAGAAAGGTGCCATACAGCTTGGGTGCCATCATCAACTTATCGGCCACCAGCACGTTGATCATGCCTTTGCCATTGCCGTCGGTTTGGATAAAGTCCATCAAATCAAGCGCCGGCTCGCCAAAGAAACTATCGCCGCCTTGTTGTTCCAGTGCCAATAACCCGCGCTGAATCGCGCCAATACTGGCGGCAGAGACATTGCCATATTCAGTGGTGAACTCTTTAGCGTTATCGCCAACATACTGCAGCAATGCCCGCAAATCTTTCAGGTCTAACAAGAGTAACCCGTTGTCATCGGCCACTTTAAACGCAAGGGTCAACACGCCAGATTGGGTGTCGTTTAGGTTGAGCAGACGTGCGAGCAGCAGCGGCCCCATCTCCGAGATCGTTGCGCGCAGCGGATGCCCACCCTCGCCAAATACATCCCAGAATGTGACTGGACAAGCGGCAAACTTTGGTGCGTCCAGCCCCAACAGCTTCACTCGATCCATCACTTTTTGGTTGTTTGCACTCCCCGTTTGGCTGATGCCAGACAAGTCACCCTTGACATCGGCCATGAAGACCGGCACGCCGATGTTGCTAAAGCTTTCAGCTATTTTCTGCAAAGTCACTGTTTTGCCGGTGCCGGTGGCTCCTGCGATTAGCCCGTGACGGTTGGCCATCCGCGGGAAAATAGAGATATCAATGCTGCTTTGAGCAGGGTCGGTCTTGGCAATCAAAAGTGGGTCGGACATGCGGTAATGCTCCTGTTGTTTAACAAACCAATAACATGGCTCGTTGAAAATTATACTGATCAAGTCTAGACTGTTGCCAATCATAACCTTTGCTAAAAAACAATCAATTTTGGAGGTTCTGCTCATTCTGTCTAAAATAGTAACTATTCAGTCCAAATTTGGTTTTTGTCCGCGAATAACGCGAATTTACGCTAATTTTATTTGCGAAGATTAGCGTGATTAGCGGATTTTAATTGTGGCTGAATAGTTACCTAAAATATGAAATAGCGCTTGCAATTGCTACTCAGACTTGTAAAAGGTAAAAGAGATACGACAGCTAGGGTTTTGGGGGACATAACGTGACCAGTATTTCAACAGATCCATCTCTATATATTAACCGTGAGCTAAGCTGGCTTGAGTTCAACCGGCGTGTATTGCAGGAGGCTCAAGATGACACCCATCCGCTGCTGGAGCGGGCCAAATTTCTCTCGATCTTCGTGACAAACTTGGATGAGTTCTACATGATCCGCATGGCAGGCTTGCGGGAACAAATCCTGGCGGATGTGGCCGATACATCACCAGATGGGCATACCGCTAGCCAAGCCCATGAAATGGTGATGCAGCGTTTGCAGCCCTTGCTTGATGAGCATGCTCGCACCTGGCAGGGTGACATCGCGCCCAAGCTGTTCAAGCAGGGAATATGCGTTCTGGATTGGCCAGCCTTAAATGAAGACCAGCGCCAAATGGCGAACGACTACTTTCGTCGCACAGTGCATCCCGTGTTAACCCCGTTGGTAGTCGATCCGGGGCACCCTTTCCCCCATATCAGCAACCTCAGCCTGAGCCTGGCTGTGGTCATGACTGACCATCGCGGGCGTTCGATGTTCGCCCGTGTCAAGGTGCCGCCTTCGTTGCCGCGCCTCATGCTGCTCACCCAATGTGCCGATGACAGCCACTGCACGCGCTGTTTTGTTTGGCTGGATCAAGTGATTGCCGCCAATGTGGGCGCGCTGTTCTCCGGGGTTGATGTCAAGGCCACATATCCTTTTCGCATCACTCGGGACACCGACGTCGAAATTCAAGTCGATGAAGCCGACGATTTGCTACTTACAGTACAGCGTGTGATGCAAGATCGGCGCTTTGGCTCGGCGGTGCGGCTGGAGGTCAGCCAAGACATGCCGGATGATGTATGCGCATTGCTTTTGCACAACCTGAATTTGGAATCACGCGATGTGATCCATGTGCATGGGCCACTCGACTTGAGTAGTTTGATGGAGCTGTATCGCCTACCTTATGGCGAATTGAAAGATCCGCCACTGGTGCCGCTGGTGCCGCGCGTGTTACACAATGCAGTTGGTGATGAGATATTTGCGCGCATTCGGGAACGCGATATTTGGCTGCACCATCCCTACGATTCGTTTATGCCAGTGGTCGATTTCATTCGCGCGGCGGCCGCAGATCCACAGGTACTCGCGATCAAGCAGACGCTGTATCGAGTGGGGCGAGATTCGCCAATCGTCAATGCCCTCATCGAGGCAGCTGCCAATGGCAAACAGGTGGCCGCTATCGTCGAATTGAAAGCGCGCTTTGATGAGGAGAACAATATCCAGTGGGCACGGGCCCTAGAGCGCGTCGGTGCGCATGTGGTGTATGGCTTGCCCGATCTCAAGGTGCACTCCAAGATTGCGCTCGTGGTGCGGCGGGAGGATGATGCCATCCGCCGCTACGTGCATCTGGGTACTGGTAACTACAATGCCACGACCGCCCGCATATACACGGATTTGGGCATGTTCACCTGTCGTGAGGAGATCGGACAAGACGCAACGGACTTTTTCAATTACCTGACTGGGTATTCACGGCAGAGTAGCTTTCAATCGCTACTGATCGCGCCCATCAACTTGCGCAGCCGTTTGACTGAGTTGATCGAACGCGAAATTGAGCATCATATGAAAGATGGATCGGGGCACATCATCTTCAAAATGAATGCGTTGGTCGATCCGGCCATCATCGATCTGCTGTACCGCGCCTCACAAGCGGGCGTAAAAATAGACCTGATTGTGCGCGGTATCTCCTGTCTGCGGCCTGGTGTTCCACATATAAGTGACACCATTCGCGTCATCAGCATTGTGGGTCGCTTTTTGGAACACAGCCGCATGTACTGGTTCAATAACGGCGGCAACGACGAACTTTATCTCGGCAGTGCCGACTTAATGCAGCGCAACTTAGATCGACGGGTCGAAATTGTCTTTCCCGTACTTGATAACGTTGTACGCAAGTTTATGCTTGAGAAAATCTTACATTTCCAGCTCAATGACACGGTCAAGGCACGTGAGTTACAGACGGATGGTACCTATCGCCAGGTGCACCCAGCCGATGGCGCAAAGCCTGTCGACAGCCAATTATTATTAATGAATTAAACGAGTCCAATAGTCGCGCATTTTCTGTTCAGCTCTGTCCCAGCACGCACGAACTTATTATGTTAAAACCCGCTCACTTCGTCACTCGCCTATGCTCGTATCCGCCCTTTGGCAAATGCATAGGCCCAAGGTGTGATGTCGGGCGGCTCATGGTCAAGCGCACCGAGGATGGTGCAAATCTGAGCGCGGTGCTCGTTGCCATGATACAGCACTACGGCGATGATAACCCCGGCCGGAATGGTGTTATTGCCCTCATCCGGCGGCAGCGGACGCTCACCGTCCACATCGCTTGCGAGAAAAACCTCCCAAGTGGTCGCCAGCAGGGGTGCGCGCGTCAACAGCACATCAAACCCTACCCCCTCATACGGCTGCCATGGCAAGGCGTTTTCCTGACCGAGGAGGCGGTGGAGAAATTCCATTTCGCAGTCGATGATGTGCCGCAGCGTCGCAAGGATCGTGCCGTAGGTGCCTGGCACAGTGGCGTTCAGGATGTGCTCATCGAGGCTCCGGCAGCACTCCAGGACTTGTGCAGTCGCCCATGCATTGTGCCGGATAGGATCGTGCAGCGCGTGCGTCATTTCAATCTCCCAATTGAGGCACAACTCGCATCGTCGTAAGCGATGCGAGCAGGCTTGTATGATCAAGAATTAGCATAAAGCCGAATTAGATCAGCATCAGTCCTAATTCGGCTACTCAATAAAGCCAACAAGCTAAAGCAGCTTACGATCAACTGAAGCTGATCGCTACTGGAACGAAGATAACCGTGATTAAAAAACAAGGCATATTCTAAACTCGAGTTATCAGCAATCCCTTTGCAATTTCAGAGTGATGCTTTACGATTGACCGGTAGAAAATGGTCAATCATAAATTGCAGGTCGTAAAATAGTTAGAAATAGTTAATCAAAATGTGGTTCTTCCGCTCCCCCACCATCGTCTTTGGCGAAGAAGCGCTCTTGCACATCCGAGAGCTAAAAGGTTTGCGCGCGTTTGTCGTCACTGATAGCCATATCCAGCAAGCCGGCCTATTGGCGCCAGTGCTTTTCCAATTGGCCCATGCCGGTATGCAGACCAAAATCTACGACGCCGTGCCCACCGAACCGTCGGCGCAAGACATTCAGGTCGCCATGCCGCAACTCAACGCATTCGACCCCGACTGGATTGTCGCAGTCGGTGGCGGCAGCGTCATAGATGCCGCCAAAGCCATGTGGGTGCAGTTCGAAAATCCGGATTTGGATCTGACTAGCATCAGCCCACTCGACCCGATTAACATTCGCGAGAAAGCCCAGTTCATGGCCATCCCCACCACGGCTGGCACAGGCAGCGAAACAACTTGGGCGTTTGTGTTGAGCGATCCGGGCGACCCCAACAGCGACGAACCCGCCCGCAAAATCGGGACTGGCCATCCGCTGGCGGTGCCCGACTACGCCATCGTCGATCCGATAATGACTATCACGTTGCCGAATGAACTGACTGCGGACACCGGCATCGACGCACTGACCCAAGCTATCGAAGGCTATGTAGCCACCTGGCACAGCGACTTTACAGATGGCCTATGTTTGGTCGCGACCAAGCTGGTCTTTGAACATCTGCCGCAAGCCTACGCCAACCCAAGTAATATGGACGCGCGCGAGAAGATGGCCAATTGTGCTGCGATTGCTGGACTCGGCTACATCAATTCGATGGTCGGTTGCGCCCATTCGATGGGACATGCGCTGGGTGCGCTGTTCAAGCTACCGCATGGCCGGGCAGTGGGATTGTGTCTGCCCTATGTGATTGAGTTCTACACGAGTGAGGCACGCCCTGCCGACACTGAAACGCGTTTTGCCGACATCGTTCGTTTCATCGGTCTCGATCCAAATTCACACAACGAACACAGCGCTGGTATCGCCCTGGCCGACAAGATCAGCGCTCTGCTCAAGACACTCAATCTGCCCATCACTCTTGAACAAGCCGGCATCACCCGCACGGCCTTTGATGAAGCGCTTGATGACCTCATCAACAATTCCCTAAGTGACTCGGTGATCTTCACCTCCCCCCGCCAACCCAGCGAATCCGAAATTCGTCAGTTATTTGTTTGCGCTTATGAAGGCAAACCGGTTGACTTTTGAGTTTGAAGGGTTGAAGGTTCGGAAGATTTGCTCAAGTTCTCATGCGTATCGCACTTATCAGTTTCCATACTTCGCCATCGGCGACCCTGGGTGGCAAAGACACCGGCGGCATGAATGTATTTGTGCGTGAGACGGCCCGCGAACTGGGCCGCCGTAACATCGCGGTGGATGTGTTCACCCGCAGCGTCAGCCCATCGGGATTGCGCATCGACCCGCGTCTGGGACCCAATGTGCGGGTGATTCACGTGCCTGCCGGCCTAGAAGAGCCTGTGCCAAAGAATGACCTGCGCAAGTATGTAGCTGCATTTACCGAGTGGGTGTGCGAGTTTGCCCGAGAGGAAGCGCGTGGGACAGTGAACAGAGAACACAGCTCTCTGCCCTCTACTCACGGCCCACCGGCTACACCCTATGATGCGGTCCACGCCCACTACTGGTTATCCGGCTTAGTCGCAGAAGAATTACGCAAGTGCTGGGGCACACGCTTTACCCAGACCTTTCATACTTTGGCCGAGATGAAGAACCAAATCGCCCAACGCGAGCAAGATGCCGAGACCGATGAGCGATTAAATGGTGAGTGCTATCTCTGCACCGTAGCCGACCGAATCACCGCAAATACCAAGATCGAGAAAGATCAACTCGTACATTGGTATGGCGCGGGCTCCTCGCGTATCCGGATTGTGCCACCCGGCGTTGACACCTCAATCTTTCACCCCATCGAACAGAACTATGCCAAAAAGATGATCGGCATCCCCAAAGAACATCGCATGATATTGTTCGCTGGGCGCATCGAGCGACTCAAAGGCATCGACACGCTGTTCAAAGCAGTGGCCATTCTAAAAAGCGATCATCCAGATTGGGATTGGGACAACATCTGCCTCAGCGTGATCGGCGGCGACCCCAGTGAGCGCGGGCTGCGCGAGAATGAGGAGATGGCCCGTCTGCACGCGCTACGCAATGAGCTGGGCTTGCATGATCTCATAACGTTTTTGGGTGCACGCGACCAAGACACGCTCCATTTTTATTACTCTGCCGCTGAATGTTTGGTCATGCCCTCACACTATGAGTCGTTTGGCATGGTCGCGCTGGAAGCGATGGCCTGCGGTACGCCCGTGGTCGTCTCAGATGTCGGCGGTCTCAGCCAGTTGGTCAAGCACAACCAGACCGGGCTGCGGGTCAAAGTGAATGACCCGAATGCCCTCGCCGATGCCATCCAAAAACTATTCGCCGATGAAGCTAGACGTCGCCGCATCGGCCACAGCGCCGCTTGCTATGCCGAGGATTACAGTTGGGTGAAGATTGTCGATCAGCTTTTAGCAGTGTATAGAGAAATTATGAATTAAGAAGTGTGAAGTATGAAAGAAACTTTTCTTCATACTTCATACTTCATACTTCATACTTCATACTTCATACTTCATACTTCATACTTCATACGGTAATCCGCTCCAAATCCCGCCGCACAATACGATAGGGCTGCCAGCCTTCCAGGCGTTGCGCGCCAAGACCCCGGTAAAAATCGACGGCGGGGGTCATCCAATGCAACACTTGCCATTCCATGCGGCCACAGCCTTGCTCCAGAGCCACCTTGGCACAATGCAAGAACAGCGCCTTGCCCACTTTCTGCATGCGGAACTCCGGCAGTACAAAAATATCTTCGAGATACAGCGAAGGCAACGCCAGGAACGTTGAATAAGTGTAAAACGTGATGGCATAGCCAATCGCTTTGCCGCCCATTTCGGCAAACCAAGTGTCAATGCGAGGTTGTGCGCCAAAGGCATCCCGTTTTAAGCGATCTTGGGCAGCTCTATCTGGTCGCGCAATCCGTTCGCTCTCGGCGAGAGATGCAATAAGATCACATAACGTGTCGGCATCCTCTACGGTGCCTTTGCGAATCGTCACTGAATCTGATTTACTTGCCATGCCTTGCTCCTAGGAAAAATAAAAGAGCCACGCCTGCGAGCTGACCCAAAAGATCAGTCGCGCGTCGTGGCCGACTCTTGTGATCGGGCGAACCCGATTCAACTCAATTGCAACTCTTATGCACGCGCCAGCGTCATGGCATACACGTTTGTTGCCTTTGATTGTAGCAGCGATAAGGCACATGCGCGCAGGGTTGCACCGGTCGTAAATACATCGTCGAGCAACAGGATACTCTTGCCTTCCACAATCCTTTCCACAGCTGCAAACGCGTCAGCCACATTGTGCTGGCGAGCCTCGGCACCGAGATGAGCTTGCTGCTCAGTATTACGAGTGCGCATTAATGCGGATGGATTCATCGGCATTTTGATCATGCGCGCCATCTCAGCGGCCAGAAACTCGCTCTGGTTGTAACCGCGTTCACGACGACGTTTGCCATGCAGTGGAACTGGAATAATCAGGTCAATGGACCAGTTCACCCGCTGCCAGGCCATCACCATATGTTTGGACAACGGTTCAGCCAGCGCAGGGGTGCCGTTATATTTGAATTCATGGATGGCTTCGCGTATCGGCGAGGCAAACTCAGCCGCAGAAAGAACAGGTAAGGTGAGACCCTCTGTTAGTGCTAGTAATTTAATGTGGTCGGGCGCCAGCAACAAATGCACCTTCTGCGCACATTGCGGACACCACAATCCATCCCCCATCTTGTCGCAACCCGCACATTTGGGCGGATAGACAAGATCAAGTGTAAAGTTAAACCAACTTTTGAGTTTAAGTGAAAGCGTCATACCGGGTTGTAGCGTAACCCGTTTGCAGCATGACGCAATACGCAAAAAGGAGGCTATTTCAGCCGCACGACAGCGAGATGGTAAAAGTTTTACCGGGACACTAAGCGACCCAGAAAATCAGTGATCGCCGGACCAAGCAGCACCAAAATGACCACCAAGACGATTGAAAACAAGATAAGAATTAATGCAAAGTCGATCAGGCTACCCCGACCACCTTCGCCACTTTGTGGACGCATGATTACACTCCCTTTTTGTTGTGTTACCCTAAAGACCGATGCAAAGGAGCAAACAACAAACTCTTCCTTACTTTTGTCCCCCCAAGGGTGACAATCCAATGAATTATAGACAGTCGACATTTGCATCGTTCGTATTTTGTATTTACGCAACTTTCGATACGGATTACACTCTGAATAAATATGGCGAAAGCTGAAGCGTTATACCGTTTACAAACATTGGACTCGCAACTAGATGCTGCATACAAGCGCATCCGGGAAATCGACGCGGCGCTGGCGGGCAATGCCGCCGTGGCCCACGCCAAAACCGAATTGGCCAATGCTGAAAAATCCCTGCGCATTGCGGCAGGTGAACTCAAGTCGATCGAACTCGACGCGCAATCCCTGAACGAGAAAATCCAGACCGAAGAACAGCGACTCTACGGTGGCGCAATCAAAGTCGCCAAAGAGATGCTGGATACCCAAAAGGAGTTGGAATCGCTCAAAAAACGCCATGCCAGTCAGGACGAGTTGCAGATGGCAGCCATGGAGAAGGCTGAAGAAGCCCGCCTCACTGAAGCCAACACCCGGCAGGCCCTAGCCGATGCGACGAAACACTGGGAAGATGACAACCGGCATTTGCGCCAAGAGCGGGCCGACTTGAGCGCCAGGGCCAGCGCCATTGCCGAGCAACGCAAAGCCGCCGTGCTGTCCATCCCGCGGGCCGAACTGGATGCCTATGTCGCGCTGCGCTCAAAGAAGCCAAACGGCGTGGCCATCGCGCTGATCAAGAACAGCTCGTGCAGCCAATGCGGCGAAGCCCCCTCGTCGATGCACTTGCAGCAAGCCCGCGTCGGCAGCACCCTCACCTATTGCACCAATTGCGGACGCATTCTGTATGGAGCCTGATCGAAGTGCTTAGTTCCGAGTGCTTAGTCCTTAGCCGAACCAGCAAATGTTTCAATCTGGCCTACTAAGCACTAAGCACTTTTTACTTTCAAATGATTACTTTCTCGATTATCGGCAATGGTTGGCGCACGCCGTTCTTTCTCAAACTGATGGAAGAGCTGCCGGAGCAGTTTCGCGTAGCAGGCATGTTGGCGCGCAATCCGGAGAAGGGCGCGGTCATCACCCAACGCTGGGGCGTGCCGACGTTTACGACACTCGATGATCTATTGCGCGCCGAACGACCCGAATTTGTGGTGACAAGTGTGCCGTGGGCAGTCAACCCCGGCATGATCGTCGAATGCGTCGAGCGTGGGCTGCCGGTGTTATCTGAAACGCCGCCCGCGCCGACGGTTGAAGCACTCAATGTTCTCTATCAGCAGGTCGGCAAAACTGGCAAAGTCCAGATCGCCGAGCAATATCCCTTTCAACCCTTGCACGCCGCACGGCTGCAACTGGCGCAGTCGGGCAAACTGGGCACAATCACGCAGGCGCAAGTGTCCATTGCGCATGGCTATCACGGGATTGTGCTGATTCGACGTTTTCTGAATGTTGGCTTTGAACCGGTCACCATTCGCGCGCGCAACTTTACCGCTCCGCTGGTCGAAGGCCCGGGCCGCAATGGTCCGCCGGCCGAAGAGAAGATCAAAGACGACACCCAACTCATGGCCCAATTCGATTTCGAGAGCGGCAAGCTAGGCACATTTGACTTCACCGGCGCGCAGTATTTCTCGTATGTGCGCGGCAATCGGCTTTTGGTGCGCGGGGAACGCGGCGAGATCGACAACAGCAGCGCCCGCTGGCTGATCGACCCTCGCACGCCGATGCACGCTATATTTGAGCGACATGACGCCGGTTACAGCGGCAACCTGGAAGGGTTATTCCACAAGGGGTATACCGCCGGTGGCGAATGGGTCTATCGCAACCCATTTACCCCTGCTCGCCTGACGGACGACGAAATTGCAGTGGGACAATGCGTGGTCAAGATGCACGAATATGTGCAGGGCGGCGATCCTTATTATCATTTGGCCGAGGGTTGCCACGATCACTATTTGTATTTGCTGATGCAACAAGCGGCGGCGGCGAGTGGGGAGGCGGTGCCATCCGCGCGTCAGGTCTGGATGTGAATGGGCGGCCCGTATATAGACCCTTCGGGTGGCGCAGCACAACTTTGATAGGCATAGGCTTTTCATGCGCCACCCGAAGGGTCTATATGCGCCATGCCAAATGTCACAATGAGCAGCGTAATCGCTTTGATTCTTTGAAGAAGAAGGGGTTTTTGAGAAAATCCATTTTTATTCCCGCCAAAACTATTTTGTGGCTGACTAAACACATTTTGTCTTGAGCCAGAGACATTTTCTATCTGAGCAAAAACATTTTCTATCTGAGCAGAAACATTTTCTGTCTGAGCAGAAGCATTTTCTATCTGGTCAGAAACACTTTCTATCTGGTCAGAAGCATTTTCTATCTGGCCAGAAACATTTTCTATTTGGTCAGAAACACTTTCGCGGCCCTCCCGACTTTAACGGGAATGCACTGCCTGGCGACCGAAGTCGCGGCTACCTATAGCAAAGCCCTTCGGGCTTATTCTCAGCCTGAAGGGCTTCTCTTTGCGTAGCCGCGACTTCTTTTCTAAGCATTGACACACCCTTGACACAAAAGGCGACCTTTTCTCCAGCCGCGTTTTCTATAACTGGCGCATCAACTCGGATCACTCGATCCAACTGGAGAAAAGATTGCCATGCGCCAGAAAATCAAGCGGTTTGTCCTTGTCCTTGCCCTGATGGGTTTAATCGTCGGCTTGTTTGCTGCGGTATACGCCCAGGCCAATTCATCGGTCGGCGATATGACCCAATCGCAGGCGGATAGCATCAATGCACCGACCGGCCCGGAAGCCGATCCACATTTGCGGCATGTTCCGGGTGGCTATGATTATGAGAATGATCCGCCGCAGAATGATGTTCAGTAAGCCGCCCGGCAATACGCCACGGCTTGCTCTAGTGACATGGCCCGGCCAGCGGTCCATTCGCGCTCAAGCGCAACCGGATCCATCTTTTGGCGGAGTGCGGCGATGGCAGGCTCAATTTGACGAAGATCCCATGGCATGGGCGGAACATGAAGCGATTCAATAATCGCTTCTGATGCGCCAAATAGTCGTGCGGCGCGAATTAAATCGTGCACCAGTGCGGCATGCATGGCAAAGGCTGCCAAACATACCTTGCCAATGTTAAGTTAGGAAAGTGAGCGAAACTGGGAATATGACAAAAAAAAAGATGAGGGGACAACAGGGCCGACAAGACAAGTGGAAAACACAGATGGGCTGGATGTGCGGAATCCGGGTCGGTGGGGTATCAGTCGAGCGGCAGTAGCGGGATTGGGACGAAAGTTGCGCGAATTTATGGAACGGTATCGACCAAGGATGCGCACAAAAACGCATGATACGAGCGAGAATGGGTATAACTATGTGCGAGGACAATTGACGATGGAAGACCAGCGCAATTATGCAAATATAGAGCGGCGGCTGAAAGTGGGCAACCAAGACGGACAACAGACGCAACAATTTATGAGCGACTCGCCATGGGATGGCGATGGAGCGTTTGAGCAGATACAACAAGACATCGGAGCGCGTGAGGAATTGCAGGAAGGTGGGATAGCGATTCTGGACGAAAGCGCAGACGAAAAAGCAGGCGAGGGAAGTATCGGCGCTGGACGACAATACAACGGACGACTGGGCAAGGTAGAGCTGAGCCAAGTGAGCGTGACGCTGACGTATGCGCATCGCGGAGCCAATACATGGGCGATGGTAGATGGTGAGTTGTATCTGCCACCAGAGTGGTTTGATGAAGAACATGCTCCGTTGCGTAAGAAGCTAGGGTTGCCCGGGACACGAGCGTATGCCGATCACGCCGAACTTGGGCTGCGGATGATCGATCGGGCCATCGTGCGTAAATTGCCGTTTCGATTGGTGGCGTGCGATGCCGCTTATGGCCGTTCGCGCGAGTTCCGCCAGGCGTTGGATGAACGGCGACTTCTTTACGCTGCCGCAGTTCCGAAAGATACACGGGTTTATCTCCAGCCACCCTATATCGGGATTCCACCGCGCGCAGGCCCACGCGGACGATTGCCCAGTGTCCCAAAAGTGCTCAGCCGCCACGCCCCCATTGAAGTGCAAACCTTGGCCGCCAGTCCCAAAACAGTTTGGCAGCGGCACATTGTGCGTAACACTGAACGTGGCAAACTCATCATTGAGGCGGCTGTCTTTCCGGTCTGGACTCTGACCGCCAATATGCAGGTGCGTTGTGAATGGTTGCTGATCCGGCGCGATCTCAGCGGGCGTGAAGTCGGCAAGCTGACCTACATTCTGCTTAACCACCCCGGCGATACCCCTGTCGAAATGCTGGTTCAAGATTGTTGTCAGCGTTACTTCATCGAACGCACCTATCAAGACGCCAAATCTGAGCTCGGCTGGGCGGACTTCCAAGCCCAAAAGTATCGTGCTTGGCATCACCATCTTGCCCTCACCGCACTGGCCCTGTGGTTTATCGCCGAGACCAAACTCGATTGGCAGGCCCATCATCCACAGGATCCAAAACTCATGCGTCAACTCAAGGTCAAAGCCTTGCCCCAATTGTCGGTCGCTAATGTCCGCGATTTGCTACGCGCCGCACTGCCTTTGCCAAACATTTCCCAAGACGATGCCGAGCGTATCGTCGTCAGCCATCTCATCAATCGTGCTCGTTCCACCCGTTCTTATGCCGATGCCCAGCGCGCCTTTCATGGCCCTGACGGCTAACTTAACATTGGCAAGGTA
>JANMVQ010000342.1:0-4379 GCA_031392845.1 Chloroflexota bacterium
ACGCCGGATTGTGTTGAATGCACTCCATGTTCTCGATCACGTCGTCGAGACCAACCGAGCTGGTGTAGTATCCCAGGAGTTCCAACCGACCGGGATATCGACACTGCGCACAGATGTATAAGGCAAGTGACTGGCATAGACCGCCTGAGCCATCAGCGCAGTCTTGCTGGCACAGATCCAGGTTGCCTCCGATACGAAGCGAGTGCCGACAGATATGCCCTTGCTAAACACAGTTGTGCAGTCGAATTGCAGTGCCTCACCCACTCGCCGCAACGTGTATTCATGCTCATGGGTCTGCGGAATGCGTGTGCCCAGAAACAACCCGGGGTTATGGTCATCTGCGAATGCGCCGCGGATCAGTTTGTCGGCCCGATTATGATCACCAATTTCGTCTACCCGATAAAGACCGGGGGTATACACATCTTTGCCAACATTTGGCACCCAGCACTGGCCGACCCCGGCGCTGTCTGGCGAGTAGCTGAGGGACAGGCTGGTAAGGCTACGACAGTGTAATCGGGTAACGCTCTCAACCAACAATGTCACCCAGTAGCCATCCTGCCAGGCTTCAAAAGTCCAACCGATATTCAGGCTATCGCGTTGCGCCGTGATGCGCGTGATCGCACTCGAATGCGCAACGGTCAATGTAAAGTCGCGCGCCGCAAGCGCAGTGTCGTCGCCTAGCTGAATGCTGAACGATAGATCGCCCACACCTGCGCCGATGTGTTGTGCAAGCTGGTTTAGTTCCATATTCATTCACACCGTTGGTCAACGTCCGTCGGCTCGCGTATGCCGACCAGGGACTTCGACCCGGAACGATTCGAGGTTGCCATTGTCGACCATCGTGACATACGCAGTTCTGCCATCAGGGCCGCCAAACGTAATGTTGCTGCAGCGTGGCCCATGCAAGGTTATTTCGAGCAGCACTTCGCCGTGCGGCGATATTTTGGCCACCACACCTTTGCCATAGCGGGTGACATATACGTTGCCAGCCAAATCGCAGCGCATACCGTCCATTAGGTGATCGGGGAACTGAATCAACAGCCGTTTGTTGCTGATCTCACCGTGAGGTGACAAATCGTAGGCCCAGATGTTGCGTTGCACCGTTTCGTTGACGTATAACTGGTGTCCAGCGGGGCTGACTTCGATGCCATTCGTGGTGCCCATATTTGCCTCGAGCAACTTGAAACGCCCACGCTGATCAATCCGCCAGATCTGCCCATCCTGGCGGGCCCAGCTTGGGTCACTGGCAAATAGGATGTCATCGTCGGTAATGCAGATGTCGTTGGGCTGATTGGCTTGCGGCTCGTGGGCATACACGCTGATGGCGCGGGTCTGCATGTCGACGCGCAGCACATTGTGGTTGACGTAATCGGCGATCAGCATGTTGCCAGCCCGATCAAAGCGAATGCCGTTACCGATGCTGCCATTCGGCAACTCGACAAAAACGCTACACACACCTGCTGGCGTAACTTTGCCAATGCTACCTTGGCGGGCATAGTTGACAACGTAGATATTGCCAGCGTGATCGCAGGCCGGGCCTTCGATGCCTTCGGTAAACCCACCGTGTGGGGTGAACTCGACGCTGTGATACAGAGCTTCAGCCATACTTCACCTTGGCATACGCCATGTCGGCCCAGTAACGCGGCATATTTGGCCCATTATGATCTTGCCACATATTGAAACTTAGGTGGAGCAGGTTGCCCCAGGATAAAGGGTTTTGTTTAGTCATACTATCGTCCTGTGTTGAGTTGCAAGTCATCCAAGTCACGGGTCATTTATTCATATAGGGCTGTTGCCCAAAGTGCGGCAGATCCTGTTTGAGCAAAAACCAGCCACCATTGCGTAGACTCTGGCCGGCTTCGAGATGGGCGATGACCGCTCTACGCAACGTTGTGTTACGCGGCGCAGTGGTCAAGTCAACTTGTTTGCGGCCAAAGATGAAATACAGCATGTATTCCGGTTCGGCCAATTGTGGGATGAGATAGCCCTGTTTTTGAAACTGCACCAGGCTGGATTGATCGGGCAACATGTCTTGCAGCTGGGTATTGAACATCCATGACTCACACACAAAGGCCTTGTATGCGCATTCAGGATAGTAGCGCGGGAAGAAGGCCGCCGCCTGCGCAAACGAATCCCGCAATACATCAATCGTGATTGGGTCGTTGTCGGGGATGTGCATCTCCAACACCGGATCACCGTTGCCAAGCACACGTGACCACTCCGCCAGCTTCAGGGTGATGGGTTGCCGGAGCGCCATCCCGCGCGGTGAAATGGGGGTGCCGCTGACGATATCCTCGTCTTCATGAAGTTCGCTTGTCCAAACGCCATCATTCAAATGTTGCGCGTCATTAATCGCATAGCCGTCGGTGTCAAAGTGTTGACCTGATATGGCAAACGCCTGCACATGACCGCTGCGTTTGTGTTCATACACGACGACATGGGCTTCATAGGCACGCGGGATAAACTGCAAACGCCCCAGTCGATACAAATCGCCGCCCATCAAGTAATGAAACCAGCCAAGCACCCAACGGTCCATCCCGATCTTGCCGCACAGCCGCCGATATCGGCGCAGCCCAACAGCGGGAGCATCACAACTGGCCTTGGTAATTGCAGCGGGCACACCACGTTTGGCCTGGGCAGCACGAATCAGGCGCATTCCGTCCAGCCCGATCAGCACATACAACACAGCCGCCTGCTCGCCAAAGGCGGTCTCCAGCGTCGGTGTAGGAGGGTCATCGGCCTCCCAGGTCGAATAGGTGTTGTGATGCACACGCCGCGCCAGCTCAAGCAAATCTGGTTGATTGGAGATATGGGCTGCCAGTCCCAGTAACGCCACTTGGTCTTCGGATGTTATACCGCAATAGGCGCACAGCTCACGAATGTTTTCTGGATCAAGGAATAGATCAGGCATAAAGCTATGCCGCTCCTAGACCCAGTCCGCGCAGATCAGCGATCACACCCTTCTGTTCAGCTTCATATAACCGCCAAATTACGCGCAACGATTGCAGGCTGCGCAGACCATCGGTGAGTGGTCGGGCGCCGCGCTCGACACAGTCCAGGAAATGGGACATCTCAAGATCAGTGTGCTTTAACCCACCCGTTTCGGTGGCAAGAACCTGTGGTTCACCAAACTTGCCAGCGTGACCATCATTATCGCGGTGCAGATAGAGCACACCCTTGAATTGGTCCAGCTCCAGTGTGCCTTCAGTGCAGATGGCGTGAAAGGCATACCCCAGGCGCGTGCCGCGGGCGCCCCACGTCGCGCCATGATAGGCGACTGCGCCATTCTCGAACTTGATCGCTACATCGCTGGTGCCTTCGCGCTCCATCCAGGGTGTGCCAAAGTTTGTGCCGATATGCGTGCCCTCGACCGGTTCGCCCAACCAATCCAGCATTAAGTCGATGTAGTGGCAGCCGTGCGAGAAGAGTTGTCCGCCGCCAAGCGTGGCGGCTTTGTGCGCCCACGAATCAGCTCCAGGGAAGCGGGTGTATTGCTCAGTCCACATCGAAACGTGAAAGGCATCCCCATACGTTTTGGACTTTATCAGTTCCCCCATCTTGATGGTGAGTGGATGATAGCGCTGGATGTAGGCCACCATCAATGTCACGCCCGCACGTTCAGCTGCGTGAATCAGGTCGAGACATTCCTGCTCAGTGTTCGCCAGTGGTTTCTCCATCAGCACGTGTTTGCCCTGCGCGATGCAACCCATGCCAATGGGGTGATGCAGGTGATGGGGAGTGGCGATGAGGACGGCATCCACGTGCAGCAGCGCCTCGCGGTAATCCGTTGTCGCCAGATCAGCGCCCAGCATGGCTTTGGCAGACATAGCTTTGTCGAGGTCGGTATCCACTGTTGCGGCAACACGCATTCGATCCTTGAGCCGGTCAAAGCGCTCTTTGTGCGCACCACCCATGTTGCCGCAACCGATCAATGCCAGTTGAATCATAGTTCACCATCAATTCTATTAAGATATCGGTATCTGCCCATATTGCCTTGTTTGTGTTTATCTTTTTGGCTTACAACAACAATGCCAGTTCGTGTTGTCGATCTGTCTCGCGGAATCCTGTACTCAGAAAAGCCTGCGTGAGTGGGCTGTCAGCAGGTTCATTCACCGATCTAATTTTTTTATGAGACCCTTGCAGCATCCGAAGCAACACCGCAGCCTGTTGCACATCTAATGCACCCAGATCGTATATGCTGACACCGTCGTCACAAGCGTCGAAAAGGATATAAGCATCGGGATAGTCCGGGTTGCCAAGACCCAATCCTCGCAGCCCGCGCCACACAAGTAGGCTTGCTACATCACGCGACCAGCAAGCTGGCACAGGATGTAACCGGGCATGGTGCTGGAGCAACGCGGCCACGTTAATGACAGTCC
>JANMVQ010000400.1:0-21533 GCA_031392845.1 Chloroflexota bacterium
CAGGTAAATCAGAAATGTCAGTATCAGTTGTCATGCGCGCTGGCAGTATAGCCAAGCGGACGGATATCAGGACATATTTGTGAAACTTCAGGTTGGCGGTCTAATCCAACGCAGCAATCGGCACTTGAATTTCGGTCACGAGCTCGCGCCCGGGTGCGGGTGCTTCAAGAATGACCTCACGGGAAGGGCCATCCAGACGTAAACGCTGTGCGTCTACCCAACGCCCGATGGCCTGATAATGGCCATGGCCCGTTTCAATTGGGCCGATGCGCACGGTTGTCGCTGCACGGGGTATCTCAGGCAGGGTGCGCACGGTCATCACATGTCCATCAGACAGGGTTACCGATATTGCTAGATAATCTTGCAAGATAAAGCCCATCTCGATGTCCATTTGCTCCCACTCAAATGAATCGAGGTGCATGACGACTGTCGGCGGACCAAGCCGGCTGGCGTTGACCGTCCGCGGCACTTCAAGGAGTATTCGCTGCAACAAGGCATAGCTACTCGCCATGTCGGGCGCGATTGAGCGGACGGATAGATAGGGTTGTGCTGGAACGGTCTTAATGACTAAATCGAGCGCCGGGGAATCAACCCCGCGATCAATCTGCTCAATGCGACTTTCGATCAGCTTCAAACGGGCGCTTTCTTCCTCAACCGTGTGCGCAACCTGCGCCCGTTTGAGCGCCAGCATGCCGCGCAGTGCCTCGGGCGACACATTACGATCAAGCATTGGCGAAATCTCCTCCAGCGTGAATCCTAGCTCTTTAAGCGCGAGAATACGGTTTAGGCGCGGCAATTGGGCAGCGGTGTAGAAGCGATAGCCGCTCTGTGGATCGGTATGCTCTGGCTCAAGCAAACCAATTTGCTCATAGAAGCGCAACTGTCGGCCTGAGACTTGCGCTATTTTGGAGAACTCACCAATTCTAAACATAGAGGGAGTGAT
This sequence comes from Chloroflexota bacterium, assembly GCA_031392845.1. GTDB lineage: Bacteria > Chloroflexota > Anaerolineae > J036 > Brachytrichaceae > JANMVQ01. The sequence goes on from JANMVQ010000400.1 coordinate 944, forward strand.
ACGAGATTATCCACGGAGACACACGAATAACCATGGCATGATCCAATTAGGATCACCTTATCCGAGTATTGCGTGCGACTCCGTGGATGCAAGCGTCGAGGCTATATCGGATAACCCTTCAACCCTTGTAGGCCTTTCAGACACGAAATTTCGCCCGTGTGGAGATAGACATTGAGCTCCAAGCCGCCTAGCATAAAGCCCACGGTTTGCATGCCCAGACCCAGCGCGGTCAAATCGAGTGGCTGGGCCAGTGCATCATCTTCCAGTGAGGCGATATACGCGTTGGTCGCGGCGTAGACTTGCTGGGCATAAGCGTTGGCCTGCTTCAGGTCGACCTTGACCCGGCGACCCCACTCATCCCACGGCGGTTGCTGCGGTGGCAATTCGCTAAAGCCAGTGGGCGCGCTGGCAAATAAAGGCGTGCCGTGCTTGAGCAAACCGTTGACGATCATATCTTCTGAGACAACGACATGGCCAAAATGGGCCACGATCGGGACTGTTTTTGCCCCAGCGGAGTAATGGGCTTGTTGTGGCGTCAGATCCGCCAGCGTGTTGGTGAGCAGATCATGCGCCCCTTGAAGTTGACCCTGCAGAAAGTTGATAGCATTTTTCATAAGTAGCCTCAATAACTAGCCTTAATAACCTCTATATCCGCGGATGGTGAATATTCCACCGCCGATATAAGGCTACTTTAATGTTTGACGTCGCGTCAAAGTCAAGGGGCTAATTGGACTAAAATTACCCCATCATGACAACGCCAAAGATCACTCTTGACCCATCCGGCATTACAGAGCGCCTCATCACGGCGGAGGAATTCTTCCGTATGGGCGAAGCTGCCACGATGGGTATTGAATTGGTGGATGGAAAGCTTGTAGGGAAGAACATGCCAACTGGACACAGACATGGACATATCGAAGCCATGATTGCAGCGATTTTGATCGCCTTTATGCGCACGGCCAAGCTAGGAAAGGTTCTGAGTGGTGAGGTGGGTATTTTTATCCGGCGAAATCCGGATGCCATCCGGGCTGCCGATGTTGCCTTTATCTCAGATGCGCGCTTTACCCAGGTGCGTTCTGACAGTTATCTGGATGTTGCGCCCGAACTGGTGGTCGAGGTCATGTCATCCGCCGACACCTGGAGCGAAGTGAAACAAAAACTGCGTGATTACTTCACGGCGGGTGTCATTATGGCCTGGATCGTTGACCCCGCGACTGAGTCGATCACGGTTTACAACGCAGATGGTAGCGCGCAGGAACACACCGCTGTTGATATGCTTGTTGCTGAGACAGTATTGCCCGGTTTTGCGGTACGCGTGGCAGAGATTTTCGAGTGAGGGGCAGACAATATGACAAAAGCATCCTGAGCGGAGCGCATTCCGATGCGCGCAGTCGAAGGACGCGCTTTATGCCGAAGGAATAGCTTCGATTACAAGCGCGTCCTTCGACTTCAGGCGGCACTCACGTATTGACTTCGGCATGATTGTTCAAGCCGCCTTCCGCTCAGGATGCTGGCATCCCAGATGCTTGTTCCGTCAAATGAGTTATCTTGTGCTACGCTCGCGTGGTCTCTCGATAAACATGCAAGATACGTTGGATGGCCGTGGCTGCGCTGAGAATGGCCAGTGCCCATACCAGAATGATCAGCGACAGTGGCTCAGCAAAAGCTGGGTGAAGCAGGAGCCCAACTGCAATCAGCAGAAAGCGACCAAACCGACCAAACAGTCCCACGGTGCAGTCGATACCCAGCCCTTCGGCGCGGGCGCGCGTGTAGCTCACCATGAATTGCGCCACAACTGCGGCAAATGTGACGTAGACCGACAGGGTATCGCCGCGCTGCATGAAGTAGGCAGCCAGTCCGATCATCAACGCACCGTCGGCCACCCGATCAAGCGACGAATCGAAGAACGCCCCAAATTTGCCCTGCTGATTTGTCTTACGCGCTAGCTCACCATCCAGCGCATCCAATGGCATGGCCAGGCAAGTCATCACCATCCCACCCCAGAATATATGTTGCTGGCTGATCAAGATTGCCGCAATAATGTTTAGCCCCAAGCCCAAAACAGTCAGCCAGTTGGGCGAAATGCCGATGCGCTTGGCAGCATCGACAAACGGCACCAACATCCAGCGGGTTCGCGTACGTGTCCAAGTTTCCATATATATCAATATGCTATAACACTAAATACTTGCAAAAGTTGTTGAGAATGAGCACTGACTACCATTGCTTTTTCCGTTATCTGCGAATCACTCGAATTTGTACTAATCTATTGGCGGAAAATCACGTGCTTCGCTTAACAACCCTCAGTTAATCAGCGATAAACATTAATGTCGCTTCGGGAAGGCAACGTCTGGCGTTGATCTTCGCGCAGTATTTTTTAATTTGGTGTTTGTCGGCCTCGTTAATTACTGATCGAAGATTATAATCTTTGTATAACCTTTTGAACGCTAAGGTCATTCAGCAGAACAAAATTATCGCGTCCCCGGAGGGACTTTGCACATCGGAACGCGCTCCGCTCACGCAGAGCCGTGCTTGTCCGTTAATTATTTCGGCGGAATGACCTAAGCGATGTGGCAGACAGGTTTGTCGTGTTTGGAATTACTGTGATAATAAAAAGTAAGCTGTAAATAGACATGGGGTATCGTCCTGAAGATTTGGAATTAGACGAAGGCTATTGGAAGTCTTTGCTGGCGGAGGTGGAAGGCACAACCGGACACACTCAAGCCGGGCCGGGTGGTGTACGGTTTGGATCACTAGCGCCAACGACTTTGACTGATGCCAATCCTACTGCTGCGCATGAACCCATGCCATCAGTACGCGAACGCCGTCTGAGTGCGCCGCTCGTCGACCCATCTGACGATGAGTTGCCCAAGCTATGGCAATCGTTGCACGATGCGTTGTCAAAGAATACGCCACTGGAATTGGAAGTAACCGGAGTCAATCGCGGCGGATTGATTGTCCACTACCATGGTCTGCGTGGCTTTGTGCCATCGTCGCGTTTGTTGGCGGTGACATTGGACATGGATGAGCCGACCCGCCGCAGCACGCTGGCCGAGCACTTGGGGCGCAGGCTGCGACTGCGAGTGATTGAACTAGACGAAGCGCAAGACCGGGCGGTCTTTTCTGAGCGGGTCGAAAGCGAACCTGCAAGCCCTGGTGAAGTGACTGAGCCGCCGCGCATTCTGCAAGAGATCCAAATGGGCGAAACCCGCCAAGGCAAGGTGACCAATCTCACCGCGTTTGGCGCATTTGTGGATTTGGGTGGCTACGAAGGGCTGGTGCATGTTAGTGAGCTGTCGTGGAGCCGGGTCGGGCACCCACGTGATATTTTGAGCATCGGTCAGGAAGTAGATGTCTACGTGATTAGCGCTGATCCGGCCCAAGGCCGCATTGCGCTCAGCCTGAAACGGGCCAAGATTGACCCGTGGCACGGGATTGAGCAGCGCTTTCAGATTGGCCAAATCGTGCAGGGTGTGGTGACCAACGTGGTGCAGTTTGGTGCATTTGCCAAAGTCGAAGATGACCTCGAAGGCTTGATTCATGTCAGTGAATTGGCCGAAGGCAGTTTTTTGCACCCGCGTAACATTGTGCGTGAAGGCGACCATATTGTCGCTCGGGTGATCGGTGTGGATGGTCATGCCCGTCGTCTGGCGCTCAGTTTGCGCGGAGTGAACCCCTGATTGATGATTGAGTTGTCAATCGTCAATCGTCAATGTTAATAGACAATGGTCAATGACTGATGGCAAGAGAAACTGCTGCGCGCGAGATTCAGCGCGTCCCGACGGATCCGACTTGGCTGCGGGTGTTGCGCCGTATTCGGCAATCGCCCCTGTTTCTGCGCGATATTGGCGGGTTGCTGTTGGCGGCCTTGGGCATTGTCACCTTGTGCACTTTGTTGGGATTGAATACCGGTAGTTTGATTGGGCGCTGGGCGGAATTATTACAACGTGCATTTGGGTTTGGTGCATATATTGTGTCGATCATTTTGATTGGCCTGTGTATACCAGTGTTGTTGCGTTGGCCGGTGGTGCTGACGCCTCCGCTGCTGGCTCAGATTATCTGGGGTGAGATTGCGTTTCTGGCATTTTTGGCCTTGATGCATAACTTGTCGTTTGGGGTCGACCCCTATCAACTCATGGAGCGGGGTGCAGGCGGCGGTGCAGTGGGTTGGGTGATGTCCTTGGTAGTGTGGCGTGTCTTGAGCATCGACCCAGCAGCGGATCTGACTACTGGGCGCGTCTTGGTTTTGCTGGCGTGGTTTGCGTTATTTGTACTGACTGCCTGGCGCGCATTATTGCCAGTGCTGGCCGGACAATCGCTATTTGTGGGCCGAGCGCAAGGCCACGGTGTCACCGATGATGACACGTCGGATGAACCTGAGTGGCGACCTGAGCTGGATATCGCACGAGGTGGCAAAGGCACCCAGTTGCCACTGCCTGATCCACAAGACGCCAAGCCCACCCGACCACGACCAACCAAGCCGGTTGAGTCGGCCGAGCCGCAAGAAGAATCGTCCATTGAGAAGGCTGACAAAGCCAAGCCTGATAAGACAAAGTCGCTGCAACCGGTGGCGGATATTAAGTCGAATGCTACGATTATTCAGATGGGTGAGGCATCGAGCCGCGACAAAGACAAAGAAGCCAAAGCAAAAGCCAAGGTGAAAGAAGCGCCGAAGAAGCCATTGGCCCCGCGCCCAGAGACATTGCCACCGATCGAGTTGCTCAAGAGTGCGAAGGCCAGCAAGGTGACCGACGCCGATGTGCAAAAACAGGCCGATGTGATTGAGACGACGTTGGCCCACTTTGGCTTGGTCGGCAAAGTGGTGGAGATTCGGCGTGGACCCACCGTGACCCAGTTTGGCATCGAGCCGGGCTATTTGGAAAAGCCCGGTGTAAATGGCGAAAAGCGCATGCATAAAATTCGAGTCAGCCAGATTGCGGCGCTGCAAAATGACTTTGCCCTGGCGTTATCGGCGACCTCATTGCGGATCGAAGCGCCTATCCCGGGGCGCGGCCTGGTGGGCCTCGAAGTGCCGAACACCAGCACCAGCATTGTTGATCTGCGCGGCCTAATCGAGGGCGAGGCGTTTCGCCAGTTGGCGGCCAAGTCCTCGTTGGCGTTTGCCTTGGGACGCGATGTGTCCGGCACGCCGATCAATGCCGACTTGGGGCGCATGCCGCATTTATTGATTGCTGGGACGACCGGCTCGGGCAAATCGGTTTGCATCAACGCCATCTGTATTTGTCTGGCCATGAACAACCGGCCCGAAGATCTCAAGTTCGTGATGATCGATCCCAAGATGGTTGAATTAACTCGCTTCGCCGGGTTGCCACACATTATTGGCAAGCCCGAAAGCGACATGGAGCGCATTCCCGCCGTGTTACGCTGGGTGACCCGCGAGATGGACAGCCGCTACAAGAAGTTTGCCGAAGTGGGCAGCCGCAATTTGCAGGACTACAACGATCTGTTGAAAAAACGCTCTGAAGAGCCGTTGCCGCGCATCGTATTGATGATCGACGAGTTGGCCGACCTGATGTTGCAGTCGCCCATCGAAACCGAAAAGACGCTCTGCCGTTTGGCGCAGATGGCGCGTGCGACGGGTATTCACATGGTAGTCGCCACCCAACGACCGAGCGTAGATGTGGTGACCGGCCTAATCAAGGCCAACTTCCCGGCGCGCATCTCGTTCTCGGTGGCATCTTCGGTGGACTCGCGCGTGATTCTCGATCAGGTGGGCGCGGAATCGTTGCTGGGTCGTGGCGACATGCTTTTCCTCAACCCCGAAGCGGGCACACCCACGCGCGTACAAGGATGTTGGGTGAGCGAGAAAGAGCTGGATAAAGTGCTCGACTGGTGGCAGCAGCAGATCGCGTATGAGCGTGAGGCTTTGGGTGATGGTCCAGAAGTGGCCGATGCTCCCGAAGAATACGTCGCAAATCGCAAGCCTGAGCTGGATACGCCTTGGGACATGGTGGTGGCCGAGATTGCGCATGAGCGGGCCTTGGCCTCAAACGGGCGGGGTGGGGGACGCGGTGGCAGCGGCAGCGGCGACAGCGATGAAGGTGCTGACGATGATTTGGTCAAGCGCGCCATGGATATCATTCAAGCCAGCGGCAGTGTGAGCACCTCATTGTTGCAGCGTAAATTGCGCATTGGCTACCCACGGGCGGCCCGTCTGATGGAAGAGTTGCAAGAGATGGGCTATGTTGGCGGGGCCAGCAAACAGGCTGGCCGGGGCCGCGAGGTGAAGGCGCAGGGCGGGGACGAGGGCAACGAGTGAGTACGGGTGTGCCCGCACTCACATACGCAATCTCACTTGTCTTTACGCGCCCTGCGCCTGCTTTAATAATGCCTGTACATCCACCACACTATTACTAGCGCTGGCTTGCATCGCCCCAAACAGCATGGCGTTGGATTGCAGGTTGTCGCTCAAGATGGTAGTAGGCGCTGGGCCGCCATCCAGCCAATCCAACATTTGCTCGCCGATAGCATGATGACCGGCGTGGGTGGGTTGTTCACGCGGCACCTCGGCTACGTTTAGGGTGCCGCTGGCGCTACGGCTCTCGATGCGGACGACATCGTCGCTATCCAGCACGGCCACACCCCCTTCGCATTCCACCCGATAGTACTCGTTGTGCCAGCTATTTGGCTTGCCCGTGGCCAAGTTATTGCCCTCATAAGTCGCCATCGCGCCGCTGTTCATGTGCAACACATATATGCCACAACATTCGCCTTTGAAGGACTCGCTGCCAGCATAGCCACGCGTTTTACCCGGATTCCACTCGCGCCCACTGATAAATTGACAGGTGCTGCCGGTAAGATTGCGCAATTGATCGAAGTGATGGACGGAGGCCTCGACCAACAGCGAATGGGCCATGTCGTGTCGGAAGGCCGCGCCCCACGCCAATGGCTTGCGATAGTCGGCGGCGTAGCGACAAAACGCATAATTCACCGGGCCGAGTGTTTGGGCCGCCTTTTTCAACGTCAAAATGCGGGGGGTATAACGATAGTTCTGCGTCACCATCATCTTCACGCCCGCTTGTTTCACGGCTTTGGCGATCGCGCAACAGTCCTCCCAGGTATCAGCAATCGGTTTCTCGGACAGGATGTTCATCCCGCGTGCGGCGGCCCCTTCCACTGCGGCGCGATGAAAACGTGGCGGGGTCACAATGCAACAAAAGTCTGCCTCGACTTTGGCGTATGCATCTTGCATGGAGGTGAAACGGGCGCTAGCGGGCAAATCCAGCGCATCGCCAGCGGCGTTCAGCAGCTCGGCATTCACATCGGCCAAGCCCACAATTTGCACTCGGTCTTTGAATGTAGCCCAGACCGAACGAATCCAATGGCGGGCCATGCCACCGGTGCCGATCATCAATAATTTGTGTGTTGTCATAGCGCATAAATTGTAGAGGTGCGCGGCTTAAAGGGAAATCCCTTTTGCCGTAGGTTAATAGTTGGGCGAGAATGCACCTGCTATGAGAAATGCATCAACCTCCAAAACCTCCAAAATCCTACGTACAGTGATCATCGCGGCTGCAGTGGCCGGCACCACATTCTGGACCGGGCGCAAAGTCGATGAGCTATCGGCGGATCCCATCGGCGAGAAGGACTGTCCGCCAGCATCGCCCGATCCTAGTCAGTCAGTCAACCCAGCCAACCCAGCAAACCCGTTGACTATCAAAGAATCGCCCCAGCTCGCCTGGGCCCAGAAAGGCGGCACAATCAACGACGCGAGTTGTCTGAATCGCACGTCGATCTACGGCATGGTTGCGATCAAGTCGATCGACGACATTCGCCAAGCACTGGCCTACGCCCGCATGAATCGGCTAAAAGTGTCTATCGCAGGCGTGCGGCACAGTATGGGGGGCCAGGCGTTTTACAAGAACGCCGTAATCTTGGACATGCGTTCGTTCAACCAGATCAAACTTAACGAAACGGAGCAAACCATCACTGTGCAAAGTGGGGCCACATGGCACGCCATTCAAACCGTGCTGCATCCAAAATATGCTGTTAAGGCCATGCAATCTACCGATATTTTCAGCGTGGGTGGGTCTATTTCGGTCAATGCCCACGGTATGGATCATCAGGCTGGGGCAATTGGCAAGACTATCCGCACCATGCGGGTCATGCTGCCCAGCGGTGAGATCAAGACAGTCAGCCGAACCGACAACCCAGAACTATTTAATCTAGTCATTGGCGGTTATGGCTTGTTTGGGATCGTGCTCGATGTCGATCTCGACATCACCAGCAATTTAATTTATGACCCAGGTCGCCGGGTGTTGGACTACACCGAATTCCCCAAAGTATTTACTGATGAACTGGCCAGCGACAAGCGGCTGGGGCTGATGTATGGGCATCTTTCGACGGCGCCACAATCACTGTTGCGTGAGATGCTGCTATACACTTACGAAGAGCAAACCCTGTCCCAGACCGAAGTCAAGATCGACCCGTTGGGGGAAGCATCCGGAACCCAACTGCGCCGCTTTGTCATCAACTTCTCGAAGTTAGGTGATATCCCCATGCGGATTAAGTGGTTCGCCGAGAAATATGTCGAGCCGCGCATGGAGGCTTGCTCGGTCAGCCGCAACCAGGCCATGAAGGATGGCGAAGCTTGTCTAGTATCGCGCAACCAACCGATGCACGATTCGGTGCCGTATCTCAAGAATAACTTGAAGGGCGAGACCGATATTTTGCAGGAGTACTTCATCCCACGCGATCAGTTCGTCAATTTCGTAGATGGTTTGCGCGAGATCGTGCAAACACAGCAGATTAATTTACTAAACGCGTCGGTGCGCGTGGTGCATAAAGAAGATAATTTCCTGAGCTATGCGCCGCAGGATGCCTTCTCAGTCGTTCTATATATTAATCAACAGACTGACGATGTTGGCAACGCCAAGATGCGCAAACTCACCTCAGATTTGATCGACTTAACGCATCGGGTCAATGGCCGATTCTTCCTGCCCTATCAGCTGTATTACTCGCCCGAACAGCTCAAACAAACCTACCCCGAAATCGACGCTTTCTTCGCCGCCAAACGCCAATACGACCCCGAGCAGATATTGACGAATTCGTTTTACGAGAAATACGGGAGGGAGAATTGAGAATTAAGAATTCAGAATTCAGAAAGCGACTGTCGCATATCTTTCTTCATTCTTCATTCTCAATTGCCTTTTCTAGTAGTCATAGATGCGCTCAACCCGATACTCCCGTTTGTCGAGGGCCAACAGTACCTCGTGCAGTGATTTGACTGGCACCTTGATCGCAACGCGTTTGCGTTGAGGATCGATCAGCACGGGAGCTTCGAAGAGCACACTACCGGCGGATAAGTCGTATGACCAATCGCGTGGGGCAATCGCCACCAGCATCACATCGTCATTTCCAGCCAGCTCAATAAACTGTGCCCCGCTGTGCGCCAGATCCAGGGCCGCCTGGGTGAACGAATCGTAGCGCGGGATGGACAGAATCAATGAGCCATCAAACTCATGAATGACTTTCGCGTCCGGCAGCTTGGCCACATTGGCTGGCGACACGCCTTTCACCCACACTTGAAGACGCAAGTCTTCCGGCCCATACGCTGCCTCGGTCGCGGTCTTGATGGCTTTGCCATACAGCGCCTTTACGCCATATTCCGCGCTGAGTACCACCCGGCGCTCCCATTTGCGAACAAGATTCGGTCCGGTCGCAGGAAGCTGCCATAATCCCTGCAAACGTTCGACAAACGGAAACTCAAACCAAGGAACATGATGGGTGAGCGCGCCATAGTCGCGAGCCACCACCCGCGCATAAGCATCTTCGTCGGTCAAATCTGCCGTGCTGATCAGCTCGGTCAATCGGCCAATCGTGTTCTCATACGCCCCCTTCACTAGGTTTTCAGCTGTGAAGCTCACCCCAATCACATCCAGCATCAAGTGATAACCATCGTTGTAGACATAGCGTCCCCGTGTGATCGCGCACACATCATAATAGCCGTTCCAATATTGCGAGATAGCCGCAAAATACGGGAACTGGCTGGGGCGATTTTTGGCAATAAAAGCCGCATATTCGTCGGCGCTGTAGACGATGTACCACTCCGGATATGTCAAAAACGTTTGCTCTTCGGCCCGTGCGTAACCGGGCAACCTCGCTTTGATGGTTTCGATGGCGGTGGGTGCGGGTTCTGGCGACAATTCCGGCGCAACCCCACCCCCACGTATGCGGCATTCCACTCCTGCCCGCAGCAGCGGCACGATGAGTGCTAACGCAAATAGGCTCAGCGCCAGTCGAATCAGGGTGGGTAAACATCCGCGTCGCCGAGGAGCCTTTTTGGGCAACCTAGATTTGTTTGCGATGGTTTTAGCGGGGGCTACGACATCGACATCGCTCATACCGATTTCAATATGGGTGCTTGTGTCGCACGCTCTAATAAGCGTGGGGCCAGCCAAAAGCCAATAAAGATGGCCAGCCCGCCAATTACGACGTGCGGGATGTTGGCTGGCAAGTTCTCGATCAGGTTATAGCCATATGGCCCAAAGCGAAAAATCCCCAAATCCAGATAGCCTTGGCCGGTAATCGTCCCCACCACTGAATCCATGAAATAGAGAATGCCAAATGCCTTGAAATAGAACGTAGCGGCTCGGGCCGATGACCAAGCTGCCAGCGCTGCCCAAATGGCCGAACCCAGATGCAGCGCGTCGTCCCACCACTCGATTCTGAACAAGCCGCACAGTTTGCCCTGCGCATCGGTCAAACCGGGCACATAGCCAGAAACCACGACCATCAAGAATAGTCCAGCGTAGATCCATGCAAGTTTTTGAATAGTTTTCATATGATCGATTATGGAGCCATTTTGGGTAAGTTGAAAACGGGGAAATCCCCTTTGCCTACAACTCTAAATTCGAAACCCGCCTATTGGAAATGCAAAGAATAGAACGCGGCCATCTGCGGAAAACAGACAAACCCGCAGTGTTTTGAGGGCTGCGAGTTTGTCTAATTGGGCGTGAGAAGCAGAATCTAGATGACTTCGCCGGGCATGGATTGGCTGATCACGACGGTGCTTGAGTGTTGCGACGCATGCGATCGACTATCGCGTGATGCAAACGCCCGCACCAGCCGCTGAACCAGTCCACTGCGCGCGGTATTGTGAGTTGTATTGTTAGCAGAAACGCTCGATGCTTTCTGCATCTTGCGCTCTTGTTGGGTCAGATAGCTGTTTACGAGTGTCATGTAATTTCCTTAACTGCAACGCGTCTAAAAGGTTAGATTAGGGTTGTATTAGAATGAATTTAGAATGAATAAATAATGCGCTTTCATCGACTAAATGTCTGTAAGACTTTTTAACTATTTCGGTGTTTGTCTGCTAATGCGCTGAACTTCAAGCTCACATAGACCACTACGGCCAGCATGGCAATTACAAGTCCAAGTTCTATCAACATTGTGGCAATCTCCTTCTTGTCCTGCTCGCCTTTGCGATTGCATTAGCGATTCTCATTAATACTCATTTAACGGGAGATCAACGCTAATTTCCAGCCCAAAAAGTGTTTGATTTCAGCTTACTTTCGTTTGAAATAGGAAATAAACTGACAATGGTTATATCTTGAGCAAGTCTCTTCACGAGCGTAAAGCACGGAGCTTGTGAAAATTAGAATCAGCGTTGATCTATCAACTGTGTAACGTTTTTGTACTGGGCTTCCATGAATTCAGCTTGACATTTATCTGAATTTACGTTGAACCTTACGCTTAGCTTAATAGATAGGCGTTTATTCGGCGTGTATTGTGACAATGAAACTCCTTCTATACATTTGTCGCAGCTTTTCGAACTTTCTGCACAATTTGTATATGCAATCTATACGTAATTTATGTGCTGTTGGTTTCGAAAAAGATAAAAGCCCCACAATATTTATGGGGCTTTTATGGGTCTTTGGCAAGGATTCGCCTGATTTGCGGAGGCAATCGAGCGATGCAGCCTGATAATTATCGAATCAGGCGTGACTCGCGGGCTGCATGATCGCCCAGATACTTCAACCAAGCACCTAAGCTCATCGGCCCAAATGAGTTGTGCTTTGCGGTAGCGGTTTCATTGACACCCGCTTTGACCAATTGGCGGGCTGTTGCAATCGTTTCGATGCGTGTGCTAGCAAATTGTTCGCGCAAATCATTCCAGTCCAAGCTCTCGGCGGGCTGATAGCCATCGTATTCATCCATTACCAACGTTTGGCCAGATAAGGTGCGCATGCGGCTCTGTCCCCAACGTTCGATACCAATGATGTGGCGAAGACGGCTACGATTGGCGGCGTTACTCGCGATCCCGCCCAGACGAGTGCTAATTGTTTGTCCACTCACTTCCAGGTCTTTGATAAGGGCAGCAAATCCGGTTTTGCTGGCTGGGCCTTCGAGAAATATGTTCTTTACAAAACTGAGCAAAATGTCGCGTAATGCCATGAGAATTACATTATCCATTGATTTGTGCTTGATCTTCATGAGATTTATTCTGAATTCGCTTAAACTTGAAGACTCTACTGAGAAAATCGTAAAAGTAGAGCATTCGCCATCGCGCCGCAGACAGAGCGCATGAAGGCGTTATGGTAAGACTAGCAGCCTGTCGGAGAAAGGAACATAGGACGCGGATTTTCAGGATAAACGCGGATTTGAAGCAGCCATTTATAAAGAAATCCGCGAAAATCAGCGCGCAAAGCGTCCGCGTCCCATTTGGCTTTTCAGTGGCTTCTCCGACAGGCTGCTGGGCGTGTTTTACGTTTTGCGGTAAAAATCTGTGATCTATAAACAATATCAGTTACAGCTAACTAGGCCAACTTGCAGACCATGGAGAGTGCATAAGTGATTATGATCGTACGGCAACGAATAGGGTATGTAGGCATTGTCATAAGTTTATTGATAAGTACAGTTTTTTTATCGCCCACCTTCACTAGCAAGCGAACTGTCGCGCAAAGCAACAGTGGAGACCGCATCTTGGTTAACGCGGACGATGCGGCTGCGCTGCAAACTCTGCGCGACAACGGGGCCAAGCTGCTGGTCGATTACGACTCATTTAGCCTGTGGCAACTTGTCGGTCAAACCCGCGGCGACAGCCCGCAGGCACTTTCCAATCCCGGCAACTTAGATGCGATCTATTTGCGTGGGGGCAACGTTATCGACACGCGCACGCCGGCGGGCATAATCGGCAACTCGCGTGGGCTGGCTCCGGTCACCGTCGGCAACCAACTCCTGCAAACGCGCACGCCTGGCAAACAACTGTGGATGGCGCAGTTTATTGGCCCGATCAAAGATGAATGGCTCGATTTATTGCGTAGCATTGGCTTTGAATTGGTCAGCTATATGCCGACGAATAGTTATGTTGTTTGGGGCGATGCTGTAGCACTCAATAAACTGGATGATTTGGTCGTGCAAGGCGATATCTTACGCTGGGTCGGTCCGTATCACGGCGCATATCGCTTGGCTCCCAGTTTGCAAGTATCGGTGTCGGCGGGCAGCAAGGCCATCGTGGATGTGACCGCGCAACTGTTTCGATCTGAAAATAGCACCAACACCCTGCGGACGTTGATTTCATATAGTCCACGCGTCATTCTCAGTTCGACCCGCGTGTTGAGTTTTACAAATATCACCTTGCAGATGCCCATCACGCGCCTACTGGACGCGATCAATCTGCCCGAAGTATTTAATATTGAGCCGTATACCCGGCCCCGCCGACGTGACGAACGGCAGGGCCAGATTCTGGCCAATAATGTGCAGATTAGCGGCGGCAAAGTTCAGCCGAATAATCCGGGCTATCTGGCCTGGCTCAACACCCAAGGTGTGCCCACTTCGCCTGCGGCTTACCCGATTGTGGCTGTGGTCGATGATGGCATCGACAATGGCAGCGACACGCCGCTGCACCCCGACTTTTACACCCAAGGCGATCTGACCAAGCCCGATCGGTTGATATTTAATATCAACTGCACCAGCGACCCGAGCGCCAACGGTGTGGCTGGGCATGGCAACCTCAACGCCGGGATTGTGGGCGGTTACAACGATGGTACGATCAAAACTGCCAAAGATGGTAGTGGCTACAGCTACGGGCTGGGCATTGCCCCGTATACCCGGCTGGCCGGAGCCAAGATTTTTGCCAACAGCGGTGACTTTGACCTTGCCCAGTGCGATGGATCGCTGATTAGTCTGAGTCAGCGCATGTGGACGGCTGGGGCGCGAATTGCCTCCAACAGTTGGGGTGCAGATTCAGCTGGCACCTATGACAGCGAGGCACAAACCTACGACGCGCTCGTCCGTGATGTGGATGTCGATTCGACCAACGGCACCCAAGACATGTTGCAAGTGTTTGCGGCGGGCAATGCTGGTAACGGCGCGTATAGCATTGGCACGCCCGGCGTAGCCAAAAATGTGCTGACCGTCGGTGCGAGCGAAAATGTGCGCGACCAAGGCGTATTTGATGGCTGCGGCGAAGCCAACGCCGACAATGCCAACGACATGGCGACATTCTCGTCGCGTGGCCCAGCGAACGATGGCCGTATTAAGCCCGATCTGGTCGCGCCCGGCACGCATGTGACCGGCCCAGCCAGCAAAGATCCGTCCTACAACGGGGTGGGCGTGTGCGGTGGACCGGGCAACTTGCCTAATGGCGCTAAACCGTATTATCCCAGCGGGCAGGTGACTTACACTTGGTCTTCTGGCACTAGCCACAGCACCCCGGCCATTGCAGGCGCGGCCGCCTTGGCGTATGAGTATTACGGGCGGGTGTTGGCGTCCGGCCAAACCCCAAGTGCGGCGATGTTGAAGGCGCTGTTGCTCAACACGCCGCGTTACCTGAATGGGGCGAGCGCAAGCGGCAATTTACCCGGCTCGGCCCAAGGCTGGGGCATGCTAAACCTGGCCGCGCTATATACAGACACTGGGCGCATCGTGAATGACCAACGCTTTTTGTTTCGCCAGACCGGACAGGTCTATACCGTGACCGGCAGCATCATTAGCAACACCCGCCCGGTGCGAGTGACTTTGGCTTGGAGCGACGCGCCCGGTTCGACCACGGGTGATGCCTATGTCAACGATTTGGATTTGACCCTGAATATCAATGGGCAGCTTTATCGTGGCAACGTGTTTAGCGGGGCAAACTCGACCATTGGCGGGCAGAGCGACCCGCGCAACAACGTCGAGAATATCTTTCTGCCTGCGGGCGTGGGTGGCAGCTTTGTGCTGACCGTTACTGCGCGCAATATTGCAGGCGATGGCGTGCCGGGTAATGCAGATGTGACCGATCAAGATTTTGCGTTGGTGATGTTGAATGGGGCACAGACCAGTGCGACGGACGCGCAAACGGGTGATCTGCAAGTCGGGATGGTGACGCTGGCCGAAGGGCTACCCAGCAATGGCGACGGTGCAGTTGATCCGGGTGAGCGAGCTGGGTTGAATATCACCCTAACCAATCTGGGGGCGGATGCCAGTCAGATTCAGGCGACCCTAATAGGGGCAAGTGGGGCCAGCATCGTCAACGGCACATCGAGCTACCCCAATATTCCTGGCGGGCAAAGCGCCAATAACACAACCGCGTTTTCATTGGATTTGAGCCCGACCCAAGTGTGTGGACCATTGCAGCTGAATTTCACTGCGATTTATAGTGCGGCGGGAGCCAGCAGCGCAATGGAGGTGCCGATCAATATCACCGTGGGCAAGGCTACCCTGGGAAATACCCAACGTTATACCCGCACTCATGGCACGGCGTTGGTTGTGCCGGATGGCAACACGGTCGGGGTGCCATCGGCTCTCGTCGTACCGGGAGATGCGGTGTTGGGCGATCTGAAGGTGCGCATCGACCGACTCGATCACAACTACGTCAGTGATCTTATCTTGCGGTTGGCCTCACCCTCGGGCAAATCGGCTATCTTGTTCTGGCGGCGGGGCGAGAATGCCCGTAACCTGCGTAATGTGGTGTTTGACGATACGGCGGCGACTGGCATCGGCGACATCGCCGGGGTCACTACGGTCAGCGGCGCGTTCCGGCCGGAGCAACCGCTGTCTATCTTTAACGGCGAATCGATCAACGGCAACTGGACGCTATATCTGAGCGACAATGGCAAACCCGATGCGGGCAAGCTATATAGCTGGGGCCTTGTGGTGCGACCCGCGACATACGTCTGCACCAAACCACCGACCCCTGCGCCAACCAAAACCGGTACTCCGCAACCCACCGCAACCCGCACGCCAACGCCCAGCCGGACGCCCACAGTCACGCGCACACCCACGTTCACCCGCACCGCCACGGCCACGACGAAACCCACGATCACCCGCACACCGACCGTCACCCCCAAAGTTCCGGTCACTATCTTCCCCACTGCAACCGCCACCAAGATCATCCCGGTCACACTCTTTCCGTCACCCACTGCCACACCCACAAAGTCGCCCACATCGGCTGCATTCACGCCAACGCCATCGCCCACTGCTGCGACACCCGGAACACCCTTGCCGACATCCAGCCCAACACCTTCTGCAACCCCTGCCACACCTATCTCTAATGTGTGTGCACCGATTCGAGTGACACCCAATGTGCGCATTCCCGACAATAGCCAAGCGTTCACCTGCGTCAAGCTGCCGGTGGCCGCGCTTGGACGGGTAGCCGCAGGAATGCGTGTGCAAGTGGGTGTGACTCACACCTTCATCAGCGACTTGCGGATGCAGTTGCGCAGCCCGAGCGGACAAATCATCACCCTAATGAATCGCCCCGGTTACCCGGCCAATCGTGATGGGCGCGGGGTGGATCTGGCGGCCAGCTATCCGATCACCTTTACCGATACCGCGAGTAACAGTGCCGAAGACATCGGTGCGGCGCTGACCCGAGTGCAAACTGCCTGTCGCGACGACCAACGCTGCGATTATGCGCCCGCGCCCGAAGGCGATAGCGGTTTGACCAGCCTGGGTGGCTTTATCGGCGAGAACAGTGCAGGCGACTGGCAATTCTGCGTGAGCGATGTCTCACGCAATGATATTGGCACTCTGTCGTCGATCGAACTGGCGCTCACGTGTGACGCTTCGACGCTTCCTACACCCACCCCGACGCCGGTTGTCCCAACGCCCGTCCCAGGCACAGATATCTGCGCACCAGTCTCAGTAACAGCCAATCGGGTGATCCCAGACAACAATCCCAAGCCAACATGCTTTGATCTACCGATGAGCACGACCAGCACGGTCGTCAGCGGCACACTGCAAATGGCGTTGGCGCACACCTTTGCCAGCGACCTGAAGGTACAACTGGTCAGTCCCCAGGGGGTGACACTGACGCTGCTGAATCGACCGGGTTTGCCCGCGACAACAAACGGGACCAGTGCCGATCTTCTGACCACTTTCCCAATTGCGTTTAGCGATGCTGGCGGGACCAGCGCCGAGGCGATGGGCAGCACGCTCAGTACGCGCCAGGTGATCTGTCGCGACGATAAACGTTGTGTATTTGCGCCCGCGCCAGATGGTGATGTGTTCTCACCCGCGCAAACGTTTGCGGCAGCCTTTGCAGGGCAGTCCGGCGCGGGTACATGGCGGGTGTGTCTGAGCGATGTCTCACGCAATGATGTGGGGCGATTTGCTGGGGCGACGCTGGATTTGGTGTGCGCGGTGCCGGGGGCGAGTCAGTAAGTAGGTGCATGAGGTCGAATGGCACTAGAGCGAATTCCTAATTGATATACAACGAAAGCACCCTGAGCGAAGCGCATTCTTATGCGCGAAGTCGAAGGGGCGGCTTTAGGGCACCAATCAGGAATTCGCTCTAATTAGGATTTTGTGCTTTTCGACTTGCTGGAACCTCCCTACTCCTCACCAACTTCGTGGTAAAACACTTCTTATGCGAAAACAGGTCTATATCGGGCGGCAACTGCCGCAAGAGGCTGTCGATATTGTGGCGGCAGCGTGTGATTATCGGATGTGGGAACAGGCAGAGGTGGCCGTGCCACGCGATATGCTGCTGCGCGAAATCGCCGATGCCGACGGGTTTCTGGCCATGCTGAGTGACCGCGTGAATGGCGAGTTGCTCAATGCCGCGCCCAAACTGCAGGTCGTGGCGAACATGGCGGTGGGTTACGACAACTGCGATGTGCCTGCTATGACGGCGCGCAAGGTGCTCCTCACCAACACCCCTGGCGTGTTGACCGAAACTACTGCCGACCTGGCCTGGGCATTGTTGATGGCGGCGTCGCGCCGCATCGTCGAAGGCCAGAAATTGATCGAGGCCGACCAATGGAAGAGCTGGTCACCGATGTTCATGGTCGGCCAAGATATTTATGGTGCGACGCTCGGCGTGATCGGCGCCGGTCAAATTGGCAGCGCGGTGGCGCGGCGCGGGGTGGGCTTTGGGATGAATATCCTGTATCACAACCGCAAGCCTAGTCCGGCACTGGAGGCCGAAATTGGCGCGCAGTATCGTGATTTGGACAGCCTATTGCGCGAGTCGGATTTCATCGTCTTTTTGGCGCCGTTGAATAACGAGACCCGCGGCATGCTGGGCGCGCGCGAGTTTGCATTGATGAAGGATACCGCCGTATTTGTAAACGCCGCGCGTGGCCCAGTCATTAAGGAGATGGAGCTGTATGAGGCGCTCAAGAAAGGTCGCCCATGGGCCGCTGGACTTGACGTGTTCGAGGTCGAGCCGATCAAAGCTGATCACCCGTTATTAACCTTGCCCAATGTGGTGGCGGTGCCGCACATCGGCAGCGCCAGCCGTCGCACCCGCATCGGCATGGCGACAACAGCCGCTCGCAATTTGGTTGCGGCACTGACCGGCAGCAGCGTGCCCAACCCGGTGAATGGAGAAGCTATAAAGTCATAAGTCATAAGTCCGGTTAACGTTACGTTCGCCGCGTTCGTATACCTTGCGCAAAAGTATCATTTGCCGAACTTATGACTTATGACTGTTACCGCACACTTCACATCAAAGCTTCGACGAAACGTTATTTCTTTTGCCTTTCAACTTGTCACTTTCAACTCTTAACTAACCTATGAATATTTCTTGGGCGGGTATCTTCCCCGCGGTCATGAACCAATTTCATGACGACGCCGACGAAACGCTGGATTTGCCGGGCAGCATGCAACACGTCGAGACGCTGATTC
The DNA here is from genome assembly GCA_031392845.1 of Chloroflexota bacterium. Classification (GTDB taxonomy): domain Bacteria; phylum Chloroflexota; class Anaerolineae; order J036; family Brachytrichaceae; genus JANMVQ01. The sequence goes on from JANMVQ010000400.1 coordinate 20,012, forward strand.
AGGCCAAAATGGATGGGCTGATCATGCTGGGTAGCTTGGGTGAAAACACCACCATGACCCGCGACGAAAAGCTGACTCTGCTCAAGGCCACGGTCACACAAACGAAAGGGCGTGTGCCGGTGCTTGCGGGCGTGGCCGAAAACTCGACTGCGTTGGCGTGTAGCTTTGTACGCGAGGCGGAGAAATTAGGCGTGAGCGGTTTCATGGTGCTGCCGGCCATGATCTACAAAGCCGACGGTCGGGAGGCATTGGCGCATTTCCGAACCGTGGCCAACGCGACCTCGCTGCCGATCATGATTTACAACAACCCTGTGTCTTATGGCGTAGATGTGACGCCGGAGATGTTCGTCGAGCTGGTCGAAGTGCCAAATATTGTGGCGATCAAGGAAAGCTCGGACAACGTGCGTCGGATTACCGACCTACGCAATAGTGTCGGCAACCGTTATCACCTGTTTGTCGGGGTCGACGACCTGATCTTTGAGAGCATCATGTCCGGCGCAGAAGGGTGGGTGGCCGGTTTGGTGAATGCCTTCCCGCATGAGAGCCGCCGTTTGTGGGATTTGGCGACCAGTGGCCAATATGACGAAGCACGGGCGCTCTATCGTTGGTTTATGCCGTTGCTGCATTTGGATACCCACCGCAAGTTGGTCCAATATATCAAGCTGGCCATGTCCGAAACCGGCCTTGGCAGCGAGAAAACCCGCGCCCCGCGTTTACCTCTAGTCGGCGAAGAACGCGAGAGCGTATTGAAGATTATTCGCACGGCGATTGCGAATAACCCCATGAGTAGAAAGTCATGAGTTTGGAGGTTTGAGAGTTTGAGAGTTTGAGAGTTTGGAGGTTTGAGAGTTTGACGTTTGACGTTTGACGTTTGACGTTTGACGTTTGACTCATGACTTGTGACTTGTGACTTATGACTTATGACTTGTGACTTGTGACTTTCAACTTTCAACTTTGAACGCCCTCCTCCGCCTCGCATTCCATCATTTCTATACAACTTTCGCTTGGACTTATGATGCGGTCTCGGTGCTGGTGTCGTTTGGGGAGTGGAAGGCATGGGGACGAGCGGTATTGACGCAAGTGCCTGCTGGCGCACGGGTGTTGGAGTTGGCCCATGGGCCGGGGCATTTGCATTTGCATATGCGCCAATGTGGTTTTAACGTAGCAAGTTTGGATCTCTCGCCGCAGATGGGGCGTATGCTAAGCCGCCGTGTCGACGCGCACGCAATGCCGCATCAGCATGTGCAGGCGAGTGCGATGCAGCTTCCGTTTGCCAATGCGCAATTTGATTGTGTGATCAGCACTTTCCCAACCGAGTTTATTTTTGCCCCATCCACGCTGAGCGAGGTGCGACGGGTGTTGGCTAATCACGGCACACTGGTCATTGTGCCCAGCGTTCAGATGATTGGATCTGGGGTCGGGGCTATGTTGGTCCGATTGGCGTATCAGGTCACCGGGCAGAAATCGCCTTTAGCAGATATCAAATCACTTCGTCAGGCGCGATTTCGCGAGTTGCAATTTG
>JANMVQ010000451.1:0-6339 GCA_031392845.1 Chloroflexota bacterium
GAGGGTTGAATGAGTCAACTCTATATGGGAAATCTATTAGTTCAGTTTGCACCATTGTGTGTAACCGTAATTTAGCCCATAATCTCTAATCTCAAGAATCGGAGTCCCCAGATGGCAATTGAGCAATTAACCAACTTTGTAAACGGCACATTCGTCAAGTCCGGCACGAACGATTATTTGCCTGTGAAAAACCCGGCCACCGCCCAGATCATGACGCAAGTGCCGCTATCGCCTGCACAGGAAGTGGACGTGGCCGTGCAGGCTGCCGTGACCGCGTTTAAGGAATGGCGCCGTACCCCGGTCGGCGAACGTATTCAGCCTTTGTTCAAGCTGAAAACGCTCATGGAAGCCAACCGTGACATGCTGGCTCGCGCCATTACCGATGAGTGTGGTAAAACATTTGAAGAGAGCAGCGCCGAGATTCAACGCGCCATCGAGAACATTGAGGTAGCCAGCGGCGCGCCTACACTGATGCAGGGTATCAACAACGAAGATATAGCGCGTGGCATCGACGAACACATGATTCGCCAGCCGTTGGGTGTCGTAGCGGCTGTCACTCCCTTCAACTTCCCGCTCATGGTGCCGATGTGGTTTATGCCCTATGCCGTGGCGTGTGGCAATTGCTTTATTCTGAAACCCAGCGAGAAGGTGCCGATGAGTGTGGCCAAACTCATGGAGTTGGTCGAACAGGCCGGTTTCCCGAAGGGTGTGATTCAGGTGGTTAATGGGGCCAAGGAAGTCGTGGATGCGATCCTCGATCACCCCTCCATTCGCGCTGTTAGTTTTGTAGGCAGTACCCCTGTCGCGCGTTATATCTACAGCCGTGGCACAGCCAATGGCAAGCGCGTGCAGGCGCAGGGCGGCGCCAAGAATCCCATCGTCATTATGCCGGATGCCGACATGGAAACCACCACCCGTATCGCAGTCGATTCGGCGTTTGGTTGCGCAGGTCAGCGTTGTTTGGCTGCTAGTGTCGGCATCACGGTTGGCTCGGCCCGCAACGAGTTTCTGGAGCGTATTGCCGACACTGCCGCCTCGCGCACCGTGGGCTATGGCATGGACAAGAGCGCGCAGATGGGCCCGGTGATCACATCAGAGAGCAAGCAGCGCATCGAGAAGTTGATTGCGCTGGGTGAGAGCGAAGGCGCGCATGTGCTGGTCGATGGCCGCAACAAGAAGGTCAGCGGCTATGAGGATGGCAACTTCATCTTCCCGACGATTTTGGATAGGGTGCCACACAAGAGTGAGATTGGGCGCACCGAGATCTTCGGACCAGTCTTCAGCCTAATGCACGCCGAGACGATTGAAGAGGCGATTGCCTTGGTCAACGATCGGGCGTATGGCAATGCCGCCAGCATCTTTACGACCAATGGCGCGACTGCTCGGCAGTTCCGCTATGAGGTTAGCAGTGGCAATGTCGGCATCAATATCGGTGTGCCCGCCCCGATGGCCTACTTCCCATTCAGCGGTTGGCGCGAGAGCTTCTTTGGCGATCTGCACGCCCAGGGTTTCCACGGCATCGAGTTCTACACCGAGACCAAAGTCGTGATCGAACGCTGGCCCAAAGATTGGACGCGCAAGTTCTGAGTCGAAAGTGAAAAGTGGAAAGTTGAAAGTGAAAAGTCATACATTGCGCCGCGCCGCTTTCAACTTTGCACTTTCAACTTTCAACTTTCTACTCATTTCCCGTATTCACCAGCACAATCACACTATACGGGTCGTCGTCATCTAGCATTAGCTCGATGCGTAAGCGCCAACCGCCAGGTGTAGGGAAGAAGTTGCCCTGCGCGAGATAACTGCCATCGGGCTCCCGTTGCATAGGCAAGTTGGCGACACGGCTACTGTCATCAATTGCTTGCGACGCTAGAAAAAGCGTGGGCGTCACTGTTTGCAGTGTCGTCGTTGTAGGGGCAGTCACTACCAACCTCAAAGTGCTGCTTACATGGGGACGGGCTGGATAGGGCGATAGGCGCACCACAATCTGTGTGCCACTAATAGTTTGACTTCCGATGCCGTTTTGATCCAGCGGCATGGCCGAAGTGTCTACTGGGATTTGGGTCAGAATCATCTGGGCCGGTGGCTGCATCAGTTGCAACGCAAAAGCCAGTCCCAGTAGCAATATGAATCCTACCCCAGCAACCAATATAAACCCGAGTGCGCGCCGAGGAGTCATGTGGATTATTTAGATCGTTGCTATCGCACGACGAACAACACGTAAAACACGAATAGCCAGACGACGGTGATGAAGTACCAGTAAATAGCAGTTGCCTGCACTATTAGCCGCCGTCGTTGCGTTAATTGGCCGAGTAGTGCGCGAATGAACACAACCGCCATTAGCGCCACCCCTACAAACACGCGCGACACATGAAAGATGAGCAGCACCAAAAACATCGAACCGTAGTTACTGGCCTGGGCAATTTTGCCAATCTCAGCGAATTCGCTGGACTGGATGGCCATGAAGATGATGCCCAGCACACCGGCGACGGTGATGCCTTGTAAGAGCAACCGCCGGTTGTCACGCGCGATGGCGCGCTCGGCGATATACATAGCCGCGGCGCTAAGCAATGCGATGGCTGTGTTTGCCAACGCCCACTGAATTTGTGGTTGTTCTACGCCGGGGGGTGGCCATTCCAGCGCAATAACACGCGTATAGAAATAACCCCAAAATGCGGCGAGAAAAAAGACAGACTCGCTGAACACCATCAACACCACACCCGTCAGGCCAGCATTACGGCGCGGATGGTAGACGGGAGAGGAGGAAGTGGTCATAGGATTCGTTTAGAACCTATCTCTGAACCTATGTGTAAGCATCCTGAGCGAAGTCGAAGGATGCGGACGTGAACGGTTTAGAAATAGGCTCTTAGTGCTGCTCATTGGCCTGTTCAGTAGAGGCATTTTGGATCTCGTCGTAGATCCAGGTTCCCAACCCTACCACGGTCAGAATAATACCGATGATCATAACAACTGCACCAAGCACAATCCCAAAGACGGCGGCAGTCAGACCAAGCGCCAACAAAATCGGCGAGAAGCTAGGTGAGGGCATATGAATGTGGTCTTCTTCATGCGCAGTCTGTTTGTCCGGTGCGAGTTCACGTGTGTTTTCCATTTTTCCCTTTATCAACTACACCGACTCGGTCTTTGAGACCGAGTCGATGTAGTAAACTATTTTTACTTCGGCATATAGATGAGTATCCATGTGATACCCATGATAGTGCCAATAAGCATCAAACCAAAACCAACCAGGGTTGCAAGCATAGCTTGCCGTTTCATGTGCTTCGGAATCATAGTAGCTCCTTGTAACTTCTCTTCGCAGTAAAACCGTAATTTAATCAGTTTACAGCGCCAGCAATCGATCTGCCATCATGACCACAAACAAGAGCGCCAGATACAGCAACGAGAATTTATACAAGCTCAACGCAGCGGCCGGGGTGTGCAATTGGTTTACCTTCCAAGTGTACCAGAGGAAGATTGAACCTAACGCAGTTGCGCCGACCAAATAGAACAGACCCATAAACTGCAACGGTACCAAGATCAGGGTCGCTGCCACCATGACCAGCGAATACAACATCATCTGGTAGGTGGTCTCGTTCTCGCCGGCGACCACCGGTAGCATCGGCACACCGGCGGCGGCATAGTCCTTGCGCTTGAGCAGTGCCAACGCCCAGAAGTGGGGTGGGGTCCAGTAAAAGATGATCATAAACAGCAGCGCAGCTGAGAGGGTGAGTTGACCACTGGCCGCTGCAAACCCAATCAACGGCGGCACTGCGCCAGCTCCGCCACCGATCACAATGTTTTGCCAGGTGCTGCGCTTGAGCCAATGGGTATAAATCACAGTGTAATAAAAGAAACCAATGGCCGCTAGCAACGCCGCTAGCACATTAACAAAAAGCACAAAGATGATTAACGACAACACACCTAGCGTCATGCCAAACACAAAAGCGTGTCGCGAACTTATACGGCCTTTGGCCACCGGACGCAGATTTGTGCGAGCCATGAGAGAGTCGATATCTTTGTCGTAAGCCATATTCACAGCGTTAGCGCCACCGGCCATAAGATACCCACCGAGGATGGTCCAGACGACCAGATACCACGGTGGCGCACCTGCTTGCGTTATAAACATCGCTGCAAAGGTAGTGAATAACAAAAGCGAAATAACGCGGGGTTTGGTGAGAGTGACATAGTCGGCCAGCAGTTGCAGCCAAGCTGGACGGGGTTTGGTGCGTGGCTGCGGTGCAGTGAGTTGGACTGGCAGCCGGTTGGCCATGATCGTGAGCGATAAAGTGCAGATCCAGGTGAATGCACCCACCGCATTGTGAAGTGTAGCGACGGGATCGGGTCGATGAAACAACACCATCAGCGCACCAATGCTGGCTTGCAACACAAACCCCAGCCCCATGCCCAAAGCCGGCCAGCGCAATGCATGAAGATCTGCGCCAAGTTTGGCCTCTTTGCGCATTCGTAACAATGTCGAGAGCACCATAAGCGAAGCGAGCGCAACCACAGCTCGATGCAGCCAATGCGTAAATGTAAGTGGGCTGCCATTAGGCAACCAGCCCCCATTACATAGCGGGAATTGCACCCCGCACGCCATGGCTGAGCCACTGCCGCTCATCAATCCGCCAGTCAGCAATAGCAACACGACAACAGCGGCCAGCGTAATAAGCGAACGACGGAAAGCCTTTGTGGCGGGGTTAATTTGTTCTTTGCTGAGTTTGGGCGCATTCAGATAGCGCACTTCTAGATGCATTGCCACCGTGCAACCCAGCACGCCCATGCCACACACCAGGTGCAGTGCCACGCTCCACTCATGCAATAACGTGATTACCGTAAGCGCACCAAGTGTGATTTGCACGGTCAACAACACGCCGGTTAACCAACACAGCTTGATCAGGCGTGCGCCGGGTCGCCACCGAAAGGCTAACGCCGCGATGCCCACGATCATTAGGCTTACGACTCCAGCGAAATAGCGGTGGCCCATCTCGATGATAGCTTTGCTGTCTGGACCCGGCAGCATGTAGCCATAGCAGAACGGCCAATCCGGACAGCCCAAGCCGGAATCGGTAATGCGCACGATATTGCCAAACACCACCAGAACATAAGTGGCAATAGCTGTCGCAAGCGTGAGCGAATAAAGCAGTTTGTGCTGGGACTTGCTCAATGCATCAGTTGAGGAATGAGACGATATATACGCAAACATTGCAGATCAGATCGCCGGTATTTGGGCGCAATACCTGCATTAGTCGAGTTATCGTAAATATGACATGAAACAGGGGCGTACTTGTAAACACCCCTGCCTCAAAATAAGTGATTAATGTTTACTTTCTATGGCAATACCTAATGCCTTCATGCGTTCATCAAAATGTGGGCGCTCGCTGGTAACGGTTGGAATCGTGGCGAAGTTGTACTCAGGTGGCGGGGAGTCGGTCGTCCACTCTAGAGTGTTGCCTTCCCATGGATCTTTACCAGCCTTTTCGCCATTGATCAGCTTGATGCAATTGATGATGAACAACAGTACCGAAAATGCAATCATGAATGCACCAATCGTCGCAACCAAGTTGTACAAATCCCAGCCACGACCGGCATCGTAAGTCGCGATCCGGCGCGGCATGCCGCGCAGACCCAAGATGTGCATCGGGAAGAACGTTATGTTGAATCCAACCCACATCAAGATGGCGTGTGCACGGCCCAGACGATCGTCGAACATGCGGCCCAGAATCTTGGGTATCCAGTAATACATGCCAGCGAATATACCAAAGACACTGCCGCCGAACAGCACATAGTGGAAGTGAGCAATCACCCAATAGGTGTTATGCAAATACGCATCGACGGGAGCCATACCTTGGATCACGCCAGTGATACCCCCCACAAGGAATGTGGACAAGAAACCAAACGCCATAAGTAATGGTGTCTTAAAATTGAGTGAGCCGCGCCACAGCGTAGCAATCCAGTTGAACATCTTCACACCGGTCGGCACCGCGATAACCATGGTGGTGAACATGAAGAAGTACTCCAGCTCAGGCTTGATACCGGATACAAACATGTGGTGGGCCCAGGTGGTGAAGCCCAATACACCGATCAGAATGGTCGAAATGATTATGGCCTTTGGTCCAAAGATGGGCTTGCGGGAGAATACCGGCAGTACCTCGGAGATGATGCCCATGGCCGGAACCACCATGATATAGACCGCCGGATGCGAGTAAAACCAGAACATGTGCTGATACAGACGCGCATTGTTAGCTGTAAAAAACTGGGTGCTGAAGTTGCGGTCGGCGACCAACATGATGAGTGCTGCGGTGAGCACCGGAATCCCCAGCAGAGTCATGGCGGCGGTGACGATCA
>JANMVQ010000457.1:0-7258 GCA_031392845.1 Chloroflexota bacterium
TCGCCAATACCAAGAGGGTGTCGTTGGTGCTGGTGTCGCCATCGACGCTGATACGGTTAAACGAGCGCTTGGCGGCCTGTTTGAGCGCCATGCGCAACACCCGCGTATCGACCACCGCATCAGTCACGACTACGCTCAGCATGGTCGCCATGTTGGGGTGAATCATGCCCGCGCCCTTGGCCATGCCCGCGAAACGCACGGTTTTGTCGCCGTGGGCCAGTTCGGCGGTGGCGGTCTTGGGCACGGTGTCAGTCGTCATGATGGCGTTCGAAGCCGCTGCAAAGCCATCCACGGATAAAGCGGCGACTGCCTGCGGCACACCAGCTTGCAGTTTCTCGATCGGCAGTTGCACGCCGATCACCCCGGTAGACATCACAAACACGGCGTTGCCCTTGATGTGCAGTTCTTTGGCGGCGACATTGGCCGTCTCACTGGCATTCAACATGCCTTGCCGCCCGGTGCAAGCGTTGGCACAACCCGCGTTGATGACCACCGCGCGAATCGGCCGCCCGACCCCAATCTGCTGCATCCCGCGCAGCACCGGGGCTGCCTTCACTTTGTTGGTCGTAAACACCGCAGCCGCCGCGCAGTCTGTGTCGCTGGCGATCATAGCGATGTCCGTCTTGCCGTTCTTTTTAATCCCAGCCGCCACGCCAGACGCACGGAAGCCAAGGGGGAGAGTCAAATTGCTCATCGTTTGTTTTTTTAACAATCACGAAAAGCATCCTGAGCGAAGTCGAAGGATGCGCTCACCATCGAAGGATCAGCTTCGACAGGGAACGCGTCCTTCGACTTCGCACGGGGCACCCGCCTGCATAGGATCCAGTAATTGCCGTGCTCCGCTCAGGATGCTTACTTATATTGGAAGACAGGAGGCGGAAGACGAGCGATGGTCTTAACCGTCACCCGTCCTCCGTCTCCCGTCCTCACTTAATCCGTCACCGCTCCATCGCAGGCCGGCCCGACCAGCTTGGCGTATTTGGCGAGTGCGCCGGTCGTGTAATGGGGCTTGGGGGCTTTCCACTTCTTCAGGCGATCCTGAATTTCCTGCTTGCTCAGCTTCACGCTGATCTTACCCTTGGCCGGATCGTTGGCATCGATTTCGATGATGTCGCCGTCTTTGATGGCCGCGATTGGGCCACCGACAAACGCTTCCGGGCCAATGTGGCCGACCATGAAGCCGGTCGTCGCGCCGGAGAAACGCCCGTCGGTAATCAGCGCCACGTCATAGCCCAGACCTTGGCCGCGAATAGCAGCCGTCACGGACAGCATCTCGGGCATGCCCGGTGCACCGCGTGGGCCGACGTAGCGAATCACAACCACATCGCCCGCTTTAATCTTGCGCTCGGACACGGCCTTCATGCATTCCTGCTCGGTGTTAAAGACACGGGCCGGGCCGGTGTGGTTGAGCTTCTTGACGCCTGCCACCTTGACCACCGCGCCTTCCGGAGCGAGGTTGCCTTTCAGAATCACCATGCCGCCGGTGCCGCGAATGGCCTTGCTGACCGGGAACAGCACACTCTGATTCTTGAGCTTGTCCGCGCCTTTCACACCGCGCAAGTTTTCTTTGAGCGTCTTGCCGGTCACAGTCATCACATCGCCATGCAGCAGACCTGCATCGAGCAGCGTGCGCAAGACGACGGGCACGCCGCCGATCTTGTGCAGGTCTTCCATCACGTATTTGCCACCAGGAGTCATATCGGCGATATGCGGGGTGCGGCAGGTGATGCGGGTGAAGTCTTCGAATGTGAGCTTGAGGCCGGCTTCGTGCGCGATGGCCGGCAAGTGCAGCGCCACATTGGTTGAGCCACCCATCGCCAGCACCAAGGTCAGGGCGTTCTCAAACGCCTCCATCGTCAGGATGTCGCGCGGCTTGATGCCTTTTTTCATGAGCGCTATCAGGGCTTTGCCCGACTGATACGCCACCGTCTTGCGCTCCTCATCCACGGCGGGTGGAGAGGCATTGCCCGGCAGGGCCATCCCCAGGGCCTCACTGACCGAGGACATGGTGTTGGCGGTGAACAAACCGCCACACGAGCCAATGCCCGGACAGGCCGCGCATTCCAGCTCGCGCAAATCGGCATCGCTGATAGTGTTGGCCTCGCGTTGGCCGACGGCTTCGTAGACCGTCTGGATCGTGACGTCTTTGCCACGAAATTTACCCGGCTTGATCGTGCCACCGTAGACGAAAATCGCGGGCAGGTTCATGCGCGCCATCGCCATGAGTGTGCCGGGCAAGCTTTTGTCGCAGCCGGCCAGACCGACAAAGGCATCGTAGCAGTGCGCCCGCATCATCAGCTCAATCGAATCGGCAATTAGATCGCGGCTCATCAGGCTGGTCTTCATGCCTTCATGGCCCATACCGATGCCGTCGCTGACGGCAATGCTGACGAACTCGCGCGGCGAGCCGCCCATCTCGCGCACGCCCTTCTTGGCTTCCTGGGCCAAAAAGCCGAGCGACATATTGCAGGGCGTGGCTTCGTTCCAGGTGCTGGCGATGCCAATTAATGGCTGCTTGAAGTCGGTATCGTTCATGCCCATCGCGCGCATAAATGCACGGTGCGGGGCACGCGCCACGCCTTCCGTCACTTCGCGGCTGGCGGTTTTCAGGTGTTCGGTTTTGCTCATTTCACGCAGGATTATAGGAGTTGTCGAAAAGGACAGTGTATTTGCCGATGTTGAGGAAGTAGAGAGTAGAGAGTAGAAAGTTAAAAGTGGAAAGTGCAAAGTGCAAAGCGTCATACTTCATTTAACATAGGCGCATGTCTTCTGAAACGGTTTCCTATTGGCACAAGACGCTCTCATCTGAAGCGCGGGCGGCTGTGAGTGCGCTGCCGACGCAGGCTGACGCAGTCGTTGTTGGGGGCGGCATCCTTGGCACTTGCTGCGCATATTGGTTAGCCCGTATGGGTGTGCAGGTGTTGCAACTTGACCAAACCAGTTTGGCGGCAGGCGCAACCGGACGCAACGGCGGCTTTGTAACGATTGGAGCCGCTATGTCTTACCCGGAGGCCATCAACCAGTTTGGGCACGCTGCGGCGCTCGAAATGTGGCAACTGACCTACACCAGTCGTCAACTATTGCGCGATGTCTTGCACGATGAACAGATCGACTGCGACTACCGCGAACCAGGCACCCTGACGCTGGCGTTAAGCGAAGCAGAACTTGGGCAGATGCAACACACGGCCCAGCAGATGGCCGCCGACAACATGCCCGCCGAAACCATCGGTCGCCGCCAAGTGCAATCGCTGATCAACACACCGGTGAGCGACGCGGTTTGCGGGGGTAAATTTAGCCCAAATGGCGGCTTGCTGCATTCGGCTCGTTTTGTGCACGGGCTGGCCAAGGCCGCCCAGCGACACGGTGCAACTACGGCAATTGCGACGCTCCAAGGAATTCAATCGTCGGCAGATGGCATCACATTGACAACCAGCGCAGGCCCCATCCACACCCGCGCCGTGATTGTGGCGACCAATGCCTGGACCCGCCAACTGGTGCCCGCCATGCAAAGCGTGATCACGCCAGTGCGTGGGCAAATTTTGGCTTATACCCCAATAGACCGCGTGTTTACGCAGGGTATCGGCGCAGGCGTGACGCCCACCGGCGAATACTGGCAGCAGACATTGGATGGCAGCATCGTGCTGGGCGGTTGCCGGGCAGCGCACCCGAACAAAGATGTGGACTCACTCAGCACCCAAGTCAGTGACGATGTGATGGGTGCGCTTGAGCAAGTGATGGTGCGCTTGTTTCCCAAACTGGGCAATCTCAAGGTCGCCCAACGTTGGGCCGGGCAGATGGCTTTCACACCGGATTACTTGCCGGTGCTGGATACGGTGCCAGGGATCGCCAACGCCTATTTCACTGGCGGTTTCTGCGGCCACGGCATGCCTTTTGGCATGATCTTTGGCAAACTGCTCGCCGAAGCGGTTTCATCCGGGCAGCCTGGGCAGTTGCCCACATCCCTATGCCACTTTGCCGCCAGCCGACCCACCCTGAATTAGGAGGACACGGACGCTTCGCGCACGGAAGAACACGGAAGAACACTGATTTTCAATATTAATTGGTTAAGACGACCGTGTGCGTCTGTGTGCGTCCGTGTGCGTCTGTGTCCAAAATATCCCCTGAATACTCGTGGTAAGGTGTAGGCTGTGAAAGAACTTGAGATTTTGCATGAAGACGCAGACATCCTGATTGTCAATAAACCCTCCGGCATGGCGAGTGTGCCGGAAGGCTACAGCTCGGATCAACCCGATCTGGTAGCCATGTTAGAGCCAGGCTTCGGGCGGGTGTGGGTCGTACATCGGCTGGACAAAGAAACCAGCGGCGCGATTGTATTTGCCCGCAACGAGGAAGCCCATCGAAACTTGAGCATGCAGTTTGAGCAGCGCGACGTCAATAAGGTCTATCACGCCTTGGTCGTGGGCCAGCCTGATTGGACTGAGCGCAAGGTCTTGGTGCCGCTGGTGGTCGATGGGGATCGGCATCATCGCACTCTGCCCGACCCGGACAAAGGCAAACCCGCAGTCACGCAGTTCAATCTACTGCAACGAATTCGCAAATATGCGCTGTTAGAAGCGCGACCCGAGACCGGGCGCACCCATCAGATCCGCGCACACGCCAAATTTATGGCGCTGCCCATTGTGTGCGACACGTTATACGGTGATGGCGAGCCGATTTATCTTTCGACCTTTAAGAAAGGCTATCGCGCCAAAGGCGACCGTGAGGAGCGTGCTTTGATTGAGCGTCTGGCATTACACGCTTTCCAATTGGAGATTATTCATCCTAGCACGGGCGAACGCGTGCAGTTCGAAGCGCCCTACCCCAAGGATCTGCGCGCAACGATCAGCCAGTTGGGGAAGACTTAATCGGATGAAAAGGTGATGAGGTGAAGGGGGTGATGAGGCTCATCACCCCCTTCACCTCATCACCTCCTCACCTAAGAGTTCAGCAAGCATCCGCGAACCAGCGGGCGTAAGGTGCACGGCACTGTTAGTGAACTCGGCCGCGGGAATGGCATTCCAGAGATCGACGTAGCGCCAGTTCTTTTGCTGGGCTTGCTCGGTCATGAGCACACGATATTGGTCGTAGGCCCAGCGCGGATAGAAGAAGTTGTAACGAATGTCGCTGTTTTTGCCGGTGGCGATGGCCATTGGCTCATTCACAATCAACAGCGGCGTCGTACCGGCGATCTGTTTAGCTTGCCCAATCACATCCAACGCAAGGTCAGCTCGGTTAAGTGTGGGCGGCTTGAGGGTTTGGAAAGTGTCGTCGGGGTCGAGGTCATTTTGCCAGCGCACATAATCGGCTGAATAGACCTGATCGATGCCGGTGGTCGCCCAGGGCACGCCATACAGTTGCAGGCGCAGCAGATCGGCCAGATTGCGGCGCTGTGACCAAAACCAACGATCTGTTGGCGCGGGATCGGTTTGATTGGCCTGCACCAACGGGTGCATTTGTGTGCTGATCGGGAACGAACGCAACGTCACCAACCAGACGACCAAATCAGGCTGATAGCCCATGGCTCGCTGCATAATGAGCGTGTCTTTGCTCAGCGAGAAATCTGGATAGCCCAAGTTATAAACACGCACGCGACGACTATCTTTTGCCTTAAGCTGCATGGCGTTGAGTTGGGCCGAAAGGGTTTCTTCAGGCCGCAGCAAAAAACCCCAAGTGGAAGAATCGCCAATCAGCACTACCCGAAACTCATCTGCCGGTTTGGGTGACGCGGCGATCTCATGCGCGGCAAACATCGCGTCCAAGTTGTTGAGGGTAAGGTTGTAGGCGCGATCGGGGTTCTCACCCCACGGCAAACGGGGGCGGCCCGGGAAAACTAGGTTGTAGAGCGAGGCTCGCCCCAACCAGCTCTGAGGGGCAATGAACGCAAACAGCACATTGAAAACCACAAACAACACCAGCGTTTTCAAGCAAATGCGACGAATCATCGACCCACCATCCTCATAAATGTCTGAATCGAAAGGCCCAGCGTGGGCAAGGCAAACCATACCCAGCCAAGCGCGACGTAATGGAAGGTCAGCACTGGACCCAACAAGTGGCCCACCCGCGCGAATCGCGACAAGTCATGGGCTTTGGCGAACTCTGCCCAACGGTTATGCACAAACAAACCTAACGCATGCCATACGCCCCACACTACAAAATTAAGCGTGATGCCATGCCAAAGCGCGATCAACAACATGGTGCTGGCCTGACCGACAAATACGATCTGGGCCTGTGACCAACCTCCGTCCCCACCGGTGGGAGAAGGGAGTTTGCGCAACGCGCGGGTAAGCGGGTTGAACCAATATGCCCTAAACCACTGCGACAAGCTCATATGCCAACTGTTCCAGAATTGGGTCAAATTTGGCTTTAGATACGGCGCGTTAAAGTTTTCCGGCAGCTTGATGCCAAACCAGCGCCCTAGCCCGGTGGCGATGTCGGTGTAGCCGCTGAAATCGAAATAAATGCGCAAGGCATAGGCATACACCAGCAGCCACGCCCATGGTGTTGCACCGGAGCGAATCTGGGCGGCGTTGATCTCATTGAGCGCAATCAAAGCCAGTGTATCGGCCAGTGCGTATTTCTTGAATATCCCAACAATCACGCGCCGACCCGCGTCGTAAGCCATGTCGCTCGTGAGTTTATATGGCGCGCGCAGGTCCTTGAGAAAACGGTCGCTGCGGTCGATAGGGCCAGCCGAAATGGCCGGAAAGAAAATCACATAGATCATGAACTCTTGCAGCGACATCTCGGGCAGTTTGCCGTTTTGTTTCTCCCGGAGCACATGAATCAAACGAAATGCAATATAGGAAAATCCCAGCCAACGCAGATCCAAAGCACTGGCTTGAGCGACTGCCTGTCCATTCAACCCGCGCAGTCCCATGCTGATGGCCAGCGCCGTGAGGTCGAACTTGAGCAGCACAAACAGCACGACGAAGGCAGCGATAATGAGTGTGAAGCGGGGAGCGGGGGGCAAGGGGCGTAGGGCGTTGAGCGTGGGGCGTGAGGCGAGGAGCGGCAGCGCGCTAGCAATCACAAGCGCGATGATGATGCTGATGATGTCAGGCGGGCGCGCTGCCAAGATCGAGATAGGCAACTCCACATAGCGCAACAAGCCCATCATCAACACAATACTACCGATCACTGCGACTGTCTTGAGGGTTGCACCTGTCATCCAGCCCACAGGAAAGCTTCGCACTCGTCCAGCCTGCCCTGCCGAAGGTGTCGAAGGGTCTGTCCGTGTCCAAACCCACACCAGCCCCGC
>JANMVQ010000517.1:0-4570 GCA_031392845.1 Chloroflexota bacterium
TGACTGGACAAGACGCTCAACCGGGCCGCAGCGCCACAGTTTGCGGGTCTACGTTTTGGTTGACGGGTCGCGGTCGACGCCGCCAGGCCAACACCAGTTGGCCCACCAACACGCCTAAAGCGCTCAAGGCCAGCACTCCACCCCACGTACGGACCGGTGTATTAACAAATTCAAAGCGAATGCTGTGCCGCCCGGGGCCCAGTTCAAAATCCATCAGACCATATTGATTGCTGTAGTCAATCGTCTGCTCAGCCCCATCGACATACAGCTTCCAGCCCGGGAAGTAAAAGGTGTTCTCACGCAGGCGGGCTTTGCTGGTTAACTCGATTTCGTATCGGCGGGTGATGGGGGCCAGGGTTGTTTCACGCAGACGCCCAGTGCCCTGCAAAAAGGTCAACGGCGTTTTCACCGATTCAGATGGCCGCATTTGCACCCAGACCGGGTCATATTCATTGGCCGTGTTCACGTCGATATAGCTGGCCGCGATGTTTGTTGGGCTATACCACGACTCATCAATGGTCGGATACTGTTCGGGTTTGGCATGCGCGAGGTTGAAGAGCAGCAACCCAACCACCAATGCGATGCTGGCCCGACCGGTGAGCGCCGGACGATAGACCGACAACCCATGCAACACCGCACCGCACAACACCGCGCTGCTAAAGGCAACCAACGAGTGAAAGCGCCACGGATATTCGAGATATTGCAACAAGCTGAGGCGATCCCACACAAACTGCGATGCGTCGAGCGACATGAAGACGGCGTAGGCGAGAAATACCAGCATAAATCCGAGCATCGCCTTCGTGGCCGATGCTGCCCGACGCTGTTGCCACCACAGCCCGGCGGCAACCACGATCAGCACCAGGTGGATCGTGCCAATCGCAAAGCTCATGCCGTCCTCAGTGCCCAGCACCGACAAACCATACCCCCACGGCGAATAGATCAACTGCTGAAAGCTCACAAAGTGATTCTGATAATTCAGAAAAGATTCCAACAGCCGCTGGATATGAACGTAATCGCGCTCAGCCAGAGCAGGTAGCCAGAAGAAGGCAGACAGTCCCATCCCGAGAGTCAGGCACCAGGCTCCACGCAGCACCATGGAGCGCGCGATGCGCCGATCGCGTCGAATCCAGGCAAACCAGAGTGGCAACGCCAGCAGCGCCGGCATGGTGATGAGCGCGACCGGATTGCTGCTGAGCGACATCAACCCCACCGCGCCCGCCCCAACCGCCAGATAGCGCGGTCGCGTCGTGCTGACGTAACGATACAACCCCCAAAATGCAAACGGCATAAAGGCAAAGATGGCGAAATCGGCCAAGGCATGCCGGACATACAGCACTAGCAAGAAATACGGGGCGAAGATATAAGCCGTGCCGGAGATCAACCCGGCGGGCCGACCAAACAGGCTCTGCACAAACACATACATGCCGATGGCGGCCAGCAACAGCAACGTCAAGCAAGCCAGACTTTCGGCTGCGCTAAACCCAGCCCCCAACGCATGAAAAAGCGCAGTCGCATAGTAGATGACGGGCGGGTTGAAGTTGAACAGGGGTTCGCCATGCCCGCCGCTCAGATCGGGCGCCCAACGGGGTAAGAGTTGACCCTCCTGCAAACCACGATAGAACTCCACGTTGCGCGGCAGATACTCCGTCGCGTCGTGACCGCTGAAGGCTTGCAGTCGCAGCAACGGCGCGCCCGCCAGCAGCACTAACACGATCAGAACGGCAATATACGGAAGGTGGGCAACCCAAGGCCGTGTCACTGTCGCCGACGAATACCCCTCACGCATAGCGGCGATGCCCGCCGCAAGCCGCTGCATCGTGGGATGCGCTGGCAAGCCTTGCAGCCAGTGCGCCCCTTTGCGCAGCAGTGCCGGGACGTCCAGCAAGCGCAGGGCAACGGTGAGCGCGGCCAGCGGCACGGCAATGGTTGCTAGAAAGACCGGCACACCAAAATTCTGCAGCACAAAGTCCAACCACACATCAATGTAGCGCCCGGCCAGCAACGATCGCACATGCGCGACAATCGGCGATAGATCCGGCTGAAAGAGATACACCTCGGGCGGGACAAAGTTTGTGCGCGTCCAGGCTTGATACAGATAGTTGTAGTTGACCGTGATACCCAGAAACTGGATACTCACGCCGACGACGGTCAGCCCAGCCACCAAGGCCGCTCGCCGCCAACTGGTTAGGAAGTAACCCAGCGGCAACATGCACAAGGGGACCAGCGCAAACAGAAAGCGCGGGCCAAACGACCAGCCGCCATGCCAGACTCGATATTGCGAGTAAACAAACAAATACAACGCCATCAACACGCCGAATAGCACCGCCTCGGCCCGATAGTTTCGGTAAAACACTTTAAACGACCACAACGCCAAAATAATCGGCGGCGAATATAGAAATATGCTGCGCCCGACGCTGAACAGATTGCCATACAGCCCGGCCCAAAGTGGAGTGACAAAGCCCTCGATATTGGTGGCGATCGGGTTAAAGGCCAACAGGCTGCCGAAGCGCATCTGGTTGAGCAACATGATGCCAAACGTGACCAGCAACGCCGGACCGACAAACGGCAGCAAATATTGCCTGGCCGCGGGAAAGAGCCATTGTCGGCTCAACCGCCCCAGGCGTTGGCCCAGCGATGAATCCGCTTGGATTGCGCTTGCCTGCGCGGCAAACTGGCGCTGCCGACCAGTCAGGATCAGTAGATACACGAACAGGGCCGGCAGACAGAACAACAGGTTCACCCGCGTCAGCACGCCATAGCCAAACGCCACCCCGGCCAACAACGCATGGCGGGGGCGCAGTTCATCCCGATGGGCAAACAATTGATAAATTGCCAGCAGCAACATGAGTGTTTCGAGGGTGTGCTGGAAGGAATCGCGCGCATAGACCCAGGCCGCCGTGCCAAACCCAAAGACCAACGTCGTCGCAATGGCGCGACGCGGGCTGAAACCCAGCCGCAGACAGAATTGCAGCAGCAGCAGACACAGCAGCGGCATCAAAAACTGGTTGAGCAGCGACACAAAATGGATCGTCACCGAAGTCAGATTGTCGAAGCTGCCCGGCCAGCCGGTGATGTAGCGCTTGACCTCCGGTGAGGCCACCTGCTCGACCGCTTTACCGACCAAGTAAAACGGAATCTGGGCAATCGGCTGGCCGATGCCAAACACCGAATAGTCGCGGCCATCCACACCAGTCACGGTGTCGATCGATTTGAGGATAGCCAAATCATGCCGTTCCACCAGGCTTTGGGTGGTGCGATACATATCGAGCGGGTTGCCGCTGAAGAAGTGGCCGCCGCCGCTCATGAAATACACCGAGAAAAACAGCAAATACAGCCCCAGTTGGGTGCGCCTGCTGACCGCGTGAATCGCAGGCTTGGCGCTCGCTGACGATGGCCCGGCCACGATGGCTTGAACCGCTGTGTTGATCCAGTTATAGGCAAATTCACCCAACCGACGTGGCGTTAATGCGCCCATCCATTGCCCGATGCGCTTGAACACCCCCACCAGCGATTTGAGGTTAGACCGCTGCGCAACGCCCAGCAGCACCAGCGCCAGGCCAAACAGGGCCAGTGGCAGCAGCAGCGTCGCCAGCATGGCGGACGGGCCGATGCGCAGATACACTTCCCGCAACCACAGATCGATGTTGCGACCGGCCAGCAGTTCGCGCACATGCATGGCGATAGGCGAGATGTTCGGCTCGAACAGATAGGCGATCTTGGGCATCAGCCGCATGTCCGACCACAGGCCATACACAAACGAATAGTTGACGGTGGTGCCCAGCAGTTGCACGACGACCCCGATTGCGGTCAGCCCCGCCGCCAATAGCATACGGCGGCGATTGATGAGCGCATAGCCCAGCGGCAACATACCCAGCGGCACCAGCAGCAACAGAAAGCGTGGGCCATAGTTGAAGTCGCCATGCCAGTGGCCATACATCGAATACAGCAGCAGATATACCGCGCTTAACGTGCCAAATAAAACGGCTTCGATCCGGTAGCGCCGATAAAATTCTTTGAACGACCACAGCGCCAGAATAAGCGGCGGCGAATACAGGAAGATGCTGCGGCCCAGGCTGAACAAATTGCCATACAGCCCCAGCCAAAGCGGGGTGCTAAACCCGTTGTCCTCGGCCACCGGCTCAAACGCCAGGAAGCGCCCCCAGCGCACCTGATTCAGCACCATCATGCCGCACAAGGTCAGCCCAACCGGGATGAGATACAGCACCGGCTGCACCAACATGGCGGCGTTGAACGAACCCAGCCGATAGCGCGACAGCCGGTCGATCAAGGGCTTAAGAAATTGGGGATACGTGGCGTTAGTCGAGCGATACGCCAGGGCCAGCACATACACCGCCAGCACCGGAATGACCGTAATCAGGTTAAAGCGGGTCAGCACGCCATAGGCCAGCGCCGCGCCCGCCAGCAATACCTGCCGGGCTTGCAAACGATCCCGCTGTACAAACAGGATATAGACCGATGACAAAATCGTCAACGTCTCTAGCGGGTGCTGAAAGGAATCGCGTGAGTAGACCCAGGCTTGCGTGCCAAAACCAAACATGAGCGTGCTGAT
>JANMVQ010000054.1:0-26234 GCA_031392845.1 Chloroflexota bacterium
GCCTTGCAGCCCACCCGCAAGCACTTTGGCGGCGCGTGGTTGCCACCAGGCTAACTCTTTATGATTCATCAGAAGGTTGGCATTGCCTTCGCTTAATGGAAGTTTGTAACCGGCCATGCGTAAGGTTAACGACAGATCGGCTGCTGGAATAGTGAACCTTACGATTGCTCTGGAGTTCTGGGCATCAATAAATTCCGCGTGCAGATCACTGGCTGATTCTGGCAACTTGATGCGAGCCACCGCTTCAACCTTGACCCGGAAGGCATCGGGTGTCGCTGTTGACGCAGGTGCAGGCGGCACAGTGGTTGGTACGGGCATTGTGGGCTTGCTGCCACATGCCGCCAATACTATCGGGCCACTCAGCAATATTGCTTTCAGAATATATCGTCGATGTAGTGTCATGCTCGTATTCCTTTGTTTATTCGTATTCGCGTTGGCTGATGCGTATTCGTTGCTAAATCTTGTTATCTTTTTATACGACATGCAATGCAGAAAGTCGCAACATTCGTCAGTAAAGCTTCTTTGAACGACTGTAGAGCACACCCAGAAAATACTAGGTGCGACATTAAATACAACTTTAGGCTTATTTACCACCTAGTCCCCATAGATGGCGCTTGCGATATTTGCAGCGAAAGAGTATGATTTTCGAGTAAGGTGGGGAAAAGTGGGGAAAGGTGGGGATAATATCCTTTGCTTCACCCAATCATCAAAGTTGTGAATCCTTGGTGAGCTCTGAGCCACGTTAACGAATCATGTTTATCGGTCAATTTACACACTCGCTCGATGACAAAAGCCGGATTGCGCTTCCGGCCAAGTTCCGCGCGCGTCTTGACGACGGGGTAGTGATTACCGCTGGGCGTGATCGGCAGCTTTTGATCTATCCGCGCGAGGGGTTTGAGGTCCTGGCCGGGAAGGTTAACGAGCTGCCACTGATGGGCCCAGATGCCGAAACACTGCGCCGCATGATCTTCATGAGCGCTGTTGACGCGGTTCCGGACAAACAAGGGCGAGTCATTATTGGCCCGGATCTGCTTCAACATGCGGGGATTGAACGTGAGGCGGTTCTGGTAGGAGTGGGGCAGTTTATCGAGGTATGGCACCCTGCCGAGTGGCAGCGGGCCAAGACCGAAGTGGCTAGCGCCGCCGCGCAGAAAGAGGTCTGGGCGCGGTTAGGCATTTAACGAAGTGCTTAGTGCTAAGCACTAAACACTAAACACTAAACACTAAGTATGCCGCACATACCCGTTTTGTTCGAAGAAGTAATGAGCGCATTGCAGCCGCGTGCCGGGGGACGGTATTTGGATGCAACGTTGGGTGGGGCAGGGCATGCGGAAGGCGTGCTGCAGCGATGCGGCCCCACGGGGCGTTTGTTGGGGACTGATGCGGACGTGAATGCGATCGCTGCGGGGCAGGTCAAACTGGCTACTTACGGCGAACGGGCCGTGCTCCGACAGGCTTGGCTGGATGAGACGCCGAGTTTGGCACAGCAGCTCGGGTTTGCACCCTTGGCGGGTGTGTTGATTGATCTGGGGTTGTCGTCTAATCAATTGGACAACAGTGAGCGCGGTTTTTCGTTTATGCGAGAGGGACCGCTCGATATGCGATTTGACCAGACGCGTGGCCAGTCGGCGGCGCAACTGATCGAGCATAGTGATGTGGAGGGGTTAGGTATGATCTTGCGTGAGTATGGTGAAGTGAGCAATGCGCGGCAGGTTGCAGAGGCAATCTGGTCAGCGCGGCCACTGCGTACGACAGTTGCATTGCGCGATGCAGTTGCGAAGATCGCTCGTCCGGGCCGCCACACTCGCATTCACCCAGCCACACAGGTGTTTCAGGCGCTGCGCATTGCGGTCAACAACGAGCTGCGCCGAGTGGCCGACACGTTGCCGCGTTTAATCGAATTACTCGCACCGGGTGGACGCATAGCGGTCATTACATTTCATTCGCTCGAAGACCGGATCGTGAAAAATATCTTTCGCGCTGAAGCCAAAGATATTACCCCTGTTCCGGGTTTTGGTGCCGATCAGGAAGTGCGGGTTGCACGCGTTCAGCCCATTAACAAAGATCCCATCACTGCAACTGCGGCTGAGATTACGGCTAATCCGCGGGCACGCAGCGCTAAGCTGAGGGTGGTGGAGCGACTATGACAGCGATTGGACTTCGGATTAAGGCCAGTCGGCGTTGGCGGGGACTTCGAGGGTTGCGCAACCTGCGCATCGAGGTCAGCACGCGGATGGCGTGGCTGCTGGTCATTTTCAGCACCTTGCTGTTGAGCGGGTTGATTGTGTTTTGGCTGGCGCTTGCTACTCAGACCGCTTTGTTGAGCAAGCAGCTCGAAGATACGGAAAAGGCAAATAAACAATTGATCGAACAGATCAATCGCAAGTGGACCGACATCGGTGAGGCAACAACCGATCAAAAGATGCAAGCACGGGCGCGGGCGGCAGGCTATCACGCGGCTGATCGGGTTGAGTATCTGATCAACGCAGAAAGTAAAAAGTAAAAGTTTGAGATATGAAGTATGAGGGATGAAACCACTTCATAACTCATAACTCATATCTCAAACTTTATAAAGATGCTATCAACACGACGACTGACCCTATTGATGGCTGGCATCACCATGATGGTGCTGGCGGTGTTGCTGCGTACATTGGATTTGCAGGTGTTTGGTGCAGATTATGCGGATACATCGTTGGCACAGCAGTTGGAAATTCGCGAACTGACCGCGCCGCGCGGCAATATCTATGATCGCAATGGCAACTTGCTAGCGGTTAGTAATCGTTCCTACAATATACGCGTCGATTTGAGGGCTATTACTGACACCAGGCAGGTTGCGGAGATAGTCGCGTCGGTGGTGCAGAAGCCCATGCCGGAAGTGCGGGTAAGCATTGAGACAATCATTCAAAATAGCAAATCGCAGACCGGGACGCGTTCGACGTTGCTTTATCCCAATATCAGCATAGACATGGCTCACACCCTGACGCAGACGATTGTGACTCGTAAGATCGCAGGGTTGCAAGTGGAGCCGACTTGGGCACGTAGCTATCCACAGGGATCATTGGCTGGGCCGGTAGTGGGCTTTGTTAGTTTGCAGCCGGTGGGGTATTCTGGGGTTGAAGGGTATTACAACCAATCGCTGAACCCAGAACTTGGCAAGATTAGCGGCGCGGGCAAACTCAATCTGACTGGCATCACAATGACCCAGATGGGCGCCGATGTGTTGTTGACGCTCGACATGCAACTGCAGCGCTTTGTTGAGCAGACGGTGATAGCGGCTACGCAGAAATATCAGGCAGTGCAAGGCACCATCATCGTGATGGACACCCGCACTGGTGCGATTTTGGCTTCGGCATCAGCGCCAGGCTATGACCCAAACCAAGCTATGGACATGGCTAACGACGACAATGCAGCCAAACTATTGACAGACCCAGCTGTAAGCAATTTATATGAACCGGGATCGGTGTTGAAACTGCTGACCACTGCCGCTGCATTGCAAGCCGGAACGACAACGACTAGCACGATTTACCAAGACGACGGTAAGCTGGAAGTGGGTGGCCGCAAGATTTACAACTCCGACCGGGCTAGCCACGGCAAAGTTGATCTTGAAGAAATGTTAGAGAAGTCGCTCAATGTGGTGGCGGCTCAAATTGCGATTGAGATGGGGCCAGAGAAGTTTTACAACGCGATTCGTGCATTTGGGGTGGGCGGGCGCACGGGCGTGGATTTGGGCAACGAGCCGCAGGGTGTTCTGCGCACACCAGCTTCAATTGAATGGTCAAAGAGCGACCTAGCTACCAACAGCTATGGTCAAGGCTTGTCAATGACCCCGTTGCAAGTGTTGGCAGCCATCAATGCGATTGCCAATGACGGTGTGCTAATTCAGCCCTACATTGTGCAGGAATGGCGCGGCCCCAACGGCGAGGTGGTGGTGCGCCAGCCAGTGCAGATCCAGCGGACAGTCTCGCCCGAAGTCGCGAAAATAGTGCGCACCCTAATGATGGCCGCCACCCGCAAAGGCACGCCCAAGGCCATGCTCACAGGCTATTCGATTGCGGGCAAGACAGGCACGGCGGACTGGTATGAGCGCGGTATCAAGCAGGAAACCTCCAAAGTGACTTATGTAGGTATGTTGCCAGCGTTGCAACCGAAGATTACGATTTTGGTGAAGTTCGATCAACCCAAAAACTCGCGCTGGGCATCGGATAACGCCTTGCCGGTTTTTCACGATGTGGCGGAGATGTCGGCCAAGATTCTTGGTATTCCGCCAGATTTGGTTGATGTGGGGAAAGTAGCGAGTAGCAAGTAAAAAGTAAAAAGCGCAAAGTTGAAAGTTAAAAGTGCGAATGACAGATTCCACTTTTAACTTTTAACTTTGCACTTTCAACTCAGAAGATGATGTTGACTTTGGCAGATGTCCTGGAAGGTGTCGGCGGCCCTCGATTAGAGGTGCTGGCGAATCTTCGCGTACATGGGGTGAGCATCGATTCACGTGAAGTGTTGCGCGACGATGTGTTTATCGCATTTAAGGGCGAACGGGTAGATGGGCATAACTATGTCGGTCATGCGCTGGGGCGTGGTGCAGCAGCGGTGCTCGTGGAAAGCGATATCGATCTGGCCAAGCTGGCCGACAGCAACGCGACCCTGCTTGATGTACGCCAGCCGATAACCATCTCAGACAAAGTCATCAGGGCTCCATTGGTGATTCGAGTGCATGAAACGAAGCGTGCGCTGCAAAAGTTGGCGCTCTATTGGCGCAATCGGCACCCACAAGTGCGGGTAATCGGTGTAACCGGCAGTGTAGGTAAGACCAGCACCAAAGAGTTGATTGCGCAAGTATTAAGCGAGCGTTATCAAACCCTAAAGAGCGAGGGCAACCAGAACAATGATATTGGTGTGCCATTGACCTTGTTGCGGCTGACTGACACGCATGAGCGTGCAGTTCTAGAAATGGGCATGGATCGACTGGGTGAAATCACCAGTTACTGTGAATGGGCGAAACCCATCGTGGGTGTGGTGACCAACGTTGGTCCGGTGCATCTGGAGAGTCTAGGTTCGATAGAAAACATTGCGCTGGCCAAAAGTGAGCTGGTTGAGGCGATCCCACGCACGGGTGTCGTGATTTTGAATGACGATGATGAGCGCGTACGGGCTATGCGCAAAGTAAGCCAGGCTCGGATGATCAGTTATGGGCTGAGCTCGCGTGCAGATGTATGGGCTGACGAGATAGCGAGCTATGGATTGGATGGCATGACTTTTCAGTTGCACTACCGCACCGAGTCACATTTTGTACGTCTCCCGTTGTTGGGGCAACACAGCGTGCAGACGGCGCTACGAGCGGCGGCAGTTGGTTTGGCCGAAGGCTTGTCGTGGAATGAGATTGTGGCGGGCTTGTCGCGTAAATCGGCTGAACAAGTGCGATTGGTGGTCGCCAAAGGGCCGTTCGATTCGCTAGTACTGGACGACAGTTACAACGCCAGCGCGGAATCGACTCTGGCTGCATTGAACGTGCTGAAGGATATCGACGAAGGCCCGCGCGTGGCTGTGCTAGGCGACATGTTGGAATTGGGTAGCACTGAGCAACTCGCGCATGAGGAAGTAGGTTGCCGGGCTGGGATTGTGGCTGATTCAGTGATCGGCGTTGGCGAACGCGCCCGGGCGATCTGTCAGGCGGCCATCGAGTGTGGTTTGTCAGCAACGCGGGTGTTTCATGTAATGAGCAATGCAGAAGCGTTGCGCGTGTTAAAGCAAGTCATCCGTGGCAAATGCGTGATCCTGGTTAAAGGCTCGCGTGGCATGCAGATGGAAGAAATTGTAGAAGGACTGGGAGAGATGAAAAATTAAAAATGCAAAATTAAAAAAGACAAAGTCCATGACCAGGTTCTTTTTTAATTTTTAATTCTGCATTTTTAATTTCTTAGAGATGGGTATTTCTTTACTAATGGGCGGTGTGGCCTTTGTTTTTGCGGTGCTATTGGGGCAGCCGACGATTGCGTTGTTGAAACGTTTCAAGGTCGGCAAACAAATTCGTATCGATGGGCCGCAGAGCCACATGGCCAAGATGGGCACGCCGACGATGGGCGGCGTTGTATTTGTTCTGCCAGTTGCTATTTTGATTTTGGCTATGTATCTCTACTCTCGCATTGGGGCCCGGGTGGACCCAAACTTTGGCGGGGTGGTGCTGGTTGGGCGTTCGCTGGCCATCCCAATCTTGGTAATGTTGAGTTTCGCTGTGATGGGGGCCATCGATGACTACATGGGTGTGCGCGGGGTGCGACGGGGCGAAGGGATGCGCGGGCGCACGAAAGCCATTTTGCAGTTGCTCATCGCGGTAGTGGCAGCGGTTGTCATGAACATTTATTTCGATATCAACCGTGTGGGGATTCCTGGTGTGGCAGCACCATTGGAGCTGGGCATTCTGTGGATTCCGGTGGCGGTATTCATCATTCATGCCATGGCCAATGGCGTCAACCTGACTGATGGGTTGGATGGCTTGGCGGCACTGATCAGTATGGTGACTTATGCTGCATACGGTGTGATCGCTCACCTCAGTGGCTATACGTTTCTGACCATGTTCTGTATGGTCATGTCCGGCGCATTGTTGGGCTTTCTTTGGTTCAACGTGCATCCGGCGCAGATGATTATGGGTGGCTTGGGTAGCGAATCGCTTGGCGCGACGTTGGCGGTGATTGCGCTGATGACTGGGCAATGGCTGCTGCTGCCGATCATCGCGATAGTGCCGCTGGCTGAAGCGATCAGCGTAATGATTCAGGTGGGCTACTTTAAGCACACCAAGAAGAAATTTGGTGAGGGCAAGCGCTTTTTCAAGATGTCGCCCTTGCACAATCATTTTGTGTTATTAGGCTGGAGTGAGCCGCAGATTGTGCAGCGCTTCTGGCTGATTGGCATCTTGGCTGGCATGGTGGGTGTCGGGTTGGCGTTGCTGGGGAACTCGCCCCAGACGTTGGGGAATGCAATGTCGGGGTGGTGAGAAGGGAGGAAGGTTGGGGAAGTTCAGAAAGTTCAGAAAGTTCAGAAGGTTCTTAACGTTATGAACCTTATTCACTTTCAAAATCTTCCCAACCTTATTTAACTTTACGAACGAATGATGAACTGGAAAGAAAAACGGGTGGTGATTCTGGGATTGGCGCGGCAGGGTACGGCTCTGGCGCGGTATCTCATCACGCAAGGTGCCCAGGTGATTGCCAGTGATATGAATCGAAGTCCCGATCTGTCGGGTTTGGAAGTCTTCGGAAGTCGGATCGAGTTTGTGTTGGGTGAACACCCATTAAGCCTGCTCGACCATTGCGACATGCTGTGCTTGAGCGGGGGCGTGCCGATTGATCTGCCGATTGTGCTGGAAGCCAAGGCCTGTGGCATCCCACTCAGCAACGATGCCCAAATTTTCTTCGATGTATGCCCAGCCCCGATTATTGGCATCACAGGTAGCGCGGGCAAGACCACGACGACAACGCTGGTGGGCGAAATGCTTAAGAAGATGACGGACGACGGGCGACTGACGACGGGGACAATTCCGTCGTCGGTCGTCCGTCGTCCATTGTCTATATGGGTTGGCGGCAACATCGGCAACCCGCTCATTAGCGATATCGACAAAATCAAATCGGATGACCATATCGTGATGGAGCTATCGTCTTTTCAGTTAGAGTTGATGACGCGTAGCCCGCACATTGCGTGTATAACGAATATCACTCCGAATCATTTGGATCGGCATGGCACGATGGCGGCTTACATTGCAGCCAAAAAGCACATCATTGACTTTCAAATGCCGCAGGATTGGCAGGTGCTATGCGTCGATGATCCCATCACCCGCAGCCTAAATAATCAAGCCCAAACCGCTTGGTTCAGCTTGGCCGAAGAGCCACATGGCGTAGGCGCATGGATGGATGAAGGTGGGCTGTTGCGTTTGAAATTGCCAGACATAGCGGACGGAAGATGGGAGACGGGCGACAGAATCAGGGTCGTCTCTTGTCTCCCGTCTCTCGCCCTCTGCCACCGCCGCGACCTGCAACTCATGGGCGCGCACAATATTTTGAACGTGTTGGCGGCGAGTCTGGTGGCCGGGTTGGCGGGTGCAAGCCTAGAGGCGATGCGCACGGTGGCCACAACTTTTCGAGGAGTGCCACATCGCTTGCAACTGATTAGCGAGTTGAATGGGGCACGCTGGTATGACGATTCGATTGCAACTGCGCCAGAACGATTGATGGCAGCGCTGAAATGCTTTGACCAAAAGGTGATTTTGCTGTGCGGAGGACGCGATAAGTATTTGCCCTGGACTGAAGCCGCCCAGATGATGATCGAACGGTGCAGCCACATCATCTTATTTGGCGAGATGGGGCCGCTCGTGTTTGATGAAGTGGAGAAGGTGCTTTATCGCTTTTATAGCACCGAACGGCGAGATCAATCCCCGGGCCGCCCGGCGCCACACAAAGGTGCGGTAGTGCATGTGTGTGGCACATTGGTCGATGCAGTGGAGCATGCCAAAAAAGCTGCCGGTATGGGTGATGTGGTCTTGCTTTCGCCCGGTGGCACCAGCTACGATGCCTTCAAGGATTTTGCAGAGCGCGGAGATCAGTTTAGGGAATTGGTAGAGAGTTCTTAGTTCTTAGGATGTCAATGCGAACGCGCTCACTAAGGACTAAGCACTTATTTACTCAGCACTGAAAATATGGATGCATTCATTGGTAAACCTTATCGCAAAGTGCGCGACTCACGTCCAGAAGGGCGGGGGGTGGATTGGCCGTTTGTGGTGGCTGTGGCCCTGTTGACACTGCTGGGCATGATAATGATCTATAGCACCACCTTCTTTTGGTCGGCGGTGGACAACCAAGGTGACCCGTTGATGATTTTTAGCCGCCAAGTGATTTGGGCGCTAATAGGTTTGTTGGCGTTTGTCGTTATGGCGCGGCTAGACTATGGGCGATTGCAGCCTTTGGTGCCCTTCATTATGCTGGGTTGTTTGCTGGTATTGCTGGCCGTTTTGGTGTTTGGTGATAACGTGTTCGGCGCTCGGCGGACGCTATTTAATGGGTCGGTGCAACCCAGCGAGATCGTCAAAATCGGCGTGATTTTGTATGCGGCCGCATGGTTGTCATCGCGTCGCGATCAAGTGCAGAGTTTTGTCTATGGTTTGGTGCCGTTTGGAGTGATGGTTGGCTTGATCTCGTTTTTAGTCGTGATTCAGCCCGACCTGAGCACGGCTGCCACCATTTTGGTTGTGGCGGGTGTGATGTTCTTTATGGCCGGAGCCAGCCTGATCCAGGTTGCGGTGGTGACATGTGTGGCATTTGCTGCATTTGCCGGGCTGTTCACGTTGTTCCCACATGCCTCATCGCGTATTGAGCAGTTTATGACCGTCTGGCGCACGACGGATTTGTGGGGCATGGAGTACCACATCCGGCAATCGCTATTGGCGGTGAGTGAGGGTGGCTGGTTTGGCACCGGCATCGGTGCCAGCAACCAGAAGTTTGGCTTGTTGCCCACCCCGCATACGGACAGCGTGTTTGCAGTGTTGGCCAACGAGATGGGCTGGGTGGGCGTGGCCCTGACACTGGGTCTGTTCCTGCTGTTGATGTTTCGCGGCTTGCGAATTGCGCACTATGCCGATTCATACTTTGGTGCGTATATCGCGGTAGGGGTGGTGACATGGATCACTGCCCAGATGTTGTTTAACGTGTTGTCGACGGTAGCCTTGATCCCGTTTTCGGGTGTGCCAGTGCCGTTTTTGAGTTTGGGTGGCTCGTCGATGGTGTCGTTGTTGGCTGCATGTGGGTTGCTGATTGGCATCTCGCGTGGTAGCCGGATTTTACGGGAGCAAGGTGAAGGCGAGGGGCGGTCCAATGCCACGTCGCTCGCGGGTGAGACAGGAAATCATGGCCGATCAGGAACTGCGAGTGTTAATCTCCGCCGGCGGAACAGCCGGACACGTGTTGCCCGCGCTTACCGTGCTGCGACAGCTAACGAAACTCACGCAAGCGACCAAATCGTTGGACGAGATGCAGTCAACGGATATAGCACCCCAAAGCAACGCCGTGCTCGCGGTGTCCGGATGTTCAGTGAGCGGCGTACAGGCCCTGTTCGTTGGCGAGGAGACGGGAATGGAACACGAACTCGTCTCCCGTGAGAACGTGACGTTCGCGACGATTCGGTCGGGGGCAATTAATGGTGTGGGCGCATGGCGGGCGACAAAAGGAATGTTACGGGTGCTGTTTGGGATTGTGGATGCATTCAATATCGTGGGGCGGTTTCGACCGGATGTGGTGTTCTTGACGGGTGGGTTTGTGGGTGTGCCGGTCAGTGTGGCGGCGTGGATGCGGCGAGTGCCGGTGCTGCTGTATCTACCCGATATCGAGCCGGGGATGGCGTTGAAGTTGATGGCGCGGTTTGCAACAAAAATCGCGACAACGACTGAGGCGTCGGCGCAGTTTATCCCAAGTGGCAAGATGGTCGTGACGGGTTATCCGGTGCGCGAAGCATTTTATGGGGTCGATCGAACATCGGCTCGCGCTAAGTTCGGGATTGGGCTGGATGAACGAGTTGTGTTGGTGTTTGGAGGCAGCAAGGGCGCGCGTAGTATCAATCGGGCGATCACTGAGCAACTGCCAGCATTGCTACAACGGTGTGTGCTGATTCATGTTAGCGGTGCGAATGACTGGGAGGAAGTAAGTGCCGCCCGCGAAGCACTGCCGGAAGATCAGCGCAAGCGTTACCTGGCGTTTAAGTATCTGCATGAGGAGATGGCAGACGCGATGGTAGCGGCGGATTTGGCGGTCTGCCGTTCAGGTGCATCGGCACTGGGTGAATTGCCTTTTGTAGGTTTACCTGCCGTGTTAGTGCCTTATCCGTGGGCGTGGCGCTTTCAGAAAGTGAATGCCGCCTATCTGGATGAGCATGGAGCCGCCCGGGTGTTGGAAGATGGCGCGTTGACTGCGGCGCAAGGTGGCTTGGTGGACACAGTGACCGAGCTACTAGATGCACCGATTGTGTTGGAGAAGATGCGTAATGCCGCACGGGCTCTGGCTCGACGCAACGGTGCAACGGAGATCGCAGGGTTGGTAATGACTAGTGGGCAGCAACGAGCTTGTCGGTAGTTACTGAAAGCCAACGGCTGATAGCTAAATAAGGAAGTAAAAAATGATCAACGCAACAATTGTGTTCTGGTTTTTTGTGGTTTTGTTTGGCATGGTCGGATTGATGCGGGCATGGCAAAAAGAAATCATTGCTACCGCCAGTCTGGTACTGGCGATTTTTGCGTTGAGCTTTGCCAACCGGGATGGACGATTGACTGGGCTGGTGCGGGAGCCTGTGCCGGGAGCGGGTGTGAATATGGCCAAGGAGCAAGATCAGGCGCGTATCAATCGATGGGCAATTCTGTCAGTGCCCTTTTTGTTCATAACGTTTTTTGGCTACCTCGGCCCAGCGATTACTCGCCAAGTGGCCTCTGGACGCTTTGTTGACAAGGCGCGGGTAGGCATACAGGAAGGAATCGTAGGCTTTCTGTTGGGCGGTATTAACGGTTACATTATCTTTAGCACGTTGTCTCGTTTTGCATTTGATCAAAAGCTGCTGCCTGACACAGGGCGCTTCCCGGCAACAGCTTCGGGGAGTCCCTTATTCTTGCCGCTCGCTGATGGGATGAGTTGGAGCAAGCTATTCTTTATCGAGAATTCAGCGTTGCAAATTTTGGATGGCACAACCTTGATTATTGCGTTGGTCGTTCTGTTCTTGTTTGTGATCATCGTATTTATCTAGCAGTCTGCTATCGTCTAAAAGCTGATTGCTGACCGTTGAAAACTAAGCGCTTTACATTATGAAACTTGAAGAGACTCACATCCACATTATGGGCATTGGCGGCGCAGGCATGAGCGCAATCGCCAGAGTGCTACAGGCACGCGGTGCAACGGTGACCGGCTGCGACGGCAAAGCATCACCCGTGCTCGATGCGCTGAATGCCGAGGGGATCGTTGCGTCTCTTGGGCACGACCCAGCGCATTTGGTGGGTGTGCAGGCGTTGGCTCCCTCTTCGGCTATTGGCAAAGACAATGCTGAAGTAGCCGAAGCACAGGCGAAAGGGATACCCATTTGGCATCGCGGCGATTTACTGGGCGCGCTGATGCAGGACAAAGTGGGCATCGCGGTGGCGGGTACGCATGGCAAAAGCACGACGACAAGCATGATCGCTACGATCTTGATGGATGCTGGGCTTGATCCATCGTTCATTATTGGGGCGACCCCAGCCAATTTAGGCACCAATGCGCGGCATGGCGAAGGCGAGCCATTTGTAATTGAGGCTGATGAGTATGACCGAACGTTTTTACGTTTGCAGCCGAAGCTGGCCATTGTCACCAATGTCGAGTTTGATCATCCCGATATTTATAAGGATTACGCTGACACGCTGAATACGTTTGTGCAGTTTGCCCAATTAGTTCCTCAGGATGGCGCGTTGATTGCGTGTGAGGACGACGATGGGTGTGTGGAGATGCTGAAGCAGACAGAGATGGCGTGGGGCGTGGAGCGTAAGGCGTCAAGCGAAGATATCGACGCTCCACGCCTCACGCTTCACGCTTCACGCCCCACCGTCGTCACCTACGGCATCCATCGTGGTCAATGGCGTGCCACGAACTTGCGAGCCAACCCGTTGGGCGGGATGGATTTTTCGTTTAACGGGCCAGGGCAGAACGGTACGGTGAGTGGGGTAATGTCGCTGCGGGTTCCGGGTGAGCATAACGTGCGCAATGCGCTGGCTGCGCTGATTGTTGCGGAGGCATGCGGTGTGCCAGCATCGGCAGCGGCAGAATCGTTGGGCGCTTTTCGTGGGGCCGACCGCCGCTTTGAGTTAAAGGGTGAGGCGCGCGGTATTCGGGTATTTGATGACTATGCACATCATCCAACCGAGATTAAGGCCACCCTACATGGCGCGCGGTTGCGCTATCCGGTCGGCAATATTTGGGCGATCTGGCAGCCGCACACCTATAGCCGCACGATTGCGCTGATGGGTGAATTTGTGAATGCATTTAAGGAGGCCGATCAAGTTATCGTATTGCCGATTTATGCCGCACGGGAGAAGGCCGAAGATTTTGGCTTTGCGGCGACGGCGCTCAATCCTATCGAAATCTCGCGCAAGATCAATCATAAGAGCGTTCGAAACGCCGCCTCGTTTGGTGATGCGCTGGGCATTTTGCTTTCGCACGTGAAGGGTGGCGATGTCATCATTACCCTCAGCGCTGGCGACGGCAATTTGGTGGGGCAACGGTTGTTGGAGATGTTGAAATGAGTATGGAGGGTTCGTAAGGTTCTGAAGGTTCTGAAGGTTCGTAAGGTTTAGCGCCACACGCGCACGATTTCATGTGAACTTTCAGAACTTTATGAACCTTCAGAACCTTACTAACTTTCAGAACCTTCAGAACTTTAGTAACACATCATGGACATCACAGAACTACAAACCCGGGCGCGGCGGAGTGAGTCTTTGGCGCGGTATACAACGGCACGGATTGGGGGGCCAGCCGAGCTGTTGATCGAGACGCGCACGGTAGATGAATTGGTATCGGTGGTGCAACGGGCAGATGAGTTGCATCTGCCCTACACCGTGTTGGGCGGTGGTGCGAATGTCCTGGTAAGCGATGCAGGTGTGCGTGGTTTGGTGATTCTGAATCGGGCAAAGGAGATGAAGTTCAGTGTGCGTGGGGTGCAGGCGCGGGTGGAAGTCGACGCGGGGGTAGGGTTGATTACCTTGGCGCGTGACTGCATCGAGCGCGGCTACGCTGGGATGGAATGGGCCATCAGTGTGCCGGGAACACTAGGTGGTGCAATTGTCGGCAATGCGGGTGCGCATGGGTCTGACATTGCCAGCAATCTGTATATGGCCAAGATCATGCGGCGAGGGTATGCGCCGGAATATTGGACGAATCGGCAGTTGCAGTTTACCTATCGCAAGAGCGCGCTGAAGCAATACACACTGGCTGATCGTCCAGTGGTATTGGGCGCAATCTTTGATCTGAAAATTGACTATCGAGCGAATTTGGAGAAGAGAGCCAATGAGTATGTTGCCAAACGTAAAGCAAGTCAGCCGCCTGGGGCGACCATCGGCAGTATGTTCAAGAACCCAGATGGGGATTATGCCGGACGCTTGATCGAAGCGTGTGGGCTGAAGGGTCGCACGATCGGCGGAGCCCAGATTTCGGAGAAGCACGCCAACTTCTTCGTCAATTTGGGCCATGCCAAGGCCCAGGATGTTAAGGCGCTGATCGATCTAGCCCACGACAATGTGTTGGCGAAGTTTGGCGTGGATTTGCAGTTGGAAGTGGAATTAATTGGTGAATGGGGCGACGACAAGATTAACGAGATTGAAGGGAGCAAATAGAGTCACGAGTTATGAGTCACGAGTCATAAATCAGGTTGGATTTGTGACTTTTGACTTGTGATTCATGACTTGTGACGAGTGATGACGAAATTGAAAGTAGCCGTGCTCTACGGAGGCCAGTCTGGTGAACATGATGTCAGCCTGATGTCGGCGGGGTCGATTCTAGAAAATCTCGACGATGACCGTTATGACATCACACCCGTGTTCATCAGCAAGGAAGGCCACTGGGATAGGCCGATCGAATCGTTGCGCGACTTCGATGTGGTGTTTCCAGTCCTGCATGGGCCGATGGGTGAGGATGGCACGGTTCAAGGCTTGCTCATGCTGATGGGGGTGCCGTTTGTGGGCGCGGGTGTGGTTGGGTCGGCGGTGGGCATGGATAAAGCCATTTTCAAAGACGTGATGCGCGCCCACAACTTGCCAGTAACCCAAAGCATTGTGGTGCGCAAAGGGCAATGGCCGGCCCAGAAGCATGCTATCGAGATAGAAGTGCTGACCGAATTGCAGTTGCCGGTGTTTATCAAACCGGCCAACATGGGCAGCAGCGTCGGCATCACCAAGGCCAAGACTGTGCAGGAATTACACGACGGCATTGAAGGGGCGTTTAAGTGGGATCGCAAAGTGCTGATCGAGCAAGCTGTCCCCAAGGCGCGCGAGCTTGAGGTGAGTGTGCTGGGCAATGATCAGTTGCGGGCGTCAGCGGTTGGCGAGATCGTACCCCGGCGCGAGTTTTATGACTATCGAGCCAAGTACCTTGACAAAGGTGATGAGGCGTCGGAATTGGTTATCCCAGCGGAAATCCCTGATCCACTCGTTGTCTTGATGCAGGAAGTTGCCGTTGAAGTAGCCACCCTGGCCGATGTGCGCGGCATGGCGCGGGTCGACTTTTTGATGAACAGCGATACGAAAGATATTTACGTGAATGAGATCAATACGATCCCCGGCTTTACCGAAATCAGCATGTATCCAAAGTTGTGGATTGCCAGCGGAATGACCTATTCTGGCCTGTTAGACCGGTTGATTGAGTTAGCACTGGAGAAATAGAAAATCGAAAGGAGAAATTCAAAATTCGAAAGGCAAAATTACAAAAAAGAGCGTGATACAGGGCGGTTTCTTTTTTAATTCTTAATTTTGAATTTTCAATTTTCATATGGAGTTTCGTCCTAAACAAACCCGCAAGAACGCGCGTAGCCGCTTTGAAGTGGCCATGCGGCAACGTGAGGCTGTTGTGCGCACCCAAGCAGTGTCGGCGCGGGTGCGCCTGGTGCTGTTTGTGGCGGTGCTGGTGATTGGCACCATTGCTACGATCTATTCTTGGTACAACGGCGAATCTTGGCACGTTGGTGATGATCAGATCAGGGTGTTGAACAACAAGAGCGTGCCAGCACCTCAAGTCATCGGGGCCAGCGGTATTCAGGGTGAGCACATGTTGTCGGTCGATTTGGACGCGGCGGCTGCACGGGTGAATGAGCTATCGGGCATTCAGGCAGCGCGCGTGACTTGCGACTGGGCGTGGAAAGTAAGTTGCGCGATTCAGGTGCAGGAGACTCATCCACTGGCTGTTTGGCAATCGGCGCAGGGCAATGTGTGGGCCGATAGCGAAGGGCGCGTGCAACGGATGACCGATGATGCGAGTGCAGGCGTTATCCAAAGCGCCTCTATCACGATCAACGTGGAAGACGGGGCCGCACCCACGACGGATCGCTCGCTTGACCCACGTTTGCTGCGTGCCATTCACGAACTGGCCGAAGTGCAGCCCAGCGTGAAACGCTATCTGTATACGCCGGAGTTTGGATTGATGTTTATGAGCGAGCGCAACTGGCGGGTGCGGTTGGGTATTTCTGAGCATGCAGGGGCTATGCGAGAAAAACTAGCCCTGGCCAAAAAATTGGGCGAATCGATTGTGGCACAAGGCGGCAGCGCCCGTGTGCTGGATGTGCGCTTTTTGCAGGCACCGTTCTATCTGAAGTAAAGAGTGCTTAGTCTTGAGTGCTTAGTCCTTAGTCTCTGGTACCGCAAATGCCACTAAGCACTCAGGACTAAGCACTAAGCACTAGTTTGAAACATGGCTGAACCAAAAACGATTACCGTGATCGACGTGGGCGACACCAAGACTGTGACGCTGGTGGGCGAAGCACATCTCGACGATGTTGAGGGTGCCTTTGAAGTGACCGGCGTGGGCATTGTGCCGTCGAAGGGGGTGAAACGAGGGCAGATTATCAATGTATCTGATGCGACCGCGGCAATTCGTGAGTCGTTGGACGGTGCCCAGCGTTCGTCGGGGGCAAAGTTCACCCATGTGATTATGTCGATTGATGGCTCGCACATCGCCTCGCAGAACAGCCACGGCACTGCACCGATTGGGCGGGGGGATCAGGGCGTGTCGATCGAAGACATCAATCGTGCGCTCGAAGCCGCTCAAGCAGTGAATGTGCCCAACAACCGCGAGATTATTCACGTGATTCCATGTCACTTCAAAGTGGATGACCAAAACGGGGTGCGCAACCCCATCGGCATGTTGGGCTACCGGCTGGAAGTGCAGGCGCATGTGGTGACCGCCATGACCACATCTGTGCAAAACCTGTTGAAGTGCGCGCATGGGGCCAACGTGGAGGTGAGTGAGTTTGTGCTGTCCAACCTAGCTTCAGCCGAAGCGGTGCTGACCCCGACCGAGCGCGAGATGGGGGTAATTCTGGTGGATATTGGCGGTGGTACGACCGATATCGCCATCTATACCGATGGCTCGGTCTGGCACACCAAAGTATTGGATGTCGGTGCATCGCACTTCACCAGTGATCTGGCCATGGTGCTGCGGCTGCCAATGGAAGTAGCCGAGAAGCTTAAGGTGTCGTATGGGCACGCCAACCCGGATGAGGTGGCATATGACCACCCGATTGTGGTGAGCGGATTTGGTGACGAGCAAAACAACGTAGTGCAACGCCGCGAGATGGCCGACATTTTGCGCGCACGGGCCGAGGAGCTATTCAGCCTGATCGAGCAGGAGGTGAAGCGCAGCGGCTACGACGGTCTGTTGCCTGCCGGCATGGTAGTGACTGGCGGTGGCTCGCAATTGGTTGGCTTGCGCGAAGCGGCGCGCGAAGTCAGCCAGCGTCCGGTGCGCATGGCTCGTCCGGGCAATTTGCGCGGCTTGGTCGATGCGCTCAACTCGCCAGCCTACGCTACGGCGGTCGGCCTGTTGCACTGGGGCATGCAAGGTGTCATCGCTCGCCCCAGCAAACGCCGCAAAGTCAGTGGGTTCAACTTGAAGGGGTGGTTTGGGAATTTGTTGCCTTAACTTTGTTTTGGACTGCCTTGGAACCGAGGCTTCAGCCGACGCCCCACCCCCGGCATCGGTTGAAGCCTCCATTTCAGGGGTTGTCAAGGACTGCATAAAGCGATTCAGTGCGAAGAATCGCGCAAGATGGAGGTGGATGTTGAGAGTAGAAAGCAAAAAGTGAAAAGTAGAAAGCAAAAAGTGGACAGTCGAGAGTCGAAAATGATTGATCACTGAATACTGACGGCTGAAAGCTAAAACGGGGACAATTTGGGTGTTCTTCTATACAAATTACTGATTTAAGGATCAACCTGTGGATAACTACCTTGACTTCGTGGATAACTTTCATAGAATCTTTGAACTTCCTGTGGGTTCGATGTGGATTTCTAGACATACTCTAAAAAATCTTGATATGTCTGGATTTAGGTTGGAGGATTGAGCGAATGAATACGAGTGAAGCAACGGCCCGTGGTGGCCAACCGACGCAAGCACAATACAATTTGGGTGAGTCACCTGCCAAGATTGCCGTGGTGGGTGTGGGTGGCGCTGGTCAGAATGCGGTAAACCGCATGATTGACGAAGGCTTGACCGGGGTTGACTTTATTGCCGTCAACACCGATCAGCAAGCGTTGTCCGGCAGCAAAGCGCCCGTCCGTGTGCGTATTGGCGACAAAGTGACCCGCGGTTTGGGTGCCGGTAGCAACCCAGATCAGGGTGAGAAAGCAGCCGAAGAATCGTCTGAAGATATTTATGGCCTGCTGAATGGTGCCGATATGGTGTTTATTACCGGCGGCATGGGTGGCGGCACCGGTACTGGCGCAGCGCCTGTCGTCGCGCGGATCGCCAAAGAGGTCGGCGCGCTGACCATCGGTGTGGTGACCAAGCCCTTCTCCTTTGAAGGCACCCCGCGCCAACGCGCTGCCGAAGCTGGCATCGAGAAGCTGAAAGAGCATGTCGACACCCTGATCGTGATCCCGAACGATCGATTGTTGGCGATTGTGGACAAGCGGGCAAGCCTACAGCAGAGTTTTCGTGTGGCAGATGAAGTGTTGCGCCAAGGCATCCAGGGCATCACTGAAGTAATTACGGTCTCGGGCTTGATTAACGTGGACTTCGCCGATGTCCGCACCATTATGAGTGAGGGTGGCGCGGCCCTAATGGCCGTCGGCACCGCCAGTGGCGAAGGGCGTGCCCGCGCCGCCGCCGAGCAGGCGATTGCCTCGAACCTGTTGGATGTAACCATCGACGGCGCACGTGGAATCTTGTTCAATATTACGGGCGGCAATGATTTGAGCCTGTTCGAAGTGAACGAAGCTGCGACTTTGATCCGTGCAGCAGCGCACCCGGATTGCCGAGTGATCTTCGGGGCGGTGATCGATCCGAACATGAAGGATGAAATGCGCATTACGGTGATTGCGACTGGTTTTGATCAGGACGCCGCTACCGGCACACGCAGCCGCATGATTCGCAACGTAGCTGCCAGTGTTAGTGCCGCACGTGCCAGCAGCGCAGGGAATGCCACTCGGGTGATGCCGCGCTTGGATTCAACGCACAGCGCACCGACAGCAAACGACGCAACATCGATCTACCAGTCGGCTCAGCTTGACCCGGACAACCTTGAGTTGCCCTCGTTCCTGCGACGCCGTTAGTCGTAAAAAGCATCTGCTAGGTCTTCTGGAGACCTGGCAGGTGTTTTTTACCATCTGTTCCGCAGACAGCATGGCCGCACCGGCCACCACCAACCTCCGGTGCCGTCGTGTTCTGTTTGACGTTCGTAAGGTTCGGAGCTTGCGTAAAGCCTGTTTCGACCCTTACGAACTTTCAAACTTCTTAGAAAGTTAATAATCTAGCTCGTTGGTAACTTCAATCTCTCGCATGGATAGAAAACGGCAGCACCGCCCTGGCGTTGTTGGTTCCATGGGAGAGATTTTTTGCGTATAGGCACATTTCGTTTGTCCCCTTTATTGTGACCTTAAATTTAGTTTTAAAAAGCGAGTTTTGAGCGTTGTCTTATTGACATCAAAGCGGCGCTTGGTCTACAATCTCGCTCCTTAGTAGGGCTAGATATGGCGCTCGGACAAACGTTCTACGCCATATGTGGCAAAAATTGTTGAAAATAAGGGGAACATTGCAGGTATGAAATGTCCATCGTGTGGCTCCAGCGACAGTCACGTCATTGACACGGTCCGTGATCCTGCGGGTGGCATTCGCCGCCGGCGTGCCTGCAAAGAATGTGGCAAGCGGTTTAGCACCGTCGAGAGGATTGTGGAATCGACCCCTCAAATTGTCAAACGCGGCGGACGACGTGAAGTATTTAGCCGCGACAAAATTCTCGAGGGGGTCAAAATCTCCTGCGCCAAGCGGCCGGTTGCGATGGCAGATATAGATCGCCTCATTGATTCCGTCGAGACACAGGTGGCTGGGCTAAACAAAGCTGAAGTGCCTGCCCGCGAAGTAGGCGATATGGTGCTCAAAGGCCTACGTGAGCTGGATGAGGTCGCGTATATCCGTTACGCCATCGTCTACCTTAACCTAAAAGACCTTGAGAGCGTGCAGACCGAAATTGAGAAGCTCCTAGGCGAGCGCTAGGCATAGTAAAACCCCATGAAGATTACCCGCAAATTTACCAAAGCTGGGCAAGGCCCGTACGCCAATATTGTGTTTACAAAGCGCTCATCCGTGATTCGAAATACGGATGGCAGCACGGTGTTCGAGATGAACGATATTGACATTCCCGAACATTGGAGCCAGGTGGCGACCGACATTATTGCGCAGAAATACTTCCGCAAGGGCGGTGTGCCGAATATGACTCGGCGGGTGGTGGAGAAAGGCGTGCCGGAATGGTTACAGCGCAGCGAAGCGGCTGAGGGTGCCGACCTGAACCATGGCGAGCGGGACAGCAAGCAGGTGTTTAGCCGCTTGGCGGGCTGTTGGACATACTGGGGCCACAAGTATGGTTATTTCGATACCGAAAAGGATGCCCATGCTTTCTACGATGAGTTGAGTTACATGCTGGCCAACCAGATGGCTGCGCCAAATTCACCGCAGTGGTTCAACACCGGTTTGAATTGGGGCTATGGCATTACCGGCCCAGCGCAGGGGCATTTCTATGTCGATCCTGACAAAGGTGAATTGACCCGCTCGACAGATGCGTATACGCACCCGCAACCGCATGCTTGCTTCATCCACAGTGTGACCGATGATCTCGTTAATGAGGGCGGCATCATGGACCTGTGGACGCGTGAGGCGCGGGTCTTTAAATACGGCTCGGGCACGGGCAGCAATTTCAGCAACATCCGCGGCGAAAACGAGCCGCTCAGCGGTGGTGGCAAGTCCTCCGGGTTGATGTCCTTCCTCAAGATCGGCGACCGGGCAGCGGGCGCGATCAAGAGTGGCGGCACCACTCGCCGGGCCGCCAAGATGGTGATTTTGGATATCGATCACCCAGATATTGAGACCTTCATCGACTGGAAGGTGGTCGAGGAGCAGAAGGTCGCGGCGCTGGTCACCGGCAGCAAGCTAAACAACAAGCACCTGAACGCGGTGATGAAAGCCACCAGCGAAGAAAGCAGTGGCCTGATCGGGGCGGCTCGCTTCGACAAGAAGCAGAACAAGGCCCTGGCACAGGCCATTAAAGAGGCGCGTGCTTCGCTGATCGCGGAGAACTCGATCCAGCGGGTGATTCAGTTTGCTGAGCAGGGTTTCACTAGCATTCACATCCCGGAATACAACACAGACTGGAACAGCGAGGCCTACGCCACGGTCAGCGGCCAGAACAGCAATAACAGCGTGCGGGTGACCAACACTTTCATGCAATCGGTGATTGATGACAAATCGTTTGGCTTGATTTGGCGGACTGAGATCGAAAAAGCAAGGAAACAAAACCGCGAACCCAAGCCACGCAAGACGGTCAAGGCGCGTGAGATGTGGGGCAAGATCGCCGAAGCGGCTTGGCAGAGCGCTGACCCGGGTCTGCAATATCACACCACGATCAACGAGTGGCACACTTGCCCGGCGGATGGCGAGATCAGAGGATCTAACCCGTGCGTGACCGGCGATACGTTGGTTGCGACCGAGCTGGGCATGGCCCGCATCGATTCTCTATTGACCCACCCCCTGCAAGTGGTGGGTGCCGACAACCGGTTATATCGCACCGCTGCCGCTTTCCAAACCGGTGTGAAGCCAGTCTATCGTCTGCGCACGCGCGGTGGCTATGAGCTGAAGCTGACCGCAGATCACATGGTGCTGACGGCCAATCGTGGCGATGTGCCGGCGCATGAATTGCGCAAGGATGATCGGGTGGTATTGGGTCGCCCCCGTTTTGGCAACCAGACCGTCGATGCTCGTATGGCTGAGTTTATCGGCCTATTGCTGGGCGATGGCTGTCTGATGGGCGAGCAGGAGACGGCGATTGTGACGCTCTCGCCGGAAGAGATGGCGGTGGCCGAGCGTGTGCATGCCGCGGTCGCCTCATATAAGGAAGAATTTGCTGTTGATGGCCGCGCCCGCCGCGCAACGACGATTAACCAACCCCAGAGCACGCTGCGGATTAGCACCTCGGCCCGACCGGTGGTGGACGAGGCCAAGTGCTGGGCAGTGTTGAACGAAGGCAGCGTGGGCAAGCGTTTTACCGATGCCGCGTATCAATTGGATCGCGAGTCGTTGGCGGCCATGCTGCGCGGGTTGTTCACGGCGGACGGCACAGTGGCCAACTACGGGGACAAGTCACAATATGTCTCGCTCGACAGCGCCTCGACTGAGTTACTGCAACAGGTGCAGCGTATGTTGCTGGCGTTTGGCATCAAGAGCAAGTTGTATCGCAACCGCCGGGTGGCTGATCAGCTGATTTCTTATATGCCCGATGGCAAAGGCGGCTATCGCAATTATCCGGTCGAGCAAATGCACAGCCTGCGTATCAGCCGCAGCTCGCGCATTGTGTTCGAGCAGGAGATAGGCTTTATCACAGGCAGCCCCAAGGTGCAAAAGCTGACCGAGTTGAACCGCACTGTCGGCGTTTATGCCGATCATTTCACCGACCGGGTAGAGCGCCTGGAGTATATGGGTGTCGAGCCGGTGTACGACCTGACCGAGCCGGAAACCCATCACTTTGTGGCCAACGGTTTGGTCGTACACAACTGCTCGGAATACATGTTCTTGGACGATACCGCTTGCAACTTGGCCAGCCTGAACCTGCTACGTTTCCACGACGAAGCCACCGGCCAGTTCGACATCGAAGCCTACCGTCATGCGGTGCGGCTATGGACCCTGGTGCTGGAAATTAGCGTGTTGATGGCCCAGTTCCCCAGCAAAGAGGTGGCCGAGCTGAGCTACACCTTCCGCACGCTGGGCCTGGGTTATGCCAACCTCGGCACGCTGTTGATGGTGATGGGTATTCCTTATGACAGCGAGGAGGGCCGCGCCATCGCGGGCGCGATTACCGCCATGTTGCACTGCGGTGCCTATGCTGCCAGCGCTGAGATGGCCAAGCAGCATGGCCCATTTGCCGGTTATGAACGCAACAAACAGCACATGCTGCGGGTGATCCGCAACCATCGCCGCGCGGCATATAACGCGCCGACCAGCGA
Organism: Chloroflexota bacterium; assembly: GCA_031392845.1. GTDB lineage: Bacteria > Chloroflexota > Anaerolineae > J036 > Brachytrichaceae > JANMVQ01. The sequence goes on from JANMVQ010000054.1 coordinate 23,234, forward strand.
CTATGAAGGGCTGACCATCTTCCCGATGGGAATCATCCCCGAGCACTGCCCGGATTACATGCTGAAGGCAGCCCGCGAAGATGCCGACCAGATGTTGAAGCTGGGCGAGAAGCATGGTTTCCGCAACGCGCAAGTCACGGTAATTGCCCCGACTGGGACCATCGGGTTAGTTATGGACTGCGATACCACCGGCATCGAGCCGGACTTTGCGCTGGTGAAGTTCAAGAAGCTGGCCGGGGGCGGCTACTTCAAGATCGTCAATCAGAGTGTGCCGCCCGCCTTGCGCAAGATGGGCTACAGCGCAGCGCAGATCGACGATGTCATCAAGTATGCGGTCGGCACCGGCTCGCTCCAGGGCGCTCCGGGCATTCACCCGGAGGCGCTCAAGGCCAAGGGCTTTACCGACGCGGTGCTGGCCAAGATCGAAGCGGCCTTGCCGACCGCGTTCGAGATTCCATTTGTCTTTAACAAGTGGAATTTGGGTGAGGACTTCTGCAAAGACGTGCTTGGCTTTAGTGAGGCGCAGTTGAACGACTACAAGTTCAATTTGTTGCAGGCGCTCGGCTTTAGCAAAGCGCAGATTAACGCGGCGAACGACTATGTGTGCGGCACAATGACCGTCGAGGGCGCGCCCCATCTGCAAGAAGAGCACTACGCGGTGTTTGATTGCGCCAACAAGTGCGGCAAATACGGCAAACGCTATATCTCTGCCGAAGGGCACATCCTGATGATGGGCGTGGCCCAGCCGTTCTTAAGCGGCGCCATCAGCAAGACGATTAACCTGCCCAACGAGGCCACGGTCGAAGATGTGGCCAACGCCTATATGCTGAGCTGGCAGGTTGGCACCAAAGCCAACGCGCTGTATCGGGATGGCTCGAAGTTGTCGCAGCCGTTGAATACGATGTCGGATGAGGAAGAAGAATCGACGATGGAGGACGGCGGACGGGTGATGGACAGCGCCGCCTTTGGTCTGCCGTCTGCCGTCTCTCCCCAAATCATCGAACGGCTTGTCGAAAAGACGGTGGTGCGCTATCTAGCCAAGCAGCGGCGCTTACCGAACCGGCGCGGCGGCTATACCCAGAAGGCCAAGATCGGCGGGCAGACTATTTTCTTGCGCACCGGGGAATACTCGGATGGCACGTTGGGCGAGATTTTCATTGACATGCACAAGGAGGGCGCGGGCATCCGCAGCCTGTTGAACTGCTTTGCGATTGCGGTCTCGCTGGGCATGCAATACGGCGTGCCGCTGGACGAATATGTGGATACGTTTGTGTTCACCAAGTTCGAGCCGGCTGGCATGGTGCAGGGCAACGACCATATTCGGATGGCCAGCAGCGTGATCGATTATCTGTTCCGCGAACTGGCGATTACGTATTTGGGCCGGACCGATTTGGCCCACGAAGGTGCGGCCCACAAGGATGAGGAGCCGGAGTATCACGAGGAAGAGGTGATCAGCGAACACGAGGTGCCCCCGGCCCAACTGCGTCTGCCCAGCCGCGAGTTCAACGACGAGGGCTTTAACGGCCATGGCGAAGAACCCGAGGACACTGGCAACGGTCTGAGCGCGACCATCACCCGGATTCAGGTGAAGGGGTTGACCAGCCACATGAATGGGAACGGCAACGGTAAGCACACCGAGATCGAGACGCCCACCCCGGCCGCGAGCGTTACGGCTCGGCCCAAGATGAGCGTGGCCGAGAAAGCCCGCGAGGCCAAGCTGAAAGGCTACGTTGGCGACCCCTGCCCGGAGTGCGGCGCGTGGACGCTGGTGCGGAATGGCACGTGTTTGAAGTGCAACACGTGCGGCAGCACGACGGGGTGTTCCTAGGGGTTTGTAAGGTTCTGAAATTTTCTAAGGTGACCGCCGCGATTCCGGAAAGGATCGCGGCGGTTTGATCGGTGGCAGCAAAAGCCCCCGCTATCTCAAAGTCGCCCTCTCCGCGCTGGAGAAAATCGCGCCCAACCATAAACGGGTCGAGTTGGCTGGGTTGGGTCACGCGGCCGCTTGGAATTACGACAAACAGCGCAACCCGGATGGACAGCCAGAACGGGTGGCTCAAGAACTACGCAAATTTTTGGTTTGACGGGTTGGTGGGTCTATAAGTCCTTTCTTTCCGGCGCCCTCCCTGTGTGTAGAATCAGCTCTATGAAACGCCGCGCAAGTTCCTTGGTTACCGCGATTGTTTTTCTGGCAATCCTGTGGCTGGTTCTGGACAAGCTGCATATTGTTATCTGGGTCAACACACCATGGTGGGGCTTTTTGTTGATGGGCGTGGTGCTGTTTTTTATTATCGACTTCGCGGTGTCACGAGTAATGGATCGAAGCTGAGCCTTTCTGAGATAACCACAAAGGACACGAAGCTCACGAAGATAAAGATCAGTCTTCGAGGTCTTCCTGTCCTTCGTGGTGAAATCCTCAGGTGATTAACGCATGGCCCTTATTACCCTCGCCCGGCTTGCATTTCAACGGCAGATGGCGTACCGGGTAGCCAACGTTGCTGGGCTGATCACCAACGCGTTTTTTGGACTGCTGCGCGGCGCGGTGTTGATCGCGCTGTTCAATGCGCAGGCCAATCCAGTGGTGGCGGGTTATCGTGTGGAAGATGCCTTGACCTTTGCGGCGCTCACTCAGGCCGTGCTGGCCTACATCGGGTTATGGGGCTGGTGGGACGTGGTGCGCAATGTGCGCAGCGGCGACATCGCCACCGATCTGGCCCGTCCGATCAGCTTCTTCTGGTACTGGTGGGCGCAAGATGTGGGCCGTGCGCTCGGCCAACTGCTGATGCGTGGTGTGCCGATTGTGCTGTTCTTTGCATGGGTCTATCCGGTGCATTGGCCGGCTTCATTGACGCAGTGGCTCCTGTTCACCCTATCCATGGCCCTGGCGTTGTTTGTCAGTTTTGCCTGGCGCTTTCTGATCAGCCTAAGCGCATTTTGGACCCAAGATGCCATGGGCGTGATGCGCATGTCGATGGGCGTGGTGACGATCTTGTCGGGCTTT
>JANMVQ010000395.1:0-3026 GCA_031392845.1 Chloroflexota bacterium
TCTAACCAGCTTTGCTGTGCATCTAATTTCAGCGGGATCCCGCTGGCCCGCAATTGATCGCAGGCCGCATCGAACTCGGCCCGGGTCACACTGATAGGTTGATCGGGGAAGCGCGGGTCATCTATGATTTTGAAACCAAACGGTTTGGCAATGCTGCGCAAGGCCAGATAACCCGCTCGAATCATCAAATCGGCGGCTGGGTCCGGATCTAGATCTACCGCTGCGCGATAAAGGGCCGCGGCGTCCAAGATCGCACCAGCGGCGATAATCCAGGATCGACTGGGGTTTTGCGAGCGAAAGAACAAGGTCGACCCGAGCGAGGTGTGGCTCTCTTCCATGTCGACAAACCAGGACTCCCATTCCACCCACAACTCGTGCAGCGCGCCCATGCGACTGACAAGATAGGCTCGATCCAGCAACGTCACGCCCCAGGGTGGCTCACCTGCGCGGGTAGCCAACGCCGTCACCAACAGTTCGCGCCGCTGAAAGGTGGCGTAGATTGTGGGCAGATAAGCAATCAACAACGCGACCATGATCATGCCAGTGGCCGCCTCAAAAAAAGTCAGCAGGGTCTGCCACAGCCCTTCCGGTGGCGTCACTCCCAGCGTCAGTAGTGAGGAACCACTGAGCGATAGTGCCTTGAGCCAGCCCTCCGCCCCCAGCGCCCAGAACATGAAGGCATAGCCAATCGTAATCAGAAACAACCAGACTGGCGTCAGGGTCATCAGCGCGATGGGGGCATACAGTGCCATGATGCTGTCGCGCGTTTCATAGCGCTCGATCCGCATCAGCACTAGGTTAAAGACCCGCCGCCAGGTGCGGAACAAAAATGCATTCAGCTTGTCCGGCGCCGAACGCGGCAACACAAATGTCCGCACCGTCGAGCTGATCGTGAAATTGACAATGACAAACCCAACTAAAAAAGACAATATTGACAGCACATCTCTCCCATTTTTAGGATGAAGGGGATGCAGGGGATGAACGGGATGAAGAGGATAAATCATCCCGTTCATCCCCTTTATCCCATCACTTCTTCATCCGCTGCGTCACCGAATCGCCGGGTGCGGTGTAGGGTCGCGCAAGGCGTCTTCACCCACTGGCGGAGTGTCTTCGAACCAGGTCGTGCCGGGCCATTGATACTGACGGGCCACTTCCTCATCGAGTTCCACGCCGATTCCAGGCTTGTCGGGTATTGTGATGTAGCCGTCCTTGATGATGTCTTCTTTTTCTTTGATGATCGTGCTCCAATAATCGCGGTGTAACCAGTGATACTCCAACACCAAGAAGTTCGGCACGCTGGCGCATACATGAGCGCTGGCCATCGTGCCAATGGGGGACGAGACATTGTGCGGGGCAAAGCCCATGTAATACAGCTCGGCCAGATTGGCGCTCTTGCGCCCTTCGCTCAGGCCACCGCATTTGGGCAAGTCAGGCATGATGATATCGACCGCTTGCTTCTCGATCAACTCACGTAAGCCATGCCGCAAATACAGGTTCTCGCCGGCGCAGATCGGGTTGGCGCTGTGCTGCTTCACCTCACGCATCGCGTCGATATTTTCCGGCGGGACGGGCTCCTCGATCCACATCAAGTGATAGGGTGAGAGATCCTTGACCACCCGAATCGCACTCGGCACATCCAGACGGGTGTGGATGTCTACGGCGACTGAAACGCCCTTGCCCGCCGCACTGGTCACCATGTCAACAAGTTCAATCATGCGCTCGTGTTCGATCTGACCAGCTGTGTAATTAAAGCCATCCTTCACCACTTTGAAGGTCTGCGTGCCGCGAGTAACGCTGTATGCGCCGATGTCAATGTCGACTTTTAGGGCGGTAAAGCCGCGCTCCAGCACATCATCGACCACCGTCTTGATCGCGTCGAAGTCCATGCCCGGATCAATCTCACAATCCGCATACACCCAGATTTTGTCGCGGAACTTGCCGCCCATTAGTTCATAGAGCGGGACCTTCAGGGCTTTGCCTTTCAAGTCCCATAGGGCCAGCTCGATGCCAGTCAGCGCCGTAATCAACGCCCCACCCGTGCCGCCATCAAACACATGCCCGCGCCGCATCTCCTCGAAGATCGCGTCGATGGCAAATGGATCACGTCCAACGATTTTGGGCTCCAGATATTTGATGATCGCAATCGCCTGCGTGCCGCCATGCACACATTCGCCCAAGCCGATAACACCCGCATCCGTCGTAATCTTCACCCATAGGTGCATGCCATGACCGACCGTCGCGGCTGTTTTGATTGATGTGATTTTCATAGGGCTAGTTGTAATGGAAACAGGCGATATATGCAACAATCCTTTCAGCGCAAACCCGCAAACGCCTCATCCATCCGCACGACTCCCCAGTCCAGCAACTCTTTCTCGGAGGGCCACTCGTCGATACTGGTGGCATGAATGCTATAGATCTGTGAGACCAGGCCGTCATAGCGCGATAACACCTTGCATTCGGTTCCCCCAGCCAGATTAAATTCGCAGTAAGCCGCAAAATCATCGGCCCGGGCTGGGTGTCCGCCCAATAAAGGCCTTGGCGCCTGCGCCATGCGTGCTATGGGTTGAGTGAAGATTCGAAAGACGCGCTCACCTTCAGCAGCATCGGCACAATCAAACACAATATGTTGCACCAGCTGAAAGCGACCCATTCCACCTTCCGGGCGAAATGTGCGCCAGTAAGCCGTGCCGGTGCAAGCGGGTTTGGCAGACGTGGGATAACTGGTTGGCTGCACGAAACAGCAACATGCCCACAAGGGCGATCCATAGGGCTCGCATTGTGGGCATGTTAGCTTAAGTTAGCGTCAACGAATATCAACGAATAGAATCGAATAAACGAATGGGCGGCGAAAATATTCGTTTATTCGTTTCTATTCGTTGACGCTTGGTAACTACTCAGCGAAATGTCATTCTGAGGGCGCAGCCCGAAGAATCCCCTGTGTGTAGCATGGATGACGACCTTGGCAGGCAAAGATGGCCGCTCTGGCCTGCCGATAGTTGTGAGATGGTCAAGCATAAGTGATTCCT
>JANMVQ010000399.1:0-2438 GCA_031392845.1 Chloroflexota bacterium
TGCGGCCATCAGGAGATCGAGCTGGCCTTGGTCAAGCTCTACCACGTGACCGAAAATAAGCGCTATTTAAAGTTGGCCCAGTACTTTGTTGATGAGCGCGGGCATGGCAAAGTCGGCTCGAAGTCACCCAAGCCGGGGCGCGACCATTACTACGACGTCGAAGCCCTAGCGCGCGGGCAGAATCCGAATAACTTTCACTTCGCCCGCAATAAGCCGGCGACGACCCGCTACGAATACAACCAGAGCCATATGCCGGTACGTGAAATGTCGGTGGTGACCGGCCATGCGGTGCGGGCGGTGTACTTATATTGCGCGATGGCCGACATCGCCAACGAAACCGGTGACGCAGCGCTGTTGAAGGCGTGCGAGCGCTTATGGCACAGCATCGTCGATGAGCGGATGTATCTGACCGGCGGGATTGGTCCGTCCGCCAGCAACGAAGGCTTTACCTATGCTTACGATTTGCCGGACGAGACCGCCTATGCCGAGACCTGCGCCTCAGTCGCGATGGTGTTTTGGGGCCACCGCATGTTGCAGTTCGATGCCAATGGCCAGTACGCCGATGTGCTGGAGCGTTGTCTGTTCAATGGCTCGCTCAGTGGCGTATCGTTGGATGGCAAAGGCTTCTTCTACGATAACCCGCTGGCGTCTGCTGGGCATCACCACCGCCAGGGCTGGTTCGATTGCGCCTGCTGCCCGCCGAATATCGCGCGCCTGATCGCCAGCGTGGGCGGTTATTTCTACTCGACCAGCGCCGATGGCCTGTGGACGCATTTGTATGCCAGCAACACGGCGGAAGTGACTCTTGGTAACTCCCCAGTGACCATTGAGCAGACCGCGAACTATCCATGGGACGGCAAAATCGAGCTAAAACTCAAGTTGTCTAAAGCCCAAAAGTTTGCCGTAAATCTGCGCATTCCCGGTTGGTGCCAGAACTTCACCGTCAAAATCAATGGTCAACTGTCAATGGTCAATGGTCAATTGAAAAAAGGCTACCTCAAACTCCAACAGACTTGGCAGGATGGCGACACGATCACCCTAAACCTCGACATGCCAGTGCAGTTTGTACAAGCCAACCCGGCTGTTCGTCAGTTGATCGGACGAGTCGCTATGCAACGCGGGCCGCTGGTGTATTGTCTGGAAGGGGTGGACAACAAGATTGCGCCGTTGGATCGGGTGATGCTCTCCCCAGAAACCCCGTTTACGGCCGAATTCAAGCCCAAATTGCTTGGTGGCGTCACCGTGCTGCGCGGGCAGGCGCTGCTGCAAGACAGCCAGTGGGGCAAGCAACTGTACGCCACCGTCGACCCAAACAAAACTCAACTTAAGCAAAAAACCGTCGACGTGACCGCCATCCCGTACTGCACCTGGGACAACCGTGCCCCGGGCGAGATGCGGGTATGGCTGAGGGAAGCGGTCAACGAATAGATCAACGAATAAACGAATAGAAACGAAAAAGAATACTCATCCGTTTATTCGTTTCTATTCGTTGACGACTTTGCGCACGTTCTCCACGCTCCACTCCACCGGCAGGCCATTCTGGGCGGGCAGGCCTTTTTGGATGAAAGCGCCGTGGACGACGAAATGCGACGCATGGGGGAAGCGCGGCAAGACGGCTGCAGTGGCGCTGCCGCCCAGGATCAAAGGCACACCCAAATTGAGCGGAGCGATTTGGTCGAACATCGACACGGAATCGTCGACATTCATTCCGGTCAGCACCAGCCCGTCCGCTTGGCCGAACACCACCGCCTGGCGGCAGGCTTCCACTAAGGGCAGGGGCGAGAGCGGCACGCCGACCCGGTCATACATGTCGGCGAAGATGCGAATGTGGCTGGCCCCGATTTGATGGCGGTGCTGGATCGCCTCGTAGGCGCAACCCGTGATGATCCCCTCGGCCTTGACCATGATTCCCATATAGACCTTGATCCGCACGAAGTCGGCCCCGATATCGCTGGCGATTTGCAGCGGCTCTTTGGCCCCGTGCTGCATCAGACACACGCCGAGTTGGAAATCGGGGAAGGTTTGTTTGATCGCGCGCCCGACGGCCGTGACATTGGCGATCGTGTGCGGCAGGATGCTGGGTGCGACCGGCGTGTCGTGCACATCTTGCAAATAGGCAGCCCGTACCCCGCCGTCGTAGGCGATCTGGGCATGGATTAAAGCGTGCTCGATCATTTGGTTCTGGGAAAAAGTCTGGGAGCGGCGGCAATGCTCGGAGGGCAATAAGTGCAGCGCGGCAATCACGCGTGGGAGTTGGGCTGGTATTGACATGATTATGCTTTAACTATGTACTGCCAAGCACAACTTCCCAGTTTTTCAACAGTGGCACGCTTGCAGCTGGTGGGCCACCGTCCTTGCTTCTACCCGCAATATGTGCAGACAGAATCAGCGATGGCGTTGACGCACATTCGGCAAGCAAACGACTCGGTATCCCGCCG